>JAFSHY010000100.1 GCA_017440065.1 Oscillospiraceae bacterium | reverse complement strand
TATGGTCGACGACAGCCACGCCGTAGGCTTCATGGGTGAGCACGGCAGAGGCACCGCTGAATTCTGCGGTGAAATGGACCGGGTGGATATCATCACCGGCACCTTCGGCAAGGCCCTCGGCGGTGCTTCCGGCGGCTATACCGCCGCCCGTCAGGAGATCGTCGACCTGCTGCGCCAGCGCAGCCGCCCCTATCTGTTCTCCAATACCGTGGCGCCCGCCATCTGCGCCGCCACCATCCGCACCATCGAACTGCTGGAGGAATCTACCGCTCTGCGCGACCGCGTCCACGAAAACGGCCGCTATTTCCGCGCCGAGATGGAAAAGCTGGGCTTCGATCTGCTGCCCGGTGAGCATCCCATCGTTCCCGTCATGCTCTATGATCCCAAGGTCGCCCACGAATTTGCCCGCAGAATGCTGGAAAAGGGCGTCTACGTGGTAGCCTTCTGCTATCCCGTCGTGCCCAAGGGCCGCGACCGCATCCGCACGCAGATCTCCGCCGGTCATACGAAAGAAGATCTGGACTTTGCCGTCAAGTGCTTCGGCGAGGTCAAGAAGGAAATGGGCCTTTGATCAATTGACAATTCACAGCTGAAAAACAGCAGGATCCCAAAGCGGGATCCTGCTGTTTTTGCTATTCTGCTTTCTGATAGATGAGATCAAAGCGGTTGCGAAGATGGCGCGCCATTTTTTCGCGGGCGCCGATGCCGTCACGGTCCATGATGCATTGCAGGATCTCTTCATGCTCCCGGATCTCGGCAGCATTGTAATCTGCGGTCACGCTGTCCTGCAAGGCAGGATAGGGGGAGTGAAGCAACTGCAGGAAGAGCATCTCCAGAAAGCTGCTCATCATGCTGCATTTGGCGGCACGGGCGACCTGCATATGGAACAGCCCGCGGACATCGCTGTTTTCTCCCCGGAAGATCATGCCAAGGCTCTCGCGGATCGCATCGATCTCCTCTTCGGTGCGGCGCTCCGCCGCCAGCTCAGCCAGACCGGGCTCCACCACCAGACGGGCATCCATCAGCGCATGGACGGAACGGTTTTCGGAGAGCAGCTGGATGATCTGAATATTGGGAATGCGCCGGGGCGCGAATTCGGAAACGAAGGTACCCTGTCCGTGGCGGGATTCGATGATGCCGAAGACCTCCAGCACCTTCAGCGATTCCCGCAGTGTATTGCGGCTGACGCCGAAACCGGCTGCCATCTCCGCTTCCGGCGGCAGCTTGCTGCCCGCGGGCAGATCGCCCCGCACGATGGCATCGGTCAATAGCTGCATCAGCTGCTCGTTCAGGGATTGGCGTTTGAATGGCTGCATAGGGGCACTCCTTTCCAATCGTTTTCTCCATTATAAAGGACGGGAAAGAAAAAAGCAATCATTCCCGCCGTCGGCTCTTGACAGGAAGAAAAAACATGCTATAGTAAGTTTAAAGGTTCAACCTTTAAACTTTAAAACAAGGGGGAGTTCCGATGAAGATCACATCGATCCGGCTGGAGCGGCTGGCTGTACCGCTGAAGCATCCCTATCACCTCTCACAGGAATATGGCATTTTTTCGCTGGCCACCCCGGTGCTGGTGATCATGGAAACCGACGAAGGCATTACCGGCATCGGCGAATGCGATCCCTGGCCGCTGTTCACCGGCGACAGCGCAGAATCTGTCATGACGGTGCTGGAGCATCATCTGGCGCCCATGCTCATCGGCGCCGATCCTACCAATATCAACGAACTCCACCGCCGCATGGATGCCGCGATCCGCAATCAGCACCTGGCAAAATCGGCGCTGGATATGGCGGCATACGATATTTGGGGCAAATGGAGCGGGATGCCGGTGCATCAGCTGTTGGGCGGCAAGCGGCGGGATACGATCCGCTGCATGTGGTCCATCGGAGGCAGCACACCGGAGGAAAGCGCAGCCGAAGTGCTGGAAGCCAAGGCGCTGGGCTATGACGGCTGCATGATTAAGATCGGCGGCCCCAATTGGAAACTGGATGCGGCCCGTACCCGGGCTGTACGGGAAGCTGTGGGGAAGGATTACCCGCTGATCGTGGATGCCAATCAGGGCTGGGATCTGGATACGGCACGGCGCTACGGCCGCGAGATCCGCGACTGCGGCATCCTCTTCTTCGAGCAGCCGTTGCAGAGCTGGGATGTGGAGGGTATGGCAAGCCTGCGCCGCTGCCTGGATATGCCCCTCTCCGCCGACGAGGGCGTTGCCACCCTGCAGGATGCCATGCGCCTCATCAAGGCGGAGGCCGTGGACATTTTCAGCATCAAGGTAACGAAAAACGGCGGCATCCGGCCGGCCAAGGCCATCTGCGAGTATGCGGCAGCCCACGGCATTCAGGTTTTCTTCAATTCCATGATCGAGGAGGGAATCACGCAGGCGGCTTCTCTACAGATCGGCGCAACCTGCAAAAACATCGTCAACACCATCGGTCATGCTTATTTCTCGCCCAACCGGCTGGAAAAGGACATCTCCGATTTCCATACCCATATCCATGTGGCCGAAGGTTTCGTGGATGTACCGGACGGGCCGGGTCTGGGCATTACGCCGGATTGGGATGCCATCGCGGGCTATCGGGTGGAAACAAGAACTGTAACAGAGCCTTACAAGGCATAAAGGAGAAGGATTATGGCAAAAACTTGGGCAATTCTCGGCGGCGGCAACGGCGGTCAGGCCATTGCGGGTCACCTTTCCATTCTTGGCGAGAAGGTTCGCCTCTATGATGTGGTTTCTGCCACGGTGAATGCGCTGAACGAAAAGGGCGGCATTCAGCTTCATCACGCGCTGGAGGGCTTTGGCCCCATTGAATTTGCTACCACCGACATCGGTAAGGCCATGGAGGGCGCCGATATCGTCATGATGGTGCTTCCCTCCATCTATCATCAGAGCATGGCGGAAAAGATGATCCCGCATCTCAAAGACGGTATGGTGGTCTTCCTCCATCCGGAGGCCTCCTGCGGCGCCATGGCCTTCCGCAGAGCCATGGATATGGCCGGCTGTACGGCGAAGATCGTATTGGGTGCTGCCGGCACACTGCTCTATTCCACCCGCATTCAGTCCCCCGGCGAGGTCTATGTCTTCGGTGTCAAGGCCGATGTT
>JAFSHY010000099.1 GCA_017440065.1 Oscillospiraceae bacterium | reverse complement strand
GATCCCCTTCCACCTCGGCAGCGGCGACGCCGCCGCTTATGCGCGGCAGCACGGCCTTTCCCTCGAGGAGGCTGCCAGAACGCTGCGCTACCGCTTTTTTGATACCCTGCACGGCACCGTTGCCACGGCGCACACCGCCGACGACAATCTGGAGACCGTGCTCATGAATCTGCTGCGCGGCAGCGGCCTCAGGGGACTTTCGGGCATTCCGCCAAAGCGCGGCAGGCTGATCCGTCCCATGCTGCCCGTGACCCGCGAAGAGATTCTTTCCTACCTCCGTGATGCCGGACAGAACTGGCGGGAGGACGGCAGCAACGAAACCGATTTCTGCCGCCGCAACCGGATCCGCCATCATGTGATCCCACCGCTGCGGGAGGAAAATCCCGCTCTTTCCCGCACGGTGCTGGCGGAAAGCCTGCTGCTGCGGGAGGAAGACGCCTTTCTGGACACACTGGCGGAAGAAGAACTTAAAAAAGCCGCCCGTCAGGACGGCTGGGACTGCGAAACGCTGCTGAAGCTGCCCACGGCGCTGCTGCGCCGCGTGCTGATCCTGCTGCTGCGCCGCCATGGGATCCCGTGGGATCTCGGCCATGTGGAAGCCCTGCGGAAGCAGCTGCCCCACAGCGGACGGCTGAGCCTGCCCGCGGCATGGGAAGCCGTGCAAAGCTGCGGTCTTCTGCAGTTCACAAGGCAGGAAACGGATGTTCTGATCCCCCGTCTGCTGCCCGTACCCGGTGAGCTGCTTCTGCCGGAATGCTCCCTGCGCGTCATCTGCACCCTGCAAAAGGATGCGGCAGACGCAAGCGAAAATACCCTCCTGCTGGACGCCCGCTCCCTCCCGGGAGTCGTCACCGTCCGCAGCCGCCGCAGCGGCGATTTCATCGCCCTGTCCGGCGGGACCCGTTCCCTCAAGCGGCTGATGATCGACCGAAAGATCCCCGTTCTGCAGCGGGATCTGCTGCCGGTACTGGCCGCGGAGGATCGCGTATTGGCCGTATATTCTCTCGGCGTCAGCCGGGATTATCTGCCAAAGCCGGGAGACCCGGTTCTGGCCGTTCAATTTCAATCATATGAATAGAGGAGAGAGCATCCATCATGATGAAGGACATTGCAAGAGTACTGATCAGCGAGGAAGAGCTGCACCGCCGCATCCGCGAAATGGGCCGTGAACTGGCCGCAGAATATGAAGGAAAGGATCCCGTGTTCCTCGGTGTGCTGAAGGGCGTTGTCGTCTTCTTCAGCGATATGATCCGTGCCGTTCCCATCAAGAGCCAGATCGACCTGCTGGCTGTTTCTTCCTACGGCGCAGGCACCGAATCTTCCGGCACCATCGTCATGAAGAAGGATGTGAGCCTGAATCTGGAAGGCCGCCATGTCGTCATTCTGGAGGATATCATCGATACCGGTCTGACGCTGAAATTCACCGTGGAGCACATCAGAAAGATGAATCCCGCCTCTCTGAAGGTCTGCACCATGCTGGATAAGCCCGCCCGCCGTGTGGTGGAGATCGAGGCCGATTATGTCGGCTTCACCATCCCCAATGAATTCGTTGTCGGCTGCGGTCTGGATTACAATGACTATTACCGCAATCTTCCCTTCATCGGCGTTCTGCGCCCGGAAGTTTACGAAAAGTAAGGAGTTTCACCCTTGAATAAGCAACCAAAACCCTTTAACCTGTTCCTGTTCGTCATCCTCTGCGGCATCGCGCTGATGATGCTCTATAACTTTGTCCTGAGCAGCGAACCGGAACCCATTTCCTATTCCGAAGCCACCGCCCTCTTTGAGTCGGAGTCCGTGCGCTCGTTCTACACCAAGGATGATGTGCTCTACATGACGCTGACCACCCACGGCAAAGACGACGCCCCCGTCACCTGCGAGCTGGCCAGCACGGAATACTTCCGCGAAGACCTCGGCGAGCTGATCCGCACCCAGAAGGAAGCGGGCATTCTGGAGGAATATGACTTCCGTCCCGACAGTGAGCCCTCCTGGTTCCTGGAATTCCTGCCCTATCTGCTGCTGATCGTGGTGATGATCATCTTCTGGTTCCTGATGATGACCCGCATGAGCGGCGGCAACAATGCGATGGCCAAGTTCGGCAAGGCCAATGTCCGCATCGGTATCTCCGATCAGAAGAAGGTCACCTTTGCCGATGTGGCCGGCGCGGAAGAGGAAAAGGAAGAGCTGCAGGAGATCGTGGATTTCCTGCGCGACCCCAAAAAGTACACTGCGCTGGGCGCCAAGATCCCCAAGGGCGTGCTGCTGGTGGGTCCTCCGGGTACCGGCAAGACGCTGATCGCCCGTGCCGTGGCCGGCGAGGCGGATGTGCAGTTTCTCTCCATTTCCGGCTCCGATTTCGTGGAGATGTATGTGGGCGTGGGCGCCAGCCGTGTCCGCGACCTCTTTGAAAACGCCAAGAAAATGGCACCCTCCATCGTCTTTATCGATGAGATCGATGCCGTGGGCCGTCGCCGTGGCGCCGGTCTCGGCGGCGGACATGATGAACGCGAGCAGACCCTCAACCAGCTGTTGGTGGAGATGGACGGTTTCGGTCAGAACGAAGGCGTCATCGTCATGGCAGCCACCAACCGCAAGGACATCCTCGATCCCGCTCTGCTGCGTCCCGGCCGCTTTGACCGTCAGGTTTATGTAGGCCGCCCCGATTCCAAGGGCCGCGAGGAGATCCTTCATGTCCACGCCAAGGACAAGCCCCTCGCCGACGATGTGGATCTCAAGATCGTGGCGCAGGCCACCGCCGGTTTCACCGGCGCGGATCTTTCCAACCTGCTGAACGAAGGCGCCCTGCTGGCTGCCCGCCAGAACCGCCCCGTGATCCTCATGCAGGATCTGGAGGAGGCCATGATGAAGGTGCTGCTTGGCCCGCAGAAAAAGAGCCGCGTGGTGACGAAGCACGAACGGAAGCTGACCGCCATCCATGAGGCAGGTCATGCCGTGGCCATGTACCATCTGCCCACCCATGATCCTGTGCATCAGGTGACCATCATTCCCAGAGGCGCCACCGGCGGCATGACCGTCAGCCTGCCGGATCATGACAAGAACTATGCCTCCCGCAACCAGATGTTCGAGCAGATCGTCTCCTTCCTCGGCGGACGCATCGCGGAAGCCCTGGAGCTGGATGACATCTCCACCGGTGCCTCCAACGATATCCAGCGCGCCACGGAGATCGCCCGTGATATGGTGGCCAGATACGGCATGAGCCGCCGTCTAGGCACGGTGTCCTATACCGGCGGTGATGAGATCTTTGTGGGTCGGGATTACGAAAAAACCAAGACCTACTCCGAGCGCGTGGCCGGTGAGATCGATGAAGAGGTCAAATCCGTGGTGGACGAAGCCTACGAAAAGTGCCGCGCCATTCTGGAAGAGCACCGCGAACAGCTTCGCGCCGTGGCGGATTACCTCATGGAGCACGACACTATGAGCCGCGATCAGTTTGAAGCCTGCATGGAAGGACGGGAGATCCCCGCCGAATCCACCAGTTCTCTCTTTGACCGCACAGCGGAACAATAAATGCGAAAATCCCCGTCATTCAGAAGAATGACGGGGATTCTTTTTCAGTTAAGTTTTCTTTTCAAAACGCTGACCGCAGCGCGGACATTTGATGCTGATGCGGCCTTTGCCCCGCGGAACGCGGACGGTCTGACCGCAGGACGGACAGGCATAATAGCGATTCTTCCGATCCGCGAAGAATTTCTTAAAGCGCGTATAGGCCGCGGCTTCCCGCTGGCGGGCAGCGATATTGCGGGAGAACATCCGGTAAATGCACCAGATCATCAGCGCGTAGGAAAAGATCACAAGGAACGCCAGCTCCTCGATAAAGCTGCTGAGAATGCTCAGCACAAGGCCGGTACAAAGCAGCAGAAAATTCAGTTTGTCGGTGCCGTAGCGGCCGTACATGAAGATGCGGAATCGCTCTCCGAGTCTGCGAAACACCGCGGGATCCCTCCTTCTGGGGAAGATATAGAACTATTATATCGGATTCTTTTTCATTTACAACCGCCCGCGGCGAATGTTAACGGAAAGTTCAGAAATCTGCATTTCGCTCCGGCAGGCTCAGCACGGTGATGGCAGCCAGCACCAGCGCGATGCCCGCGATGCCGCCGATGCCGATGGGTTCCCGAAAGAGGAACACGCTGACCAGCGCGCAGACCACAGGCTCCACGGAGGCAAGGATGGAGGCCTTGCTGGATTCCATCTGCTGCAGGCCGGAGGAATACAGCACATAGGGGAAGAAGGCCGTGACCACGCCCATGGCAAGGATCCAAAGGGGCAGCGTACCGCCCGCGGAGACCGCCGTGCCGATGGCAGTCCAATCAGCAAGAAACATACCGCCCGCGGCGCAGAACAGGAAGGTATAGAAGGTGATCGTCCAGGAGCTGTAGCCCCTGTCCACGGCGTATCTGCCAAAGATGGAATGGAGCGCATAGAAGAAGCCCGCGCCCAGCCCCAGCAGCAGGCCCGGCAGCGAAACGGCATCGCCCGAACCAAGACCCGAAACCAGCACGCAGCCCGCAAAGGCCAGCAGCAGGGAAACAGTCTTCCGTCCCGTCAGCCGTTCGCGGAAGAGCAGCAGGCTCATCAGCATCACGAAAATGGGCGCCGTATAGAGCAGCACCGCCGCCACCGCGATGCTGGTGTGATTCATGGCGGTAAAATAGCAGAAGGAGAAGAGCAGCAGGCTGACGATGCCCGTACCGAAAAAGCACCAGAGGTCGCGGACGCGCACACGGAACAGGGATCTGTCCCGCAGCAGCAGATAGAGTCCCACCACGGCAAGGCCGGTCAGAATACGCAGCTGCACGATCTCCGGTGACTGCAGCCCCGCGCTGTTCATATGGCGGACGAAGATGCCCATGGTGCCCCACAGAGTGCCTGCCGCCAGAACCGACAGGCTCGCCGTCTTTTTCATCCGTTTCCCCTCTTTTCTCAAGTACTGTCCGAGGGATATTATACCACGGATGTCAATTCCGTTTTCGCATCAAGTATGTATGGTTTGATCCTTCAGGTGCTCCGCTTACAGGCGGGTGCGATGAGGAAGGACGTCAATACATCCGTTATTCGCAGTATTCTCTCCCTCCGTCTTTTGCCTTCGGCAAAATCCACCTCCCTCAACAGAGGGTGGCTTTATGGGATGCTCAATTCTGTGTCATTCTGAGAAGTGAAACGACGAAGAATCTCCGGCGTTCCGTATGCTGCTCCTTGGCTCCCCCTTTGGGGGAGCTGTCACCGAAGGTGACTGAGAGGGTTCCCGGTCCCTTGTTGCCCTCTCCGTCCTCGCTGCGCTCGGACACCTCTCCCACAGGGAGAGGCAAGGGCAGGTTCTATGTATCGTTCCGTACTTCTCGTAGGGGCGGGCGTCCCCGCCAACTGATCTATCCGCTGCTGAATCCCCCAGTCAGCTTCGCTGACAGCCCCCTTTGACAAGGGGGCCTTTTGAGCCTCCCTTGTGAACGGCCCGGGCCGCCCTCTCTTGGCATTTGGCCAATTCACCTTGAGGGAGGCGGTGGAGGGATTCATCCCGCCCGTTGGTTTTCGATTTCCGATCCGTGGGAGATCCTTCGCTGCGCTCGGAATGACAAATTGTGAACAGGCATCGCGGGCGATTCAAGAATCGCCCCTACAGTCTTTGAATTTCGTTCGTTCTTGTCCGTAGGGGCGATCACCGATCGCCCGGGGTCTGCGGGAGGGCACAGAGGCCCTCCCCTACATTCTGATACGTTTGTTATTATCGTAGGGGAGGCGTTTCGCCTCCCGTTGGGTTTCGACGTTCTGATGCGCGGGATTCCTCGCGTCCGCTCGGAATGACAAGCATCTTCGCTCTTCCATCTTCAATCCCGTTCCATTGTCAACTGTCCGTTCTTCGGCTGCGTTTGCGGGCTTTGCCGCGGAAGCAGCCCCGTCAGAAGCAGGTTTTTCCTCCGGAAGAACGGAAATTTCGCAGAAACCGATTGAGATATGGAGCGGAATTTGGTATAATATCTGAAAAATGACTTTTTGGATGTGTTTTACGTGAAATATGGATTATGGCAAGTGGCGTCTTACGACCAAAACGCCGCTGCCGGGCTGCAGGCGGGAGGTTTTTCCCCGCTGACAGCCGCGGTTTTGTGCAGCCGCGGGTTTACGACCCCTGAAGCGGCAAGAGAGTTTTTAAACGCCGGCATCCCCCTCATAGACCCCCTCATGATGCGGGACATGGACAAAGTGGCAGACAGAGTTCGTCTGGCACTGCATCGTCATGAGCGGATCGTGGTTTTCGGCGATTATGATGTGGACGGCATCACCGCCACCACCCTGCTGACGGACTTCCTTCGCTGGCAGGGCGGCAGCGACTGCTGCACGCCCTACATACCCGGCCGTCTGGAGGAGGGCTACGGCCTCAACGAGCTGGCCATCCGCACGCTCCATGAGCGCGGCACCGACCTCATCATCACGGTGGACTGCGGCATCACCGCGCTGGAAGAAGCGCAGCTCTGCCGTGAGCTGGGTATCGACCTCTGCATCACCGACCACCACGAATGCAAGGACATCCTGCCGGATTGCATCGCAGTGGTGGATCCCCACCGCAAGGATCACACCTATCCCCATCAGGAGCTTTCCGGCGTCGGCGTAGCCTTCAAGCTGGCCGCCGCCATCCACGGCGATCAGCAGGCCATGCTGGAACGTTACTCGGATCTTCTCTGTCTCGGCACCATTGCCGACGTCATGAGCCTGCTGGGAGAAAACCGCACCTTTGTGGCCAAGGGTCTGGAAGCGCTGCAGTCACCCCGCCGCATCGGCCTCAAGGCGCTGATGAAGGAATGCGGCTGCGACCGCCAGCCTATCACTGCCGGTACCGTGGGCTACACCCTCGCGCCCCGCATCAATGCCGCGGGACGTATGGGACAGGTGGATCTGGCGCTGGAATTATTCCTCACCACCGATCCGCACCGCGCCTCGACCCTGGCGCAGCAGCTTTGCCAGCTGAACCGTCAGCGGCAGAGCGTGGAATCCGCCATCTATCAGGATGCCGTTTCCATGCTTCCCGCCAAAGAAAAGCCCTATGCCATCGTGCTTTCCAACGAAGACTGGCATCAGGGTGTGGTGGGCATCGTGGCCTCCCGTCTGGCGGAGGAATACCGCTGCCCCACCTTCCTCATCTGCCCCGACAACGGTCACGGCAAAGCCTCCTCCCGTTCCTACGGCGGCTTTAACCTGTTTTCCGCTTTGGAGACTCTCTCTCCGCTGCTGGAAAGCTACGGCGGCCATGAGCTGGCGGCGGGCTTCACCATCCGCTGCGATCAGATCGACCGCTTCCGCGAGGAGGTCAATGTCCTCGCGCGGGAATTCCTCGAATCCGGCGAATGCCGCACCGCGCTGGAGATCGACTGCGCCGTCAGTCCCGACCTGCTGACGCTGGACAATGTCTGCGCCCTTGATGAACTGGAACCCTGCGGCACCGGCTGCCCCCGCCCCCTGTTCTTTATGGACAATCTGAAGGTGGAGCAGCTTTCCGAGGTGGGCGGCGGCAAGCATCTGCGGCTGCGGCTCATGCGCGGCAATCACGCCCTCAGCGCCATCTTCTTCTCCACTACCGCCCTGCGCGCCTCCGTGGCGCTGGGCGACACCGTTGAAATTGCCTTCACCCCGCAGATCAATGAATTCCGCGGCACGCGCAGCGTGCAGCTGAACCTCGTGGACATCCGTCCCCACTGCGAGCATCGGGATATCTGCGCCGCCGACGAAGGCCTTTACCGCCGCTATCTGAACGGGCATCTGCAGCCGCAGGAGGCGGCAGACCTGCTGCCCGCCCGCAGCGAATTCGTATCCCTCTGGCGCTATCTGATGAGCCACAGCCAGGAAGGCATGCTTTCCGATACCTATACCTGCCTCTCCCGCAAGGTATCCCGCTATGCCGGCATCGACTGCCGTCCCGCCCGCATCCGTATCTGCCTGGATGTATTTGACGAATTGGGTCTCCTCCAGCTGGAGGAGCATCAGCGCCTGCTGCACATCACTCTCACCTCCGACGGCCGCAAGGTCGACCTCGACCAGAGCGGCATTATCCAACAGCTGAAATCCAGAAAGGCCGGTGAATGATCGTATGGAATCCGTATCCGAACATTATACTTCCATGGTAAATGCGATCCGCCGCTATGCCCCCTTTGCGGACATCCGCCGCGTGGAACAGGCCTTCCACTACGCGGAAGAAAAGCACAAGACGCAGAAGCGCAAGGACGGCTCGCCCTATATCATCCATCCTCTGGCAGTAGCGGAGATCGTGGCGGAGACCGGCCTCGACACCGACGCCATCCTCGCCGCCCTGCTGCACGACTGTCTGGAAGACACCCAGACCACCTATGACGAGATCTCCACCATGTTCAGCCCCACCATCGCGGCGCTGGTGGAGGGCGTTACCAAGCTGACCCGCGCGCCCTATGCTACTGCCGAGGAGCAGCAGATGGAGAATCTGCGCAAGATGTTCCTCGCCATGAGCAAGGATATCCGCGTGGTGCTCATCAAGATCTGCGACCGCCTGCACAATATGCGCACCATGCAGCATATGCCGCCCCACAAGCAGATCATCAAATCGCAGGAGACCATGGACGTCTATGCGCCCCTGGCACACCGCCTCGGTATGCAGAAGCTCAAATGGGAGCTGGAAGACCTGGCCATCCGCTATCTGGAGCCGGAACGCTACAGCCAGATCATGTCCTACCTCGACAGCCACGAGGAAGAAGATCTGCGCTTTATGAACCGCATTCAGGACACCCTGACTCAGCGGTTCAACGAGGTCGGCATCCACGGCTCCATCTCCGGCCGCATCAAGCACGTGGCCTCCATCTTCCGCAAGATGAAGGATCAGAACAAGTCCATGGACGAGCTTTATGACCTCTATGCCTTCCGCGTGATCGTGGACACCATCCCCGATTGCTACAACGTGCTGGGTCATGTCCATGACCTCTATACGCCCGTACCGGGCCGCTTCAAGGACTATATCTCCACCCCCAAGCCCAATATGTATCAGAGTCTGCACACCACCGTCATCGGCAAGGAGGGCGTTCCCTTCGAGGTGCAGATCCGCACCTGGGAAATGCACCAGACCGCCGAATACGGCATCGCTGCCCACTGGCGCTACAAGCAGGGCGTCAATAAGGGCTCCGATGAATTTGACTGGGTGCGCCGTCTGCTGGAAAACCAGCAGGATGTGGAGGCGGAGGACTATATCCAGTCCCTCAAGGTGGATATGTTCGACGACGAGGTCTTCGTCTTCACGCCCAAGGGCAGAGTCATCAACCTGCCCGCCGGTTCCACTCCCATCGACTTCGCCTATGCGGTCCACTCCGGCGTCGGCAATTCCATGGTGGGCGCCAAGATCAACAACCGCATCGCGGGCTACGACGCCGTGCTGAAAAACGGCGATATCGTGGAGGTGCTGACCTCCAAGAATCCCAAGGGTCCCAGCCGCGACTGGCTGAATATCTGCAAGTCCAATCAGGCGCGCATCAAGATCAAGCAGTGGTTCAAGAAGGAACGCCGAGAAGAGAACATTGCCGGCGGCAAATCCAGCTTTGAATCCGAGCTGCGCCGCAACAACGTCAGCCCCACTGTCCTGCAGAACGACGAGCTTCTGCAGACCCTGCTTCGCAAAAACGGCTATGAAACGCTGGAGGATCTCTATGCTGCCATCGGTTACGGCGGCATCACCTCCCTCAAGGCTTTCAACCGCGCCAGAGAAGAGCTGCTCCGTGCCGGCAAAGCCACCAAGGAAGAAGCCGTTCAGAAGGATCCCTTCGCCAATCCGCTCTCGCCCCGCCAGCCCCGTCATGCCGATTCCGGCGTCATCGTGGAGGACATCGAGAGCTGCATGATCAAATTCTCCAAATGCTGCGCCCCGGTGCCCGGCGACGACATCATCGGCTTTATCACCAAGGGCTTCGGCGTTTCCGTTCACCGGAAGGACTGCCCCAATGTCCGCCCCGATGACCCGGAGCAGAACGGCCGCTGGGTCAATGTCTGCTGGGCCGACGATGTGGAGGGCAACTATCCCACCACGCTGGTCGTGGAAGCCGCAGACCGCAACGGTCTGCTGCTGGATGTGGCCAATGTGATCACCGCCGCCAAGCTGAAGATGACGGAGATCAGCGGCCGCGATGTGGGCGGCAGCAAGGCTGTCCTGCATCTGACCTTCGAGGTCAAGGATCTGAGCGTACTGAATCAGGTGCGCCAGCGGATCCGCAACATTTCCGGCGTTATTTCCGTACGCCGCGGAACAAATTAAGGAGTTTCTCCCATGAGAGCAGTTGTTACCCGTGTCAAATCCGCTTCCGTCACCATCGCCGGTGCGGTCAACGGTCAGATCGGCCACGGCCTTCTGATCCTGCTGGGTGTCGCGCCCGAAGATACCCCCGCCCATTGCCATAAAATGGCTGACAAGATCCTCGGTCTGCGCATTTTCCACGATGAAAACGGCAAGATGAACAAGAGCCTTGCCGACGTGGGCGGTGAGGTGCTGGTGGTCAGCCAGTTTACCCTCTACGGCGACTGCCACAAGGGCCGCCGCCCCAATTTCCTGCAGGCCGCAGGCCCCGACATCGCCATCCCGCTCTACGAGCAGTTCCTCCGCGAATGCGAAGCCATGGGGTTCCCGCCGCAGCACGGCGAATTCGGCGCGGAAATGCAGGTGGCTTCCGTCAATGACGGCCCCGTGACTCTCATCGTGGACACGAAGGACATCATGTGATGAAATAACTTGCCTCCCGGTTTGCAAAAGCCGAAAGGCCCCCTTGTCAAAGGGGGCTGTCAGCGAAGCTGACTGGGGGATTCCCCGGCATCGTTTTTCTTTGAATCCCTCCGACCTCGCTGGCGCTCGGCCACCTCCCTTTCACAAGGGAGGCTTCCAGACTTACAAAAACCAAAAGGCTTCCCCTCAAGGGGAAGGCTCTTTGAGGTGAACTATGAAATACGAAGTACTGACCCTCGGCGCTTACCAGACCAACTGCAGCCTCTGCTGGGATGAGGAAACAAAGCGCTGCGCCATCATCGACCCCGGCTATCAGCCGGAGACCATCGTCCGCGCCATGCAGGACCGCGGCCTCACCGCCGCCATGATCCTGCTGACCCACGGCCATTTTGATCACGTGGGCGCGGTGCGTCCGCTGGCACAGGCGCTGAACATTCCCGTCTACCTCTGCGAGAAGGAACTGGATCTGCCCGAAGGCATCACCGGCGGCCCTCTTTACACCACGGCGGAGTATGCCGACGGCGATGAAGTGAAGCTGGACGGTCTCACCTTCCGTGTGCTGGAGACCCCGGGTCACACGCCCGGCTCCGTCTGCCTGCTCTGCGGCGATGTGATGTTCTCCGGTGATACCCTCTTTGCCCGCTCCTGCGGCAGGACCGACCTGCCCGGCGGCAGCTGGACGCAGATCCGCGAAAGCCTGCAGAAGCTGGCTTCCCTGCCGGAGAACTACACCGTGATCCCCGGTCACGGCCCCGCGACCACGCTGGATTTTGAGCGCCGCACCAACCCCTATATGACGAGGTTCTACGAATGAAACTGCTGCTTCGCGGCCACAGTGACCGCTACGCGCTGGAACAGCTCCAGCTGAGCCTGTTCCCTGAGCTGCCTCTTGAATACACGGAAGCGTCCTTCGGCAGCGAAGACGGCGCGGTTTCCACCCTTTCCGCGGGCAAGGTATGGCTCACCGCCACCACGAAGATCACCCTCGGCGGCAAAACGGCGAAGGCCGTCCGCCGTCTGAAGGCATCGGAGGAAACGGTGCGTCTGCGCCGCCGCATGCTGCAGCAGTGCTACTATCTGGCTGCCCTGCAGCTGCTGCCGGAAGCCCCTCCCTGGGGCGCATTGGCAGGCGTCCGCCCCACCAAGATCCCCACCAAGCATCTGCTGGAGGGCGGCAATCTCAAAAGTGCCGACCGTCTGCTGCGGGATGTCTATTTCATCTCGCCCGAACGCAGAGCGCTCTGCCTCGAGGCCTCTGCCGCCACGGTAAAGGCCGCAGGACTTTTGGAAAAGACCGACCTTTCCCTCTATGTGGGCATTCCCTTCTGCCCCACCCGCTGCGCCTACTGCTCCTTCGTCAGCCAGTCCATCGAACGGGAAGCCGGCATGCTGCCGCTCTTCCTCGATCAGCTGCTGCGGGAGATCGAATACACGGGAAAGCTGCTGAAGGCTTCCCCCTACCGCATCCGCACCATCTACATCGGCGGCGGTACGCCCACCACCCTCTCTTCGGAGCAGATGGGGGTGCTGATGGACGCCATCTCCGCGAATTTTGACCTGAGCCGCCTCATAGAATATACTGTGGAAGGCGGCAGACCCGATACCCTCTCCTTCGAAAAGCTGGCGGTCATCCGCCGGCATGGCTGCGACCGCATGAGCATCAACCCTCAGACCATGTCCGACGAGATTCTGAAGTCCATCGGACGGAAGCACAGCGCCGCTGCCGTGGTGGAGGCTTATCACGATGCCGTCCGCGCCGGCTTTACGGGCATCAACATGGATCTCATCGCCGGTCTGCCCGGCGATACCGCGCCTTCCTTCCTCCGTTCTCTGGAGGAGGTCATTGCCCTTGACCCCGGCAACATCACCGTGCATACCCTGGCCCTCAAAAAGAGCGCCGACCTCTACCATGACCGCCGCAACCTTCCTGCCCAGCAGGAGGTGGCCGCCATGCTGGAGGGCGCCGAACAGCGGCTGCGCGAAGCAGGCTACGTTCCCTACTACCTCTACCGGCAGAAGTATATGTCCGGCAGCTTTGAGAACGTGGGCTGGTGCAAGCCCGGCTTTGAAGGGCTTTACAATATCTACATGATGGAGGAGCTGCATTCCATTCTTTCCGTGGGCGGCGGCGGTATGAACAAGGTCAATCTGCCCGGCGGCAAGATCCTCCGCTTCCACAACCCCAAATTCCCCCGAGAATACATCGAGCGTCTGGAGCCCGTCCTGCAGGAAAAGGACGAGATCTTCCGTCTGCTGAACGGCGAGGCGCTTTCCGAACTGTGAGGTTACTTCTATGGATACATTATTTTCCGGCGTTTCCGTCGTTACCATGGACGAGCAGATGCGTGTGCTGCCGGATGCCTATGTGGGCGTGACCGACGGCAAGATCAGCTACATCGGCAACAAGGCCCCCGAAGAGCAGCCGCAGATGATCGTGGACGGCACCGGCATGGTGCTGATGCCCGGTCTCATCAACTGCCATGTGCATCTTCCCATGACGATCCTGCGCGGCTATGCCGACGATCACGATCTGGCCACCTGGCTCAATGACTATATTTTCCCCCGCGAAGACCGTCTGGACGGCCGCTGCGTGAAGGCCGCCTCTCTGCTGGCCATCGCGGAATGCCTGCGCTTCGGTGTGACCTCCATTTCCGAAATGTACAACTTCTGCGATGAGATCGCCGAGGCTGTAGCCGAAAGCGGCATCAAGGCCAACATTTCCCGCGGCACCCTGCTCTTCGATGCGGAGAACTTCGATTTTGAAACGGACATCCGCTGCCGCGAAATGGTAGAGCTGCACGAAAAGTGGCACAACTTTGACCGCGGCCGCATCAAGGTGGACGCCTCCGTCCATGCGGAATATACCTCCCAGTATCCCCTTTGGGATGCCGTGGCGGAATATGCCTACAACAACAACCTTGCCATGCACGTGCATCTCTCCGAGACCGAGAGCGAGCATGAAAGCTGCAAGGACAAGTACGGCCTGACGCCCGCGCAGGTACTGGACTGCCACCACCTCTTTGACAACGGCGGCATCGCCGCCCACTGCGTCTGGCTGGAGGAGGCTGACCGCAAGCTGCTGGCCAAGCGGAAGGTCTCCGCTGTCCACTGCCCCATCTCCAACGCCAAGCTGGCATCCGGCGCTGCCGATGTCATGGCCATGGTAAAGGCGGGCATGAACGTCTGCCTCGGCACCGACGGCACTGCTTCCAACAACAACCTCGACCTCTTTGAAGAGGTCAAGGCCGCTGCCCTCATGGCCAAGCTGAAGACCGGCGATCCCAAGGCCGTTTCCGCCCAGGCCGCTCTGATGATGGCCACCGTCTGCGGCGCCAGAGCCCAGAGAAGAGAACGCGAATGCGGCATGGTCAAGGTGGGTATGGATGCCGACCTGATCCTGCTGGACTTCACCCAGCCCCATCTGATCCCCTGCCACAACATCATTTCCAACATCGTTTATGCCGCTTCCGGCCACGACGTCTGCATGACCATGGTGCGCGGCAAGATCCTCTATTCCGCCGGCAAGTACCACACCATCGACCTCAAGGAAGTTATGAAGGAGCTGGGCAGCTATGTGATGCCCCAGATCTTCGCTGAAAAGGAATGATCCTATGCAACCCATGAAAAAACAAAGCTTCCTGCAGGGTGCGGGCATTCTTGCCCTTGCCACCGTGGCGGTGAAGCTGATCGGCGCGCTCTATAAGATCCCGCTGAACAACGTCATCGGCAAGGAGGGCTATGCCTACTTCCTCCAGTCTTATGACATCTATGCCCTGCTGCTGACCATCTCCACCGCCGGTCTGCCCGTGGCTATGTCGCGGATGATCGCCGACGCGCAGGCCAGAGGGAATTTGGCGCAGGTGCGCCGCATCAACGAATCCGCCATGCGGGTGTTTATGGCCATCGGCATTTTCGGCACGCTGCTGATGACGGTACTCTGCAAGCCTCTCGCCGTCATGATGGGCATCCCCGACGGCTGGCCCGTCATCCTCTGCCTCGGTCCCGCTGTGCTGTTCGTCTGCATCAACTCCGCCTTCCGCGGCTTTTTCCAGGGTCAGTCCATTATGACGCCCACGGGCGTCAGCCAGATCATCGAGGCAGCCTGCAAGCTGCTGCTGGG
>JAFSHY010000098.1 GCA_017440065.1 Oscillospiraceae bacterium | reverse complement strand
ACTGCAAGGAAATGATGGCCTAGGCCGAAGCCAAGGGCGTCAACCTGCTCCTGCCCGTGGACACCGCTGTGGCTGCTTCTTTCCCCAACCCCATCGATGCTGAGATCCCCGTGGAATACGTGGACTGCACCGCCATCCCCGCTGATCAGATGGGTCTGGACATCGGCCCCAAGGCTGCCGAAGCCTTCGCTGCTGCTGCCAAGGCTGCCAAGACCGTCATTTGGAACGGCCCCATGGGCGTCTTTGAGAACCCCACTCTGGCAAAGGGCACCATCGCTGTGGCTCAGGCTCTGGCCGATTCCGATGCCATCACCATCGTTGGCGGCGGCGACTCCGCTGCAGCCTGCGAGCAGCTGGGCTTCGCTTCTCAGATCACCCATATCTCCACCGGCGGCGGCGCCTCCCTCGAGTTCCTCGAAGGCCTTGAACTGCCCGGCATTGCCTGCCTGGAAGATAAGTAAATCCGAACAGAAGGGCAGTTCGGGGGACCCCGCAAAAGCGCAGCTTTTGTGGGGAGAGGAAGAATGGCTTTGCGGCTCTGTTTTGGCGCTGCGCGCTGAAACAGAAGAAGCACAGCCGGCTCTGACGAGCCCGGCATTGCCTGCCCGGAAGATAAGTAATTATTAACGATCAATCGAGTTTGACCGATTTTCATGATAGAGAGGATTTAACCATGAACAGAAAGTACAGAAAGACCGTCATCGCCGGTAACTGGAAGATGAACAAGACCCCCACCGAGACCAAGGAATTCATGACCGCTTTCAAGGCCATGCTGCCCAAGGGCCGCTGGTGTGATATCGCCCTGTGCGTTCCCGCCGTCTGCATCCCCGCTGCTGTCCGCGCGATGCGTGAGACCCGCGTGGGCATCGGCGCTGAAAACTGCAATGCCAATGCTTCCGGCGCTTACACCGGTGAGATCGCTACCAACATGCTGGTCGATGCCGGCTGCAAGTACGTGATCATTGGCCATTCCGAACGCCGTGCCATGGGCGAGACCGACGCTGATGTCAACGCCAAGGTCCTGGCTGCTCTGGAAGCCGGTCTGATCCCCATCCTCTGCTGCGGCGAAAGCCTCGAGCAGCGCGAGCTGGGCATCACCGAAGAGTTCATCACCATGCAGATCAAGTGCGCTCTGGCCGGTGTGGACGAAGCCCGCATCCGCAAGGTCGTCATCGCCTACGAGCCCATCTGGGCCTTCGGCACCGGCCGTACCGCCACTCCCGAGCAGGCTGAAGATGTTTGCGAAAGCATCCGCAGCGTCATCCGCAAGCTGTATGGCTCCAAGATCGCCCGTGCTACCTCCATCCTGTATGGCGGTTCCATGAACGAAAAGAATGCCTACGATCTGCTGGCTCAGCCCGACATCGACGGCGGCCTCATCGGCGGCGCATCCCTCGTTCCCGAAAAGTTCCTGCAGATCGTGGAAGCTGCCAACCAGCCCACTGCCTGATCGCGGAATCTATGAAGCATCGCAGCAGGGCGGCGTGTCCGTCCTGCTGCGTTCCTTATTTTTGATCTGACGGGAGAAATTGCCCATGAAACGTGAAGAATTCCGCCGTCTGGCGTCCGGGACGCTGATCCTTGACGGCGCCACAGGCAGCAATCTGATGGCGGCAGGTATGCCCCGCGGTGTTTCCGCCGAGCATTGGGTGCTGGAGCATCCCGAGGTGCTGCGGCAGCTGCAGGGCAGCTATGTGCAGGCCGGATCGCAGGTGGTCTACGCGCCCACCTTTACGGCCAGCCGCTTCTATCTGAAGGAGCCTGTGGCAGACCTCAACCGCCGTCTGGTGGCCCTGTCCCGCGAAGCCGCGCCTCACGCGCTGGTGGCAGGCGATGTCACCACCGTGGGTCGCCCCGACCTTTCCTATGAGGAGATGCTGGAGGGCTACCGGGAGCAGATCGAGGTACTGGCGGGCGAAGGCTGCGATCTCATCGTCATCGAGACCATGATGGCGCAGCAGGAGACCATGGCCGCGCTGGAAGCCGCCCGTGCCGTCTGTGATCTTCCCGTCATGTGCAGCTTCTCCGTATCGTCGGACGGCATGCTCTATTTCGGCGGCTCCGTCTATGAAGCTGCTCCCGCGCTGGAAGCGCTGGGGGCCGATGCCGTGGGCATCAATTGCTCGGCAGGCCCCGACCAGCTGGAAAGCGTGGTGCGCTCTCTGCGGGAATGTGTGGAGCTGCCCGTCATCGCGAAACCAAATGCCGGTCTTCCCGTCATTAATGACAGAGGCGAGGCTGTCTACCCCATGACTGCGGAGGACTTTGGCCGCAGCATGAAAAAGCTTCAGCTGGCCGGCGCGTCGGTCCTGGGCGGCTGCTGCGGCACAACGCCTGCCCATATCGCGGCCCTGACCCGTCATGTCCGCGCCAAGGAGGAAACGAAATGAAAAAACTGATCTGCCTGCTGCTGGCAATGGCGCTGCTGCTCGCTGCCGGCTGCAGCAAGCCCGTGCCGCAGGAAGAGCCTTCCGCGGCGGATACCGACCGCCAGTCCCTTTCTGAGATGGTCACCGCTCCCGCGGCGCCGGAGAAACCCGCGCCCCAGCAGCCTGCCGAACCTGCCGCTTCCGAAGAACCGGAGCAGCAGCCGGAAGAGCTTCCGGAGGAACCGGCTGAAGAGGAGCAGGAAGAAGAACCGATCCCCGAGCCGGAAGAGGAAGAAAGCGACCTGCCGGATGTGGATCTGACCAGCTGGGAGCTGATCCTTGCCAACCCCGATCATAACATCGAGGAATATACTCCCGAAACGGTCAATGTGGAAGGTCAGCCCGTGGATCACCGCATCGTCGATCCGCTCAATGCGTTTATCGCCGCCGCCAGAGCCGAGGGACTCTATGTCTATCTCTCCTCTGCCTACCGCGATTATGCCACCCAGAGCTATCTCTATAACCGCAAGATCCAGCAGTACGGCGACCCGGAAGTGGCTGCCCGTATCGTGGCGCCTCCCGGCACCAGCGAGCATCAGACCGGTCTGGCGCTGGATATCACCGACCGCTATTATGAGATGAAGGACAGCTCGCTGGAAAACACCGCCCTTTATCAGTGGATGAGCGCCCACTGCCATGAATACGGCTTCATCGTCCGCTATCCCAAGGATAAGGAAGACGTCACCGGCATCATCTATGAGCCGTGGCATTTCCGCTATGTGGGCGTGGAGGTGGCCACCTATATCATGGAAAACGGCCTCTGCCTCGAGGAATTCCTCGCCCTTTATGAAGATTAACGCATAGCGTGTCAGTTTTGTCGCATGGCAGACTGAACTGCTGAAAACTGCCGCCCGTATTTTTTCGGGCGGCAGTTTTTTGATACGAAAAAAGACAGGAATTGACAAAATAGCAGTAGTCTGATAATCTAAAATAAGAAAGATTATTAAAATTGAAAGGGTGACTCTGCAATGAAAAAGATTCTTGCGCTGGTTCTCTGCTTGGCTCTGATGGTCTCTATGATGGCCTGCGGAGAAACACCGAAACCCGAAGAAATGACTGAAGTGGCGGATCCTGCGCCGGCAGAGCCTGAAGTTCCGGAAGAACCTGCCGTGGAAGAGCCCGAACCCACTGCAGCGGAACGCTATGCCGATGCCGTTACGGCAGTACAGGAGAAAACGGATCTGACACTGGAAATCTCGCTCACGCAGAAGATGGTCCTCGGAACGGATACATTTGAAGAAACGCAGGAGGAAATCATTGTTCTGCAGGGGATTGGCACGGAAAATATGAAGGCCGGTATGACCGGCAGCTATGCAAGCGGAACCAAGTACAATGTGAAATCCAGCGAAGTATTTCTGGATGGCATGCTGTATGGAAAGCAGAGGAAGGATACCTACCGCTCGGAAATGACGGCGGAAGAGTATCTGTCACAGCAGATTCCTGCCGTGCTGCTGGACGCAGCCCTCTATGAGACGGTTGAAGAGGAGGACGGTGTGCTGGTGTTTTCCAATGCAACCGCGCCGGAAGAATGGCTGGACAGCCCGTATCTGATCTTTGATCTGGCAGAAGGCACGGCAGTGCTGGATGAGACCGGAAATCTGACGGAGAGTACCTATCACGCGGAATATCTGAACGGTGCGGCGGACATGACGCTGGATGTTACAGTACGAATCGGTGATGGCAGCGATGAGACCATTGCGATTCCCGAGGGAGGCGAAAGCTACCCGCTGCTGGAAGATGCGTATATTGTAGGGATTATGCATACCATTAAAGGCTATATGCTGCAGGCGGAATCGATTACTACCGGCTATTCGATCGCAACCGTGCTGCAGGGTGCGGGATATGCGGCGGTGGAACAGAACAGCATCGATGCATGGGGCAATGAATCGGAGCAGAGTATGCGTTCGAAATACGAGATTGCCGGCGTTGACCTGCGGCGCAACCAGACGGAGACGTATTCGGAGGAGTTGATCTTCCATGACGGAACTTACACCTATCTGGTGGACGGTGAAGAGGCCGGATCCGGTCCCTATACCGAACACAGCTCGCTTCATCAGACAGCGGAAGAGAGCGTAAAGACGATTCTGAGCTTTATCACCGATCTGGAAAAAGTGACAGCCACCATACTGGGTGACACCATTCTTCTGGAAGTGGATCTGAGCGAGGAAGACGCGATGGAGATGATTGATTCGGTGCTGGATACCTTCCTGGTGGATCCGGACGGCTATCGGGCGCAATCCTCCGAAACAAAGGTGGAATCTGCATCGGCTTCCATTGTGGTAGATGCTTCCACACTGATGCCCATTGGCGCTGCCCTGAGCGCAGAGGTTTCCCATGCGCTGCCGGATGGAACATTTTCCACTTCGGTCAGTTACCAGCAGAGTATCCTGCTGGGCAGCCGGAGCAGCTATGAGGCGATCACCGGTGAAGCGCTGGCGGTGGAAGAGCCGGAAGAGAAGCCTACCCCGCTGTTCTACCATGTGACCGGCGAGAACGGTGAAGAAATGTGGCTGCTGGGCACCATCCATGTGGGTGACGAGCGGAATATGTATCTGCCGCAGGAAATCTATGATGCGTTCGATGCATCGGATGCGCTGGCACTGGAATTTGAAAGTGAAGCGTTCCTGGAACAGGCAAAAGAGGATGAGGCAACCATGGAAGACATTGTGCAGGCCTACATCTATACCGACGGCACCAAACTGCAGGAGCATATTACAGATGAGGAGCTATATGAGAATACCCTCAAGCTTCTCAAGGCCACCGGTCTTTACAATGAAACCATGCTGGTTTATAAGCCGTATTTCCTGTCACAGCTGCTGGATCTGTACTTCATGGATCACGGCTATGCCCTCAGCAGTGAATTCGGTGTGGATTTCCTGCTGGAAGAACGTGCCAACGAACAGGGAAAGACCATCCTCAGCGTGGAAAGCGGACTCTCCCAGATTCAGATGCTGTCCGATTTCTCTGATAAACTGCAGGAACAGCTTCTGAAACAGTCAGTGGAATACGGCCATGTTTACAGAAATCTGGCGACCCGTGAACTGTATGAAATGTGGTGCGACGGTGACGAAGCAACCATGATTGCATATCTGGCTGAGGATCAGACGGATATGACAGAAGAGGAAAAACAGCTTTCCGATGAGTACAATCAGGTGGTCAGCGCGGATCGTGATGCACAGATGCTGGAAGTCGCCAAGGGGTATCTGACAAGCGGAGATGTGGTGTTCTATGCCGTAGGTCTGGCCCATCTGTTGGCGGAAACCGGCCTGGTCAATACGCTCCGTGATGCCGGATATACGGTGGAACAGGTAACGTTTGGCTGATTCAATCATAGAAAATCCCCCATTGGATTGTCCAATGGGGGATTCCGTTTGGTCACAGGGGCAGCGGGCTGTCGTTTTGATAGTCCACATATTGGAAGCGGATGCCGTTTTCCTCCAGAACTTCGGAGGCTTCGGTGATGTGCCAGTTGGGCATCGCGTCCAGATCGGGGAAGAAGCGGTCGGCGGGAACGGTCAGCAGCGTTTTGGTCACGCGGGCTTCGCTACAGTAGGGCAGCAGCAGCTCGTAGACGCTGGCGCCGCCGATGACGGAAACGGGCTCATCGGGAGAGATGGCCGCCTTCAGCTCCTCAATGGAATGCACCACCTCCGCACCCTCTACGGTGTAGGCAGGGTTGGCGGAGAGGATCAGATTGCGGCGGTTCTTGAGGGGACGGCCGCCGGGGAAGGTATCCAGCGTCTTGCGGCCGAGGATGACGGTGCGGCCGGTGGTCAGCTGACGGAAACGCTTGAGGTCGGCAGAGATGGCAACGAGCAGCTCGTTCTGATTTCCGATGCCCCAGTTTTCGGTGACATTGACAACAAGATCCATGAAGCTGCCTCCTTACACCGCCACGGGAATGGGCCACGGGAAGTCGTGCCAGCGGTAGCCTTCCAGCTTGAAGCTGTCCTTGGTGAAGGCATAGAAATCATCCACAGACTTGTCGATGATGAATTCGGGGGCTTCGAAGGGCTCCCGCTCGATCATCTTTTCCACCAGCGGGATGTGGCGGTCGTAGATATGGCAGTCGGCGATGACGTGCACCAGCTCGCCCGCTTCCAGACCGCTGACCTGCGCCATCATATGGACGAGGGCGGCATACTGCACCACGTTCCAGTTGTTGGCGGTAAGCATATCCTGGCTTCTCTGATTCAGAATGGCGTTGAGGGTATTGCCGGAAACGTTGAAGGTCATGGAGTAGGCGCAGGGATAGAGGGCCATCTCGTGCAGATCTTCAAAGTTATAGAGGTTGGTGAGGATGCGGCGGCTGGCCTTGTTGTGCTTGAGGTCATAGATCACGCGGTCCACCTGATCGAACATGCCTTCCTTGTACCGGTGCTTGACGCCCAGCTGATAGCCGTAGGCCTTGCCGATGGTGCCGTCTTCCATGGCCCATTCATCCCAAACATGGCTGCCAAGCTCGCTGATCTTATTGGACTTCTTCTGCCAGATCCAGAGCAGCTCGTCGATGCAGGACTTGTAGTAGGTGCGGCGCAGGGTCATCACGGGAAATTCTTTTTTGAGGTCATAACGGTTGACCACGCCGAATTTCTTGATGGTGTGGGCGGGCGTGCCGTCGTCCCAGCGGGGGCGGACGTCCAGATCGTCATCGCGGACGCCGTTCTGCAGAATATCTTTGACGGTTTCGATGTAAATTTTATCGGCAATGCTCATGGGGCGTAACCTCCTGACGGAAAAATCCGTTCTATAACATATAGTGATTTTATTATACCATGGTCTGTCAATGATTCCCGACGGATTTCAAGACTTTCTTCTATTCTGCTTTTGAATCAAGTTGCAATCGGTTCACATAAATGGTATAATTACGGAATCGAAGAAAGGAACTGAAGCTATGGAACAAAAGACATTTCAGGACCTGAACCTGTCGGAAGAGATCCTCAAGGCTCTGGAGAAAAAGGGCTACGGATATCCCACGAGAATTCAGGAAGAGGCGATCCCTCCGCTGCTGGAGTGGAAGGATGTCATCGCCAAGGCGCCCACCGGTACCGGTAAGACCTTCGCCTTCGGCATTCCCATGATCGAGCATATCGATCCCGAAAGCGATGCCCTGCAGGGGCTGATCTTAGCGCCTACCCGTGAACTGGCGATCCAGATCTGCGATGAACTGCGCAGCCTGCTGGCCTTTTATAAGAATATCCGCGTGGCGGTGCTGTACGGCGGTCAGAAGATCGATGTGCAGCTCAAGGCGCTCAAGCGCAATCCGCAGATCGTCGTGGCAACACCCGGCCGTCTGATGGATCACTATAACCGACATACCGTCCGTTTTGATCAGATCCATACCGTCGTCCTCGACGAAGCCGACCGTATGCTGGATATGGGCTTCTTCAAGGACGTCACCAAGATCCTCGATAAGATCAAGAACAAGAAGTGCCTCGGCCTGTTCTCCGCTACGATCTCGCAGGAGGTCATGACCGTCAGCTGGATGTACCAGCGCGATGAGGTGGAGATCACCGTCAAGCCGCAGGCGGAAAGCCGCCCCGATATCGAGCAGTTTTCCATCGTGGTGCCTGCCCTCGCCAAGGAGGAGGCCACCCTGCATCTGCTGCGCACCATGGGCTGGGAGCGGGTCATCATCTTCTGCAATACCAAGCATATGTGCCAGCGCCTTTCCGACGATCTGCGCCGTGCCGGCATCGATGCGGACTGCATCCATGGCGACATTCGTCAGGCCACCCGCGAAAAGACCATGGCAACCTTCCGTCAGGGCAAGCTGCCCGTGCTGATCGCCACCGACGTGGCATCCCGCGGCATCGACGTGGACGATGTGGACTGCGTCATCAACTATGACGTACCCGAAGAAAATGAATACTATATCCACCGCATCGGCAGAACCGGCCGTGCCCGCAAGAAGGGCGTTGCCTTCTCCGTGATCGGTAATTTCCCCGAAAAGGCCAAGCTGGATGAGATCGCCAAGTATTCCCACTTTGCGATCAAGCCCATGACCTTTGACGGCGACGGCAATCTGATCCCCGAAGAGGTCAAGGAGCCGGTGAAGTCCCGCCGGAGATTCCGTTGACCGCGGCGGAGCAGGGACTGCTGCTGCTTTGCTGTCCGCTGGAAGACGGCATGACGCCCCTCACCGCTGCCCAGTACCGCAGATTGCGGGAGCTGGTGCGGAACCGGCGGAAAGAGGAGGACGGCAGCCGCGAACTGACGGCGGAAGATCTTGCCGCCATCGGCTGCAGCGCGCAGGAAAGCGCGCAGATCCTCGGTCTGCTGGGAAGGCAGCAGGTGCTTTCCGCCGCGCTGGAACGCTGGCAGAGCAGAGGCATCGGTGTCTGCACCAGACTCAGCGCCGATTATCCGCCGCTGCTCAGGCAGCGGCTGGGCGATGATGCCCCTGCGGTGCTGTTCCTGATGGGCGACAGGCGCATTCTGCAGATGGCAGGCATCGCGCTGGTCGGCTCGCGGCAGCTGCGTCCGGAAGGCGAAGCCTTCGCGGCGGCGGTGGGAAGGCTGGCGGCAGAAAGCGGTCATGTGCTGATCTCCGGCAATGCCCGCGGCGCGGATCAGGCGGCGCAGAAGGCCTGCCTGCAGGCAGGCGGCTGCGTGATGTCCTTTGTGGCAGACCGCCTTATGAAGCAAATCCCTCAAAACAGGGTATTATATCTGAGCGAGGAATCGCCCGAGCGTTCGTTCAGCGCCCTGCGGGCGCTGCGGCGCAACCGCCTCATCCATGCGGCAGGCAGCAGTACTTTTGTGGCGCAGGTCACGGAGGGCAGCGGCGGCACCTGGAGCGGTGCGGTCAAAAATCTGCAGGCCGGCTGGTCGCCGCTCTATGTCCATGCGGACGGCTCTTCCGGCGCAAAGGCGCTGACGGAACGGGGAGCGAAGCCCGTCACCCTGCATCAGCTGACAGAAGAATAACACGATCATGTGGAACAGGAGGAAACGACAATGTGTGGAATCGTAGGCTACGTTGGAAAAGAACAGGCTGCCCCGATCTTGCTGGACGGACTCAGTAAGCTGGAATACCGCGGCTATGACTCCGCCGGTATTGCCGTTGCCCGCGGCGCGCAGATCGAGGTCGTGAAGGCCAAGGGGCGGCTGCAGGTGCTGGATGATATGACGGATTCCGGCCATGCCGTACCGGGTACCTGCGGCATCGGCCATACCCGCTGGGCGACCCACGGAGAACCCTCCACGCCCAATGCCCATCCGCATTACAATACCGATAAATCCATTGCCGTTGTCCATAACGGCATCATTGAGAATTACGCGGAGATCAAGGAATTTTTGCAGAAGCGGGGCTACAGCTTCCTCTCCCAGACGGATACGGAAACGGTGACCGGTCTTCTGGAATTTTACTACCGCGAAAACGGCGGAGATCCGCTGGATGCCATCGTGAAAATGATGAACCGCGTCCGCGGCGCCTATGCCCTCGGCATCCTTTTTGCCGATGAACCCGATACGGTCTATGCCGTCCGCAAGGACAGCCCGCTGATCGTGGGCCGCAGCGGCAGCGGCGCGCTGATCGCCTCCGATGTCCCCGCCATCCTCAAGTATACCCGCGATGTCTATTATATCGACAATCTGGAGATCGCCCGTCTGACGGAGAACGAGATCCGCTTCTTCAACATCGACCGCGAGGAGATCACCAAGGAAAGCACCCACATCGACTGGGATGCCGAGGCTGCCGAACGGGGCGGCTACGAGCATTTCATGATCAAGGAGATCCATGAAGAACCCCGCGCCGTCCGCGATACGCTGGGCAGCTGCATCCGCGAAGATGGCAGCAAGCTCTGTCTTGATATGGCTGCCTGCGGTATTACGGAGGAAGTGATCCGTAAAACGGATCGAATCTGTATCGTCGCCTGCGGTTCTGCATATCATGTGGGTATGGTGGCCAAGTATGTCATCGAGGATCTGTCGCGGATCCCGGTGGATGTGGATCTGGCGTCCGAATTCCGCTACCGCCGCCCCATCCTCTCGCCCGATACGCTGGTGATCATCATCAGCCAGTCCGGTGAAACGGCGGACAGCCTTGCCGCGCTGCGGGAGGCCAAGAGCCACGGCAACCGCGTGCTGGGTATCGTCAATGTGGTGGGCTCCACCATTGCCCGTGAGGCAGACCATGTGTTCTATACGCTGGCAGGTCCCGAGATCGCCGTGGCCACCACGAAAGCCCTGTCCACGCAGCTGGCAGCCGTCTTCCTTTGGGCGGTTCATCTGGGCTGTGTCCGCGGCAATCTGGATGAGGCAGAGGTGCAGCGGCTGCTGCGGTCGCTGATGGCGCTGCCGGATCAGATCGGCCGTGTGCTGGAGGATAAGGAGCGCATCCAGTGGTTCGCCAGCAAATATTCCTCCATGCAGGATACATTTTTTATCGGAAGAGGCGCAGATTATGCAATTTCGATGGAAGGAAGCCTGAAACTGAAGGAGATCAGCTATATCCATTCCGAGGCCTATGCCGCAGGCGAACTGAAGCACGGCACCATCAGCCTCATCGAGGACGGCACGCTCTGTGTCTGCATCCTCACGCAGCCGGAATTGTACGAAAAAATGATCAGCAACATGGTAGAGGTTCGCAGCCGCGGCGGCTATCTGATGGCACTGACCAATGTGGGCAATTATAATGTGGAAAATACCGCCCACTTTACGGTTTATATCCCCCGCACGGATCCCCATTTCACCCCCGTGCTCTCCATCGTACCGCTGCAGCTCTTTGCCTACTATGTCAGCTGCGCCCGCGGCCTGGATGTAGATAAGCCGAGAAATCTGGCCAAGTCCGTCACGGTGGAATGATCGGAACAGGAGCAAGCTATGGAATTTACCGGATTTTCCCCGGAAACGATCGATTTTCTCTGGGGAATTCGAATGAATAACAATCGGGACTGGTTCACCGCCCATAAGGAAGACTATCTGAATCACCTCTACCGGCCGATGGTGGCCTTCAGCGAGATCCTGCGCGAGCCCTTCCGTGATGTGCCGGGCATGGGCTGCAAGGTTTCGCGGATCTACCGCGATATGCGGATGCCCCATGCGGACGGCCCGTATAAGGAGAGTCTCTGGATCTCCCTGCGGCCGGATGCCTTCTACTGGGGCGAGCATCCCTGTCTCTATTTTGAGATCCGTCCCGAGGGTGCGGAATACGGCTTTGTCCTGTGGCATCCGCAGACGGCCGTGATGACGCAGTTCCGCAAGGAACTGCTGGAGGCGCCCGACCGCTTCCTCTCCGTTGCCGAACGGGTCGAGCGGGAAACGGGGCTGATCCTCGAAGGGCAGGACTATAAGCGGCCGAAGCCCTTTACCGACCCGCGGACGGAGCGGTTCATGAGCAAAAAGAATCTGATGTGCGGGCAGCCCGTGCCGGTGGGACCGGAACTGTTTGACCCCGCGTTGGCAGAGCAGGTGCGTGATACGCTTTATCAGCTGCTGCCCCTGTATGAATACTTTATCGCGCTGGAAGCGTGAATCCTCTTTAGAAAGGAGATCAGTCGATGGAAAACGAATACACCTGCGCCCGCTGCGGCAAGCCCTGCCCCGAAGGGGAATTCATGTGTGAAGAATGCAGCGCGTGGCTGGAAGGCCATGCAGGGACGGAGGAAGCCCCCGGCTTTGAGCTGGAGGAGATCATCCGCGGGAGGGAGCCGCAGGAGGAGCCTGCGCCGATTCCTGCCGCAATGCCTGCTATGATGCCTGCGGAAGAGCCTGCGGCTGAGCAGGAGAAAACGGAAGGAACTGCCGCAGAAGAAGCTGCTGCGGAAACGAAGCGCTGCATCCATTGCGACGGCACCATTCCCGCCGCGGCGGAATTCTGCCCCCTGTGCGGCAAGGATCTGCTGGCGGAATATGAAGAAGACGGCGAAGACGAATACGAAGAATACGAAGAAGAGGACGAAGAAGAGCATCGGCGCGCCCCTGTGGGTCTGATCGTCGGCCTGTGCGTCACCATCCTGCTGCTGGTCGGCGCGCTGATCGCCATGATCATGCTGGTCATGCAGGAACGTCCTGCCCCTGCTCCGCAGCAGCCCTCCGATACCGGCCTCGGTATGTTTGAACCTGCAGAAGGCATCCCCACGCCCGAAGAGCTGGAGCAGGAAGCCGCCGAACAGGAGCCCGAACCCGAGCCCGTTCCCGAAGCCGTTGCCTGCCGCAGCTGCGGTGTAGCCATTACGGTGGAGGATGCGATCTGCCCGTTCTGCGAATGGGATCAGGCGCTGGATCCCGCCGACTTTGTGGATATCCCGCTGGAGGTCGCCCTTACCTTCGGTGAAGGTCTGGAAGACTATGCGCTTCTGCCCGTTTCGTCCACGTCGGAGACCTCCTTCCTGAAGCAGACGACCCATGATAACACCGCGGCCCTCACGGTGGACGGCGACCTCGCCACCTCCTGGCAGGAAGGCGTCTACGGCAGCTACGGCATCGGCGAATCCGTCAACTATGAGTTTGAGGAAGAGGTCTATGTCAAGGGCATGGCTCTGTGGCTGGGCAACTGGCGCGAAGGCGGCTCCTGGTACGAGGAGAACGGCGTGCCGAAGATGGTCAATATCTATATCGGCGAGGACAAGGTGCTGACGGTGGAATTCCCCTATACCAAGCAGGTTCATTATGTGGAATTCAACCAGCTGGTTCCCACCAAGCTGATCATGCTGGAGATCTCCTCCGTCTATGAAGGCTCCATCTATACGGATACCTGCATCGCGGAAGTTGAGATCTACGGCAGCACGGAAGCCGAATAATGAAAATTTTGCCAACGAAAACCGCCATCGGACAAAATGTCTGATGGCGGTTTATTTTTCGGAAACGAAAGCAAACATTTCTTGATTCAAACCGCCGTGAAGCGAACATACTGGATTCGGACGAAAATGATCGAAAGGCGGGAGAAATTGACATGAAACGATGGCTATGCGCGCTGGTGCTGGTGCTTTTGTTGGCAGAACCGGTTTGTGCGGCGGACTATGAGGAACTGACGGCGGTGGGACGGTCGGTCGGCATCCGCATGCGGGAAGCGGGCATCACCGTGACCGGTTTTTCGGAACAGAGCAGCGCGAAGGAAGCGGGGCTACGGAAGGGTGACAGGATCCTTACCATCAACGGCGAAACGGTGGAAACAGCGGAGGAGATCCGAAGACTGGCTGCGGGCGGCGAGGCGCTGACGGTGAAGGTGGAACGCGGCGGCAAGGAGGCGGAGTATCTGGTGGAGCCGGTACGGAAGGACGGCAGCTGGCTTTTGGGCATACAGGTGCGGGACAGCATTTCCGGCATCGGCACGGTCACATTTTATGACAGCGCGTCCGGCAGCTACGGGGCGCTGGGGCACGGGGTCTGCGCCTCCGGCACCGATTCGCTGCTGCGGCTTTGCGGGGGCGAACTGATCGATGCGCAGGTAACTGGCGTAGAAAAGGGACGGCGCGGCGCCGCGGGGCAGCTTTTGGGGGAATACGATGCGGCTGCCCGTCTGGGCGACGTCCGCGGCAATACGGAGCGGGGCATCTTCGGCTGCATGAAGGCGGGGCAGACGCTGGGGAAAACATTCCCTGTAGCTTCTGCGGCGGATATCCGCACCGGCGAGGCGGTGATCCTCTCCAATGTGTCGGGACGGGAGGTGCGGGAGTATCGCGTGAAGATCACCCGCCTGTATCCCGCGGAGGAAACACGGAATCTGCTTCTTGAGATCACAGACCCCGCTCTGTTATCCGCCACCGGCGGCATCGTGCAGGGCATGAGCGGCAGTCCCATCATCCAGGACGGGAAATTAATAGGCGCCGTTACTCATGT
>JAFSHY010000097.1 GCA_017440065.1 Oscillospiraceae bacterium | reverse complement strand
GCCATGTACCGCGAGGAAGGCGCAGCCTTCGTGCCGAAGTATAAGAAGCTTCTCAATGCCACCACCGTGATGGATGCCGGAGAGGCAGCCGCCATCTGCGGTGTGGATCTGACCGACAAGGCATTCTGGGCCAGAGGCCTTGAATCCTTCAAGCAGGAAATTGATGAATTCGTGGAACTGCTGGAACAGTAAGAACGTAAGAACTGTGTGTGAAAGGAGCAGCCTATGAAATCCTATGCAACCATGACCAAAGCGGAGCTTCTGGCGGAAAAGGAAGCCGTTCAGCTGCAGTATGACGCGGCGAAGGCGCTGAAGCTCAAGCTCAATATGGCCCGCGGCAAGCCCGGCAAGGAGCAGCTGGATCTGGTTTCCGATCTGCTGACCGTGCTGAACGACCCTGCCGACTGCATCGTGGACGGTATCGACGCCCGCAACTACGGCGAGCTTTCCGGCCTTCCCTGCGCCAGAACGTACTGGGCGGAGCTGCTGGGCTGCAAGCCCTCCGAGGTCTTCGTGGGCGGCAATGCCTCCCTTTCTTTGATGTACAGCACCATTGCCAAGGCATGGAGCTTCGGCCTTAAGGATTCCGAGCAGCCGTGGTGCAGGTATGAAACCGTCAAGTTCCTCTGCCCCGCACCGGGCTATGACCGCCATTTCCGCATCACCCAGTCCTTCGGTATGGAACTGATCACCATCCCTATGACTGCGGAAGGCCCCGATATGGATCTGGTGGAGGAGTACATCAAGGACGAAAATGTCCGCGGTATGTGGTGCGTTCCCAAGTATTCCAATCCCGACGGCATCATCTATTCCGACGCGGTCATTCACCGCATCGCCAATATGAAGCCCGCCGCCAGAGACTTTGCGCTGATGTGGGACAATGCCTACTGTGTCCATGAATTCGAGGGAGAATTTGTTCCCTTCGAGGATATTCTGACGCTTTGTCGTGAGGCGGGCCGTCCCAATATGCCCTATGAGTTTGCCTCCACCTCCAAGATCACCTTCCCCGGTGCCGGTATTTCTGTCATGGCTATGTCCGAAGAGAACCTGGCCTACATGGAAAAGCTGCTGGCGGTGGAATCCATCAGCTTCGATAAGGTCAACCAGCTGCGCCATGTCCGCTATCTGCGGGATAAGGAAGGCACGCTGGAGCTGATGAAGCGTCATGCAGAGATCCTCGGCCCCAAGTTCAAAATGGTTCTCACCATTCTGGACGAGGAGATTGCACCTCTGGGGATCGCCGAATGGGCAAAGCCCAAGGGCGGCTATTTCGTTTCCGTCAATGCTATGGCAGGCACCGCCAAGCGTACCCTGCAGCTTTGCAAGGAAGCGGGCGTTGTCATGACCGATGCAGGTGCTACCTTCCCTTACGGTAAGGATCCGCAGGATTCCAACATCCGTGTGGCGCCGTCGCTGCCTCCCGTCAAGGAGCTGCGGCAGGCCATGGAGGTCTTCAGCCTTGCGCTGCGTCTTGCCGCGCTGGAAAAGCTGCTGGCAGAATAAAAGCAAAAAAGAGGATCATCGGAAGATGATCCTCTTTTTGTATGGAAACGGACTTATTTTTCTTCTTCGGGGGTAAAGTCCAGTGTGATGGACTTGACTCCGGTGCGCAGCTGGGTGTACTTGACGCCCGCCGCATCCATCATCCGCTTGGAGGCGATGGTGGTGGGGGTGGAAGCATACTTGTCGGAGAGG
>JAFSHY010000096.1 GCA_017440065.1 Oscillospiraceae bacterium | reverse complement strand
TATTTTATCATCTAAATTGGTATGCCGCAACAGTTTTCGCGAAAAAATTGTTTCTTAACGACAAAGAATCCGACGCTGCAAAGCAGAGGCAACCCGGTTCATACCTGTGGTGCAAAAAAACAGAAACCCACGAAAGTGAATTTCTGTTTTTGGTCGGAGTGTGGGGATTCGAACCCCGGGCAGACGGGCGCGGTGCGCCGCCTGCCTTTCAGGCCCGTTATTGTAATCAAGAGGCCCGGGGTTCGCATCAACGCTGCAATAAAAAAACAGAAACCCACGAAAGTGGATTTCTGTTTTTTGGTCGGAGTGTGGGGATTCGGTGCATTTGCGCCGATGGCGCAAATCATAGTTCGAACCAGTTTTTGAACTGGTTCGCCCAACAGTCCACCGGACTGTTGGATTTAAAGTTCGAATCCCTCAAACAAAAAAATAAAAGGACTGCAGAAGCAGTGCGTGTATTTTTTGTCGGAGGGTGGGGATTCGAACCCCAGGCCTCTTGGACCCGAACCAAGCGCGATACCAACCTTCGCCACACCCCGATAGCCATTCTATTATAGTGAGGGAAGCCCGTTCTGTCAAGCGGAAAACGAATAAATCCCCCTCTTTTGCCATATGGTTTCCGTGGAGGTGAGGAAATGCGGAGGAGAAAACGGAAGCTTTTACGGCTTATATACGGAATACTTCCGCTCCTGTTCTGCCTGGCGGCTTTGTGGGCGCGGTGTTTCCGGCCTCACTGGCCGGAACGGCTGCAGGAGGCCGTGTTCGGCATGCCTCCGCAGCGGATCGAGGCGGTATTCTCGGAGCTGCGGCAGCATGGTGCGGAGGAGGTCTTCTTCCTTGAAGATTGAGATCCGTCCGTCCTTTGCGGTACTTTTGGGCCTTGTGATCGCGCTGGATCCCGCGGGACTGATGCTTCCGTTTCTGCTGGCGGCTGCCCTGCATGAACTGGGGCATCTCGTTTGTCTGCGGCTGTGCGGCATTCCTGTTTATAAATTGCGTATCGACTTTACAGGTGCGGTTTTGCATACCGCATCCATGGCGCCGCGCCGGGAAGCGTATTCCGCGGCGGCAGGCCCTTTCGTTAATCTGCTTTGCGGGCTGGGCTTTCTTCGCCTCTGTCCGGCCTTTTCCTTTGTCAGCCTGCTGCTGGCCTTCTGCAATCTGCTGCCGATCTTCCCGCTGGACGGCGGCAGGATCCTGCGTTCTCTGTGGCCGAAGGCTGCGCCCGCGATCGGCAGTGTGGCCACGATGCTTCTGTTTATCGGCGGATGGATCGCCTGCGCTTGGCTGCATTGGGGACTGTGGCCGCTGATCCTTCCCGCGGTTTTGCTTGTAAAAGTGGCGGTTTGGCGGCATCAGGAGCAAAAACTGTTTGCAAAAAGCGGCTCCTCGGTTTACAATATCCAAAGATCAAGATAAAAGGGGATCGCTATGACCAATTTACTGGAACGCATCCTGCCGACGGTGCAGAAGCCTGCCCGCTATGTCGGCGGAGAATATAACCAGATCGTAAAAAAGAAAGAAGACGTCCGTGTCCGTGTGGCCTTCTGCTTCCCGGATACCTATGAGCTCGGCATGTCCAATGTGGGCATGCGGATCCTCTACGGCGTCATGAACGAAATGCCGCAGGTTTGGTGCGAGCGTGTGTTTGCGCCCTGGGGCGATATGGAAGAGGCCATGCGGAAGCACTGCCTGCCGCTGTGGGCGCTGGAAATCCAAGACCCGGAGAAGGAATTCGATATGATCGCCTTCACGGTGGGCTATGAAATGAGCTACACCAACATCCTTAATATGCTGCAGCTTTCCGGTGTGCCGCTGCGCGCTGCCGACCGTGACGGACTCAAAAACCTCGTGTTCGCGGGCGGCGCCTGCGTGTACAATCCCGAGCCGCTGGCAGACTTTGTGGATCTGTTTTCCCTCGGTGAGGGCGAAGAGATCACGGTGGAGATCCTCTCTCTCTATGACCGCGCCAAGCAGGAAGGCTGGGAGAAAGCCCGCTTCCTCCGTGCGGCGGCAGACATTCCCGGCGTCTATGTACCCTCTCTCTATGTGCATCACTATAACGAAGACGGCACGCTGCAGAAGATCGAACCGCTGGACGGTGTTCCCGCGGTGGTTACCAAGCGCATCGTGCAGGATTTGGATAAGGCCTATTTCCCCACAAAGCAGATCGTGCCTTCCACGGAGATTGTCCACGACCGCTCCAATCTGGAACTGTTCCGCGGCTGCATCCGCGGCTGCCGCTTCTGTCAGGCAGGCTTCTGCTACCGTCCCATCCGCTCCAAGAGTCCCGATGTCCTCTGTGAGCAGGCGGAGGCCTGCCTCGAGGATTCCGGCAACCATGAGATCACGCTGGCCAGCCTCTCCTCCTCGGACTACCGCCATCTCGAACCGCTGACCAACCGCATCATCGACTACTGCACGCCGCGGAAGATCAATCTCTCGCTGCCCTCTCTGCGGGCGGACAACTTCTCCCGCGAACTGATGATGAAGCTGCAGAAGGTGCGCAAGAGCGGTCTGACCTTTGCGCCCGAAGCCGGTACCCAGCGGCTGCGCGACGTGATCAACAAGAACGTGACCGAAGAAGAGATCCTCACCACCTGCGCCACGGCCTTCTCCGGCGGCTGGAACAATGTGAAGCTCTATTTCATGCTGGGACTTCCCACGGAAACCGATGAGGACGTCCTCGGTATTGCGGAATTGGTCTATAAGATCATCGGTGTTTGGAAGGAAACTGCCGGCAACAAGAAGCGCGGTCTTTCCATCAATCTGTCCACCGCCTATTTTGTCCCGAAGCCTTTTACGCCTTTCCAGTGGGTGCAGCAGATCACACCGGAAGAGTATATGAGAAGAGTGTGGCTGCTGAAGAGCGCCATCAAGAGCAAGTCGGTGGACTACCGCTATCACGGCTCCGATCTGAGCCGCCTCGAAGCAGTCCTTGCCCGCGGCGACCGCCGCCTCGGCGCTGTCATGGAAAAAGCCGTGGAATTCGGCGCCCGTCTGGACGGTTGGGACGAATACTTTGAGAACGATGCGTGGATGCGTGCCTTCGATGCCTGCGGAGTGGATCCTGCCTTCTACTGCCGTGAATACGGCCTCGATGAGGTGCTGCCGTGGGATTCCATCTCCGTCGGTGTGTCCCGCCGTTTCTTCCAAAAGGAATATGAAAAGGCCTGCCGCGGCGAAGTTACCAAGGATTGCCGTCAGGGCTGCAACGGCTGCGGCGCCAACTGTCTCGGCAAGGAGGGCAAGTGCGATGAATAGACTGCTGTTTGAAAAACGCGGCGATGCCGTGTGGATCTCCCATCTGGATCTGATGCGGGTCTTCCAGCGGGCCTTCCGCCGCGCCGGCTTCCTGCTCAAGCATACGGGCGGCTTTAACCAGCATGCCTATGTTTCTCTGGCGCTGCCCCTTTCCGTCGGTACGGAGAGCGGCTGCGAGATCATGGATTTCGAACTGGAAGAGACCTTTGTTCCCGAGAACCTTTGCGAGCGGCTCAACGCGGCGCTGCCCGCGGGCGTCCGTGTGCTGGAGGTCTATGAAAGCGCTGCCAAGCTGAAGGAGCTGACTCATCTGCACGCCCAGGTGGTGCTGGAATATGACGGCGGTTTTTCCGATGAAACGGAACAGGCGCTGAAGGAACTCTTTGACCGTGCGGAGCTGCCCGTGGAAAAGAAGACGAAGAAAGGCATGGCAACGGTGGACATCCGTCCCATGATCCGCTTCCTCAAGGTGGAGCGGATCAGCGGCACGGAGCTGCTGCTGGACGCTGTGGTCTGCGCTCAGAATCCCTCGCTGAACCCTGCCCAGCTGGTCAATGCCATTGAGACCCATCTGCCTGCCTGCAGACCGGATTTTTCCCTCTGCCGCAGGATTGAGGTGCTGCGGGAAGACAGCACGCCGTTCCGATAAGAAAAATGCGGGACTCCCAATCGGGAGTCCCGCTGCTTTTTTAATGCTGCATCAGCCGGTATTCAAAAATTCCAAGCCCGGTGATCACGATGGCAATGGCGGTGATGGCGAATACTAACATAATGATCCCTTCCTTTCGGTCTTTACACGGGTTGCTTCTTATGCTATAACTATAATACCGAAATGTGCAAAAAGATTTAAGTATCAAGCCATAAAATATAACTATCTCGCCAATGTAAAAGAGGTAAGACCATGGAACTGATCATCAGAAGCAACAACATGCAGGAAGTGGAGGGCGTTACGGCGGAATACCCCTATGTGCTGAACCGTGCCGATTCCGCTTCGATCCGTGTGCCGTGGCACTGGCATGAAGAAGTGGAATTCAGCTATGTGCGGCGCGGGACGTTACGGGTCGCCGTTTCGGGGCACAGCTATGAATTCGGAGAAGGGGAGGGCTTCTTCCTCAATTCCAATATTCTGCACACGATGGATGCCGCAGACCCGCAGGCGGGCGTTCTGTGGGATTCCCATATGTTCCATCCCACTTTCCTGGGCGGACAGTACCGCAGCATCTTTGATACAAAATACCTTTCACCCATCACGAAGAATAAGAAATTTGAACTGGTGGAATTCCGCGGCGAAAATGAGGCGCAGCGGGAGATCCTGCGGCTGATGCGGGAGGCGGCTGACGCGCAGGAGGACGAATTCGCGGAATTCCGCACGAGAAGCCTGTTTTCCGAGGTGTGGCTGCATCTGATGCGGGAACTGCGGGATCCGGAGGCGCAGGCAAAGCTGCCCAAGCCCATCAGTCAGGAACGCATTCAGACCATGCTGGAGTACATCCACCGCCATTTCAGCGAAAAGCTGACGCTGGAGCAGATCGCGGCTTCCGCCATCATCAGCGGACGGGAATGTCTGCGCTGCTTCCAAAGCTGCATCCATAAAACGCCCTTTGAGTATCTGCTGGATTACCGCGTTCAGGTGGCGGAGCGGCTGCTGCGCACCACGGATCTTTCCATCACGGAGATCGCGCTGCAGACCGGCTTTTCTGACAGCGCCTATTTTTCCCGTCAGTTCAGGGAGCTGCGGAAGATGTCGCCCAGCCAATACCGCAAGAACCGGTGATCGGCCGCAGAACGATAAAAACGAACCTCCCCATGACTGCATGGGGAGGTTCGTTATATCCAATTACCGCCGTTGAATGTGCTTGAGCCGCATCTGCTCGATGAACTGGAATTTATCGTTTGTTGTTTCTGATCACTCTAAAAAATCCTATCGCAAAAAAGACGGCACTGACAAACAAAAATGAGAACAAGACCAGAAATTGAATGTTTGCGTTCAAGCATTCTTGCCAGTTGTGGAAATCTACCTGATAGGAACTGCTGGAAGATGGGCCAAACAAGACTGTTGCCATATGATTTGTACAATAAAGCGTGATTCCGCTGACGGCGGTACAGATTCCAGTTTTAAGAAATGCGTTAAAACGGAAGGCACATATCACCGCACAAGCAATTACAGGTACAAAGCCGTATACAGCCATTAGAATTGCATTACCGAGCATGAACGACTGCCAGATACGGATGTGTATCATCATCAAAACTGTCAATACAAGTGTGACTGTAAAGGAAATGATGAACTTATAGCGAGAATAATTTGTTTTTGATAACAAGATAGGCACAAACAATAGCACATACCCCATCAAGATACCTATGCAGGCAGTTAAGAACCATGATAAGTCATTCGTATATACTGCACAGACCAGCAAAAGGAAACAAACAGACAGGTAAGTTGAAACAGAAAATGCAAGGAGTTTTTTTGACTCAAAGAAACAAGTTACCGTTGGCACAAATGTATAGGCACAAAGGAGCGCTGCCAATACTACAAAAAACCAAGATAGCGTGTGGCTTACGGCAAGATTGCAAATGAAACAGGTTACAAGCGCAATGCCATAGGATATGGTCGGAACCCAAAACCATGCCCCCCGGATTGCGCGGAACTTCCTTGCCTCGTGCTTCATTTTCCTTGTGTCGGTGTCGATTGAGGCAGTGATCAATTCATGCTCGCTTATGTCCAGAACGCGGCAAATATCGGAAATCAAAGTTATGTCGGGATAGGAAACTCCACGCTCCCATTTACTCACTGCGCCTTCGGTAACAAACAACATTTCTGCCAAGTCTTTTTGCGAATAGCTTTTTTCCGTTCGTTTCATTTTTATAAACGAGCCGAATGTTTTTTTATCAGTCATACCGGTTCACCTCTGCCCAATATTCTATGGTAACCAAGGGAAACAGTCAATGGACTGTTAAGCCACCCCCCATTTTTGAGGTGTTGAAGGAAAATTCAAGTGTCCTGACCGTTTCGTGCCTTCGTAAAATAGGACGAAGAACAAGAAGAGGCGCAGCGGAATACTCCGCTGCGCCTCTGTTTTGTGGGATATGCTGCATGCGTATTAAAGATACAACCACTCGCCGTTTTTGGGGCAGATGAAGGTGCCGTCGGGAACGCGCCGGAGGAATTCCTCCTGCATTTTGAGCACCTTGGGCATATAGACCTCCGGGGTCTTGCGCAGATCCATATGATGAGGGATGACGACCTTGGCGCCGATGGCTTCGGCAAACTCCGCCATCTCCACGGGATCCTGCTTGGAAAGCTGCAGGATAGCGATGTCGGGCTTCACGGGCGCCAGCATATTTTTCTGCTCGATGGTGGGATCGTTGCCCCAGATCAGCAGCTTGGTACCGTTTCGGAAGGTGAAGAGGTAGTTGCGGTATTCCAGGCTGCCCCAGGCCTGCACCTCCATGGAATCGGGGTTTTCCACGCTCCACGGACGGGTAGCCAGCGTTTTCACCTCATCGTTGAAGCCGCTGCCCAGATCGGTATGGCGGCCATAGAAGGCGCGGATCGCAACAGGGCCGAAGTCCAGCTCCGTGCCGGGATACATGGGGTAGATTCGGGTAGGTGTGTAATTGAGCCATTTTGCCATGGGTTCCGCGTGCTTATCGCCGCAGAGCACCAAGGGATGATTCTGTTCCACGGCATACTTCATATCGGTGATATGATCCCAGTGGCCGTGGCTGAGGGTGATGATATCGCAGGGGCCGAGATCCTCTCTGGTGACCGCGGTGCAGGTGGAAGCGGTAATGGAGGGATCATTGAGAATGCGGATGCCGTCCGCGTGGATCTCAAAGCAGGCGATGGTCATCCAGCGTATGTCGATGCCGTACTTGCGTTCCATAGAATAACCTCCGAATTGAAGTTGATATAAAAATTATATACCGCAGCCGAAACAAAGTAAATTGTTTTTGCGTGCAATTTATATGCAATTCGTTCAATACGGAAAGATCCCGGCGCAGCCAAAGCTGCGTCAGGATCTTGCGGTTTAACCCTTGATGGTCTGCAGGGAATCGTACATGATCTGCCAGTGGTGTTCGGGATGCTTGCCCCAGACTACCATCATGCAGTCCACCAGCTTGCGGATGTTGGCGTCGGTGGGTTCGATGCCGATGTCGCGCAGGGTCATGGGCTGACCGATGGCCTGCAGGAAGCGGCCGAAGTTTTTGGCTTCGTATTCGCTGCGGCCGAAGGCATGCATTTCAGCCTGGCAGCCGAGGCCGACGATCTCGCCGTGGAGCCATTCCGCCGTTTCATCGAGGAAGACGGTCTTCGTGGCATAGTACATGGCATGGGCGAAGGTGGCGCCCTTGCCGCTGCCGGAGCGGATCAGAGAATGGTTGGAATAGTTGACGGCGGCAGCCACACCGGTGGTAGCCACGGTGGCGAAGACGCAGGCGTCAAATTCATCGGAGACTTCGTGGTTGATGCAGTCGCGGTAGGCCTTTTCGCCCTTGTTGAGGATGATCTCATTGGTGGCGCCTGCCATGACCTTGGAGGCATACATGCCGGGCGCGGTGTTGCGCACGGTGTAGTTTTCGTCCATCAGGCCGGTCTCGATGTACTTGGCGAAGGCATCCGCCATGCCGGAAGCAAAGAGCTTGACGGGCGCGTTGGCAAGGATCTGCGTGTCCAGAATGACGGCATCGTTTTCGGTCTCGTGCCAGATGCGGTCGATGGGTCTGTGATCCTTCGTGTACATGACGCTCATGGCGGAGAAGCAGTTGAAGGTAGCGATAGAGGAAGGCGCGTTGATGACAGGCAGGCCGCTGCCCTTACCGGTGGCCTTTGCCATATCAATGACCTTACCGCCGCCGGAACCGATGACGAGGTCGAATTTCTTTTCGGGAACGAGGGTGTTCTTCAGATAGTCGAGGGTCTCGTAGCAGCAGTCGGTCTCCATCGTGTAGAAATAGGGCTCGACGCCTGCAGCCTTCAGGCTTTCCTCAATGGGTGCGCCGGTAGCTTCGAGGGCCTTTTTGCCGCCGATGATCAGCGCCTTGGTGCCCTTCAGCATGGCGGCTTCACGGCCGATGGCGGCCATGGCGCCGGGCGCCTGAATATAGCGGCCGCATCCAAATTTCATGGGTTTAAATTCGTTAGCCATAGTTCCTCCTGTCAGTTCAGTTCGTTCATCAGCGTACGGACGGAAGCGTCATCTTCCAGAATGCGGGTACAGAGCATGTCAGCCTGTGCCGCGGTCTTGCCGCCGTATACCATCAGATCACGGAATTTGCGGATAAAGGCATCCCGTGTCAGCGGAAGCTCCGGCTCGCCGCGGGCCACATCGGTGCGGCAATTGAGAACACGGCCGTCCTTCAACCGCAGGATGACCTCTGCGGGACGTTTCTTGGGGACAAGGGCGGTCATGCCGTCGTTCACCTCCACGTCGGTGCGGGCAAGCAGCTGCAGCACACGGGGATCACGGATGGTCTCTTCCGTATAGTCGGGGATGCCCGCTGCGCCCTTGACCAGCGAGAGGCAGACGGCAAAGGGTACACTCATCTTGGCGGAGACCACACCGGGACAATCCTTGTGATCATGGCCGTGGGCGCCCTGGGCGTAAATGCGGATGGTGACCTGTTCGATTGCTTCGGGGTCTTCGATGCGGTTTTCGGTGCGCAGCACCAGCGTGCTGTCGATGGCGGCATGGCAGTGGCGGCAGGCCGCATAGGATTTATGGTAGGAATCCTGAATGAGATAGTGGCCGTTCGGCTCTTTTTCCAGCCATTCGGTGGTATATTCATCCGAAAGGGAGGGAAGGAAGCCGCGTTTGCCGCCCAAGGGATCCACAGGGCCGCGGAAGCCTGCCAGCACCATGCTGACGGCGGTGATGCCGTTCATGGCGGCATGTCCCAGATTGTAGGGCTTGAGATTGGATACATTTTCCTGCATTTCCAATAGACCGGAGGCAGCGGCCACACCGGCGGAAAGGCAGTCCTTCATTTCCTGCTCCGTCATGCCGAGGGCAGCGGCAGCGCCCAGCGCGGCGCCGACGGTGCCGCAGGTGCCGGAGGCATGGAAGCCGTGCATCCGATGGGAGGGCTGCACGCACAGCGCCACACGGGCAGCGGCCTCAAAGCCGATGACGGTGCCGCGGATCAGCGCGTCAAAGGGCAGATCCCGGACTTCGCAGACCGCGAGGACGGCGGGGATCACGGCGGAGCCGGAATGCAGATTGCAGAAGCGGTTGCCGTCGTCAATGTCAAAGACATGGCCGCAGATGCCGCCCCACAGGGCTGCATGCTCCATGGAGGCCTTCCGTCCGCCGGCGCCCACCACGGTGGCGCCGTTCGGAACATCGGGCTGGAAATCAAGGAATCGCTTCATCCTGTCGGAAAGCTGCATGGCGCCGCCGTACATGGCGCCCAGCTCATCGAGGATGCAGATCCGCGCCTCCTGCCGAACTTCCTCCGGCAGGGGACGGGTGTTCATTTCATAGAGGATGCGGATCAGCTGATCACTGACGGTCATAGGCTGCTCCTCAAAGTTCCACGCTGGCGCAGCGGGGCTCGAAGCAGCAGCAGGGACGCAGGGCGACCACACGGACGCCGCTGGCACGCTGCGGGCCGACCTTCATGAAGGTAGCCAGCACGGAGGTATCGCCGCCGAGACCCAGCGGGCCGACGCCCGTCTTGTTCACTTCGTCGGTGATGTACTGCTCCATTTCGGTCTGCTCGTTAAAGTTGCCCTTGGCCATGGCTTCCAGCATCAGCGCGGTGGCTTCATACTGGCTGCGGCCGATGCCGACCGCGAGGGTGCAGGGAGAGCAGCCCAGCATGGCAACGCCTTCCTTGGCGCGGGCGATGATCTCATCGGCCACGACCTTGGCATTGTGCTTGTGGAAGACGCGGTGGGTGATGCCGCGGATGGCAGGGCCGCCGCCGGTCATCAGCACATAAAGGCGCATAACGTCTTCTTCTACGTTCTTGACCAGCAGAGGAGCGGGAGCCAGCGCGCCGGAATCCTCATCGAGGCCGCCGGACTGATCCAGCCGCTGGGTATCGCTGCCCTTGATGGCCATGGGACGGCCGGGCAGGGTGCGCAGACCCTGACGGACGCCTTCCTGGATGGATTCCATCAGTTCGCCGGTGAGGGCGCGGTTGGGGCCCAGCTCAAGGAAGAGGTGGGGGATGCCGGTGTCATCGCAGAGCGGGCCGCGGTTCTTTTCGGCCACTTCCGCGTTTTCCAGCGTGGTGGCGAGGCACCAACGGGCGATCTCGCCGCTCTCGTTCTTCATGGCGCGGCGGTAGGCCTCCTTCTGATCGGGACGGAAGGTGGAGCCTGCGGCAACGAGGGTGTCACATACCAGTTTTACGATTCTCTCATCCATGGTCTTCCCTCCTTAATCATAAATGGATCTGCCGTGGACGGCCGCGACCACGCAGGGGAATTCATGCACATACAGGCGGTGGAAGGCTTCCATGCCCTCCTCGGGATAGGCCATGACCTCACGGGAAGAGACCTTGCTCTCCAGCAGGGCGGTGACGGGAGGAATGACGGCATAGAATGCGTTATATTCCTGCAGCGCGGCAACGGTCTCCGCTTTCAGCTTTCCCTTGCCCAGATGCAGCTTGATGCCGCCCCTGGAGAGGGGCGCGATGCTGGCTTCGATTTCCAGCTTGTTGCTGGAGGTGGGGCCGGTGCCGGCGGGGCTGACGGCGGTGTGGAAGATCACGCCGCCCTGCAGATCGATGCCCATTTCGGGCAGCCTGCCCGCGTCCATATCCTTTTCGATCTTGGGAAGAACGGCATCACGGCCGGTATAGATATAGCCGGAAATGTAGATCATATCACCGACCTTGAGACCCTGAACATCGGCATCGGTGATGGGGGTGGTAATCACTTTCATGGTATCACCTTTTTCTTTTAAAATTGGGTGTAAGCCCGACAGGAATGCCGGGCTTACGGAGCGCTTGTGAGAGCGTTATGAAATTACTTCAGCTTGATGGAACCCTTGGGGGAGAGCTTGGCTTCGGGATACTGCTCGTCCATGATCCGCTTGACGAGGGCGATCTGCTTGGCGCGCTTCTTGGCATCGGCTTCGGTGGAATCCCAGCTGTGGTTGGCAGCCACGGAGCCGCCGGTCTTCAGGTACATGGGAGCGCCCACGCGAACCATTTCGGGAACTTCGTAGTGACGGATGAAGCCGCCGGAGGACTTGGGGTTCTCGGTGTGCCAGTCGAGGGGAATGTCAAGACCGGCGCGCAGCGCAGCCATCATCTGGATCTGAATGTCGCGGACGGGGTTGAAGGAGTCGGCGCCCAGCTTTTCGATCAGCTTGCCGGAGCAGGTGTTGCCGTGGCCGGAATGGGCGGACATCTTGAAGTGGACGTCGGCGGGCAGCTTGCCTGCGGCACGCAGCTGGTTCAGTACGTCGAGCGCGCCTTCGTCATAGACGAGGAAGCCGCGGACGCCGAGGCGGACACCGCGCTTGACTTCTTCGATGGCGCGGACGACCTGATCCTGACCGCGCAGACGGTAGCCCATACGCATGCCTTCTTCGGTCTTGACGGAAGCGGAGGTGTCGGTGGTAGCGCGAGGGCCGATGGCGAGGATGAGGTCAACTTCCCACTGCTTGGCGTATTCGACCATCTGGGAGATCTCATCGTCGGTCAGGAACATGATGCCCTTGGTCTGGGTGACGCGGTGGATATAAAGGCCAAGACGGTCCAGCTCTTCCAGCAGGGTCTTCATGACCTTGGGGCCCTGAATGCCGGGAACCTCGAAGCGGTACTGGCCGCCGTCGGGGAAGGTCTTGTCGGATACGAAATTTTCGTCATAGATGTCGCCGCCGGGATAGCCCAGTTCTTCCAGCCATGCTCTGGTTTCCTTAAAGAATGCCTTGCTCATAAATGATCCTCCTAAAGTTGTTTGGTTCGGAATTTTTGATATGATCGGGGCGAAACGCCCAAAAATTAACGCTTGATCTGACGGATGACGTCGATGACGGTTCCGTCGCGGTATTCCACCACCGCCACTACCTTGTCGGTGGTTTCGATGGGCTTGGGGATGCCGGTATAGCTGAGGGCGAGATCGCAGAGATACTGAATGGTGACCAGCTTGAGACCTGCGGCTTCCAGATCCTCCTTCAGCATGTCGTAGTATTTGTGCTTCGGGTTCAGGGCAATGCCCGCCTCGGTCACGACCATGGCAACGCTGTCGCCGGGGGTGCAGCAGGTGAAGACCTTCGGCACGATGGAGGGTGTTCTGCCGCGGATCACAGGGATGGTAACGATGGAGATATCCGCGCCGTCCGCCACATCGGGGCCGCCGCCCAGACCGCCCATCATCTCGCCGGACATACCGGTGAGGATGTTGAGGTTGAAGTCTGTATCCACCTCCAGCGCGCCCAGCACACCGAAGTTCAGCTTGTCCAGCATGCTGCCGCGGGTGTAAGGATTGGAATAGACGGAATTGTCGATCTCCAGGATGTTGGGATATTCCGCGATGGCGCGGGCTGCCACGGCGTCGAAGGACTGGGAGCATTCCAGCACGCGGACAAGGCCCTTTTTGAACATCTCGATGATGTTGGCTGTCATGCCGCCGAGGGCGAAGGAAGCCTTGATGCCCCGTTCCTCCATGCGTTCTGCCAGATAGTTGGTGCAGGCGATGGAGATGGCGCCGGCGCCGGTCTGGAAAGAGAAACCGTCCTTAAACAGGCGGGAAGCTGCGATGGCATCGGCGGCACGGCTGGCGATCATCAGATCGCGGGGATTTTTGGTCATGCGGGCAGCGCCGGCACCGATCTTGGCGGGATCGCCGATCTGATCGATGACCACCACATAGTCCACATACTGCTGGGAGATACTGGTGGGGCAGCAGGGATATTCCACCAGATTGTCGGTCACGATGACCACCTGCGCGGCATTGGCGGCATCCACGAAAGAATAGCCGAGAGAGCCGCAGGCATTGGGGCCGATCTGACCGGTGCAGTTGCCGTATTCATCGGAGGCGGAGGCGCCGATGAAGGCCACGTCGATCTGCAGCTCGCCTGTCTCGATGGCACGGGGTCTTGCACCGTGGGGACGGAGGATGACGGGCTGCTCCATGAGACCGTCGATGACGGCGTCGCCCAGCTCACCGCGGATGCCGCTGGCTTCGATGCGGTCGATGGTACCGTCTTTGACAAAGTCCACGATGGAGGGGTTCTTGATATTGACCACGGCGCTGGGCGCGAAGCGCAGACCCTTGATGCCCAGCGCACGGATGGCGGTCAGTACCTGACCGATGATCATGTCGCCTTCACGGAAGCTGTGGTGGAAGGAAATCGTCATGCCGTCCTTCAGTCCTGTTTTGCGGATGGCCTCCTGCAGACTTTCGCAGAGCTTCTTTCCGTCCTCGGGGCCTAGGCGCGGCTGACGTTTGGAGACCACGGGCGGCAGCACCTTCTGCGCCTTGCCGGTACCCGCGAAGGGCTTTACGGTATAATTGCCGATCTGTTCGGGCAGCTCTCTGCCCACTGCGTTTTTCATCTTCCGCACCTCCTTACACCGGGATCCCGGCGGCTCTGGCCTGCGCCAGCGTGGTCAGCGCGCGCAGCTCCATAGGCTTGTCGATCATGCTGCCGTCCAGCGTGACCGCACCCTTGCTCTGCCGTTTGCCCTCTTCCACCGCTTCCAGAACCCGCTTGGCATAGCGGATCTCCTTGGCGCTGGGCGTAAAGAAGGAATTGACCACATCGATCTGACGGGGATGAACGACGGTCTTGCCGTCAAAGCCCAGATTCTTGGTCAGAGCGGTATCGCGCTTCAGGCCTTCCAGATCGTTGATATCGGAGAATACGGCATCCACCGCCTCCACACCTGCCTTACGGCAGGCCATGAGAACGGCATTTCTGGCATAGAAGATCTCGGCGCCTTCCTTGGTGCGCTGGGAGCGCATGCTGGCGGTGAAGTCCTCCGCGCCGAGCGCCAGCGCGACCACGCGGTCGGAAGCCGTGGCGATCTCATAGGCATTGAACACGCCCATGTAGGATTCGATGTTGCACCAAAGCTCGGTGGATCCGACTTCGATGCCGGCTTCCTCCTCAATGCGGGAGATCTTCTGCGCGATCATGGTGACCTCTTCGGGATATTCCACCTTGGGAATGCGGATGGCATCCGGGCGGGCACGGACAGCCGCCTCCAGATCCTCGTCGATCCATTCGGAATAGATGCCGTTGACGCGGATGAGGATGTATTTTCCCGCGGGACGGTGGTCACGGATCATATGATAAACCAGAAGACGGGCAGCATCCTTTTCCGTGGCGGGGACGGAGTCCTCCAGATCGAAGACCATGCAGTCCTCGTTATAGAAACCTGCCTGGATCATGTTGACGGGATTGGTGCCGCTGACATACAGGCTGGTGCGTTTCAGGGCGGTCTTCCGTTCCATTACCGATCCTCTCCCTTCCAGTCAAAGCCCGTTCCGAGGGCGCGGCAGACGGCGGTCTGTGTTCTAGCACGGATCACGCAGTCCAGCGCGCCTCTGTCCCGCAGCTCCACCTCCGCGGCTTCAATGCCGAAATCATTCATCACATCCAGCACAGTCTGACGCATTTCATCGCCGTATTGCGCTTCGACCTTGCTTTCGATGGCAATGCGGATGCCCGCTTCCTCCGCGGGACGCACCGTTACCATCACATCGCTGGATTCCATGGTGCCGGCAATACCGGCCTTTGTAAGACGCATAGAATCGCCTCCTTTGTACCTTCATTCTGCAACGGAACGGGAAAAGAATCAAGTAACGGATTCTTTCGCCTGCATAACTTGAACATTATGCAAAGCTGTGGTATAGTGGCAGAAAGAAACCATGGGAGCGTGACAGAAATGGAACTACAGCAGCTCAAATATTTTAAAGCCGTGGCGGATGCGGGAAAGATCTCCGACGCCGCCAAAGCCCTCTTTATCTCTCCGCCCGCGCTGAGTGCCACCATCAGCCGTTTGGAGAAGGAACTGGATGTCAAGCTGTTTGACAGAACGAACAACCGCATCGCCATCAACCAGCACGGCAAATTGCTTCTTGGTTATGTCAACCAAATGATGACGCTGATGGAAAATATGGAGCACGAGCTGCGCCGCTCCAAAAAGCAGGAGCAGGAGCAGATCCGCGTGGCGGTGACCTGTTCCAATCTGTGGGTGGGACTCATCTGCGCCTTTTCGCTGGAGCATCCGGAGATCACCCTGTCCTATACCACGCTGAAGCTCTCCCAACTGCAGAACCGCAGCGAGCTGGAGCGCTATCAGTTTATTCTGGCGGAGGAATCGGATCTGCCCGCAGATCGGGAGATGGAAAGTGTTTCTCTGATCGATCGGGACAGACCGCTGCTGGTGGTGCATCCCGACCATCCTCTGGCAGATCGGGAATCGGTGGATATCCGCGAGCTGGCGGAGGAAACGCTGGTGCTGCCGGTCTTTGACCAGTCGCTGCACCGCATTACCTGTCAGCTGCTGGACAGTGCCGGCATTCCCCATGACAGTGCCATGGAATGCTCCTATATGGTGCGCAGATCCATGGTCATGAGCAACCACGGCGTGTCCTTCAGTACCGTCTATTCCAGCAAGTATGAGGAACCGGGCTTCCGTTATATCCCCATCCGCGGCAGCGGAAAGGCATGGAATCACCGCCTCTTTATGCCGGCGGGCAGGGAACTGCTCCCGCAGGAGGAACTGTTCCGCGATTTTGCCGTGCGTTTTTTCCGTGCGGACGGTCAGGGAGCTTCCGTTTGATTTCCCCGAAAAAACGGCACAATAACGGAAGAATGCCATAACAGACGGCCAAAGGAGCATCTTATGACCTACAAAAAGATCAAAAACCTCTTTCTGCGCGAAAGCTATCTCGATGCGTGGGAGGATTATGAACGCAGCCTCCGTAAGGAGAATTTTTTAAAATGGGATCATGTGATCCTCACCGCCTCCAATGAGGCGCAGGCGGAGGTCTACCGCGGGCAGATCGCAAGGCGGCTGGAACTGGGGCTGCTGCCCGCCTCCACCTCCTATGCCGTCCTTCCCGATCCCGACGGGAAACGGGTGGGTTCCGGCGGCGCCACGTTCCATGTGCTGCGCCATCTGGCGGAGCAGGAAGGCGGCTTCCGCCATAAGCGGATCCTCGTCATCCATTCCGGCGGCGACAGCCGCCGTGTGCCGCAGTATTCCGCGCTGGGCAAGCTGTTTTCGCCCGTGCCGCGGGAGCTGCCCAACGGCTATGCTTCCACCCTGTTCGATGAATTTATGATCGTCATGTCCGGTGTTCCTTCCCGCATCGGGGAAGGCATGCTGGTGCTTTCCGGCGATGTGCTGCTGCTCTTCAATCCGCTGCAGATCGACCTGCAGTACCGCGGCGCTGCTGCCATCTCCATCAAGGAGCCCGTAGCTACGGGACAGAACCACGGCGTCTTTCTGAATGACGGCAGCGGCAATGTGGAGGCCTTTCTCCATAAGCAGCCGGAAGCTGTCCTGCGCAGCCGCGGGGCGGTCAACGCGCAGGGCAATGTGGATCTGGATACCGGCGCCGTGATCTTTGATTCGGAACTGTTGGATGCCCTTTATTCCCTCATCAGCACGGGCGGCAGGATCGATGAAGAAAAATACCGCGAATTTGTCAATGAAGAGGCGAGAATCAGCTTCTACGGCGACTTTTTATATCCCCTGGCCAAATCTTCCACGCTGGAGCAGTATCTGAAGGAGGCCGCGGAGGGCAGCCTGAACGACGCGCTGTGTTCCTGCCGCAGAAAGCTTTGGGATGTCCTGTCCGGCTTCTCGATGAAGCTCATCTGCCCTTCGCCGGCGGAGTTTCTTCACTTCGGCACGACGGCAGAACTGCGGGAACTGGTGACGCGGGATATCGGGGATTATGAATTTCTCGATTGGTCGCCCCATGTGCTGACCAATGCCGGCGGTGACTTTGCTGCAAACAATGCCTATGTGGGCAGAAGGGCGCAAATCGGAAAGGGCGCGTATCTGGAAAGCGCCTATGTGCTGGAGGACAGCCGCGTCGGCAGCGGCGCCATCGTATCCTATGTGAAGCTGCGTAACCGTACGGTGCCCGCTGATACGGTGCTGCACGGTCTGCCACTTTCGGACGGCAGCTTCACGGTGCGGGTCTATGCCGTGGGGGATAATCCCAAGGCGCAGGGAACGGACGCGCCGTTTCTCGGCACAACGCTGAGGCGGCTGCTGGAATGCAGCGGTCTGACGGAGGCGGAGCTTTGGGCGGCAGGAGAAGAAAAGCTGCTCTGGAATGCCCGCCTGTATCCTGTCTGCGCATCGCAGGAGGAGGCGCTGGACGGTGCGGAGATCCTGCTTCGTATGGCAAAAGGCAAGGCTTCGGAGGAAGAGAGCCTCCGGTGGAAGCAGAGCCGCCGCGAGAGCCTTTCTTCCTCCTTCGCGCTGGCGGACGTCCGCGAGATCTGCCGCAGAGGACAGGAACTGGAACAGCGTGTTCTGTCCCGAAAGATGATCGACTGCCTTGCTGTCGGCTGCGGTGATCGGGAGGCGCTGGAGGTCTTCGGTGTCCGCGGCATCACGGAGCAGACCTGTGATACGCTGCTGGAGGATGCGGCAGAGGCGGAATTTTCGCTGAAGATCCGCATTTACTATGCGCTTTCCCGCTTTATGAAGGCGCATCATATCCGTTTTCACGGAAAAGATTACGATTGGGCGGAGAAGCTATGCTTCGATGCCGTGCGGGAAGCGGTTCGGACGGAAGCGGAAAAGAAACTGCCGCGGGAAAGCGGGCGGCGCATCTGCCGTGATCAGGTACGGGTGGAGCTGCCCGTGCGGGTCAACTGGGGCGGCGGCTGGACGGATACGCCGCCCTACTGCATCGAACACGGCGGTACGGTGCTGAACGCGGCGCTGAAGCTGGGCGGGAAGTATCCCGTGCTGGTGGAATTGCGGAGGCTGGAAAAGCTGCATATCGAATTTGAAAGCGCCGACGTGGGCGTCTTCGGCACGGCAGAAACGCTGGAGGAGATCCGCGACTGCAGAAATCCCTTCGATCCCTTCGCGCTGCACAAAGCAGCGCTGATCAGCGCGGGCGTGATCCCGGCAGAGGGCGAGGCGGATCTGAAGGAATTGCTGCAGCGGCTGGGCGGAGGTATCTACCTTTCCACGCAGGTGCTGGGCATCCCCAAGGGTTCCGGTCTCGGCACCAGCAGCATTCTGGCGGCGGCCTGCATCCGCGGTATTTTCGAGTTTTTCGGCAAACCCTGTGAAAACAGCGATATTTATACCATCGTTCTCAGCATGGAGCAGATGATGAGCACAGGCGGCGGCTGGCAGGATCAAGCGGGCGGTCTGACGGAGGGGATTAAGCTGATCACCTCCGAACCGGGCTTTGAGCAGAAGCTGCGCATTGAGCCTGTGATCCTTTCCGCGGAAACGAAAAAGGAACTGCAGGAGCGCTTCGCGCTGATCTATACGGGCCAGCGCAGGCTGGCGCGGAATCTGCTGCGGAAGGTCGTGGGCGGCTATATCGGCGGAAGGCCGGAATCGGTGGCGGCGCTGCGGGATATGAAACCGCTGACCCTTTCCATGAAGGACGCGCTGAAACGCGGTGACATCGACGGCTTTGCCATGCTGCTGGATCGGCACTGGCAGCTTTCGCAGCAGCTGGATCAGGCTGCCACCAATACCTGCATCGATCAGATTTTTCTGGCCTGCGAGGATCTGATCTGCGGCAGATTCATCTGCGGTGCGGGCGGCGGAGGCTTCCTGCAGGTCATCCTCAAAAAGGGCGTGACCCGCGAGATGCTGGACAGGCGGCTGACCGAGGTGTTCCAGCAGAGCGGTGTTGCCGTGTGGGAATCCGAATTTGTTTGATATTTCCGTAAAAACCGACCCTGTTCCCGTTTCGGGCAGGGTCGGAACTTCTTTCCGCGGGGTATCGGGGTTGAAAAGACTTTTGGGGTATAGTATAATATTGGGTAGCCCGAACACGGGAAGGGTATGCTATGCACAGGCAGCGGTTTCGCTGCGGGAAATAGAAGATACTGTTTGGAGTGTACTAGGTATGTATAAGCGTTTTTTCAAAAGACTGATCGATATCGTGCTTTCTGCCTGCGGCATCGTGATCTTATCGCCGCTGCTGCTGGTGCTGGTCGTGGCCATCCGTCTGGATTCTCCCGGCCCTGTGCTGTTTCGGCAGAAGCGCGTCGGCCTGCACAAGAGCCATTTCAATATTCTCAAATTCCGCACCATGCGCATCGATACGCCCCGCGATATGCCCACGCATCTGCTGGAAAATCCGGAGCAGTGGATCACGAAGGTGGGCGGCTTCCTCCGCAAGACCAGCCTCGATGAGCTGCCGCAGATCTTCAATATCTTTCTGGGTCAGATGTCCGTCATCGGCCCGCGTCCCGCCCTCTGGAATCAGTATGACCTCATTGCGGAGCGGGATAAATACGGCGCCAACGATGTGGTGCCGGGTCTGACCGGCTGGGCGCAGATCAACGGCCGCGATGAGCTGCCCATCGATGTCAAGGCAAGGCTGGACGGCGAATATGTGGAGCGCATGAGCTTCCTCTTTGATGTGAAGTGCTTCTTCGGCACCGTCACCTCCGTGCTGAAGCGCGACGGTGTGGTGGAAGGCGGCACGGGCGCCATGGAAAAGGAGCAGAGCAGGGAGGCGCGGAAATGAAAAAGATCCTCAT
>JAFSHY010000095.1 GCA_017440065.1 Oscillospiraceae bacterium | reverse complement strand
TTGAAAATGTCCCAAAAAGTTAGAAAAACACCGGATTTCGTCTTGAAATCCGGTGTTTAACTGGCAGGGGCACTAGGACTTGAACCCAGAGCCTACGGTTTTGGAGACCGCCGCTCTACCAATTGAGCTATACCCCTATATTTATGTCAAAGCGTTGGCTTACTAACTGGTGGGCCTTCAGGGATTCGAACCCGGGACCAACCGGTTATGAGCCGGGGGCTCTGACCGCTGAGCTAAAGGCCCTTGAAGCAGGACTTAACTGCGGATAAGATTATAACATTGAAACACCCGCTTGTCAATCCTTATTTCCGCTATTCGGGCAGTTTTTTCCGTTATAAGATGGTGAAATCCGGCATATCGCAGCGCAGCTTCGTTCCCACATCCGTTCCGAAGGGCAACAATGCCAGCGCGATAAACAGTTCCTCGGCAGAAGAGCCGTCCAGAAGGCGCAGATAAGCATAGTCGCCTTCGATCCTTACAACGATATAATCCTTGGGTTCCATCGCAGTCACCTCACACTTTTTTATCATTGTAGCACAGCGGCGCAATTGCCTCAAGTACAAAAAAGCTTGCCTTCTTCTTCCCTTCTGTGTAGAATGAAAGCAACAAATCCGCAGGAGGTTTTATCATGATCGACAGAAGCATTTCCGACGAACTCATTGCCAAGGGCCGTGAATTTATGAAAGGCTACCATGACGGCACGCCTTATCTGGAAGAATACGAATCCGACCAGGATCTGAAGCTGCCCCAGCCTCCGCTGGTCAAGACGCCTATGGCCGACGAATCCGCACGGACAAAGCTGCCGATGGATTTTGACGCGCTTCCCATGAAAAACGATCTTGTTTCTCTCATCCGCGACAGAAAGAGCAACCGTATTTTCACCCAACAGCCGCTCTCCCTGCTGCAGCTTTCCTTCCTGCTTTGGGCAACGCAGGGTATCAAGAGCATCCGCGGCAAAAGCTATGCCACACTGCGCACCGTTCCCTGCGGCGGAGCCCGCCATCAGTATGAGGCCTACCTGCTGATCCGTCAGGTGGAAGGTCTGCAGCCCGGTGCCTACCATTATCTGCCCATGGAGCATGCCATCGAATTCCTGCACCCTGTGGAGGATCTTGAGGGCGCGATCAACGATTCCCTTTCCGGCCAGCGCTGGGCAGCCAAGGCCGCCGTGGTCTTCTACTGGGCCATGGACGCCTACCGCGTGGAATGGCGCTACGGCATCTATGCCCACCGCGTGGCGCTGATCGATTCCGGCCATATTGGTCAGAATCTGTATCTTGCCTGTACGGGACTCGGCATCGGCACCTGCGCCATTGCCGCCTTCCGCCATGACGTCTGCAACGAGATCTTCGGCCTCGACGGAACAAACGAATTCGTGGTCTACACCGCGCCCGTGGGCACGGTGCGTCCCGAAGATCTGAAGGAAGAACAGGCCTTCTACAAATTTGTGGAAGAACAGGGACTCTGATTCTTCCCGAAAAACCAATCTGCCTTACAGAATTCTTGTCATCTCATGACTTGGAGAACCGTTTATGGATCATAACGCGTTACAGGAAGCCCGCTCCATTTCCGCATGGCTGAACGATATTTTCTTTCGGATCCACCGTCATCCGGAGCTGGAGCGGCAGGAATATCAGACGCAGGCGCTGATCCTCGCAGAATTGGAGCGCATGGGCATTGAAGCCAAGTCCATCGCGGATACCGGTGTACTGGGTATCATCCGCGGCGGTAAGCCCGGAAAGACGATCGCCTTCCGCGCCGACATGGACGCGCTGCCCATTCAAGAGGAAACCGGTCTTCCCTATGCCTCCCAAATTCCCGGTGTGATGCATGCCTGCGGACACGATGCCCATGTGACCATGCTGCTGGGCGCCGCGAAGCTGTTGGCAGACCGAAAAGAGGAGCTGCAGGGTAACGTAAAGCTGTTCTTCCAGCCCGCGGAAGAAGGCGCAGGCGGCGCGAAGCGGATGATCGAAGTAGGTTGTATGGAAGATCCCCATGTGGATTCCGTGTTCTTCGGTCACTGCGCAGCGGATCATCCCACAGGCTCTGTCAGCATCCGCCCCGGATTTGTCAGCGCCGCCAGCAACCCCTTTACCGTCACATTCCGCGGAAAGGGCGCCCATGGCGCCTCGCCCCACAAAAGCAATGACGTGATCGTTGCAGCTTCTCACGCTGTGATTGCCCTGCAAACCGTTGCCAGCCGCCGCACCGCACCCACGGATTCCGTGGTGATTTCCGTCGGCTCTCTCCATGCGGGAACTGCGGGCAACGTCCTTCCGGAAACGGCATCCCTTCAGGGGATCATCCGCACCCTTGATCCCAATACCCGCATTCGGGTCACCAAAGACGTCCGCCAGATCATCGAAGGCATTGCAGCGGCTATGGATGTGGAAGCCGAGATCGAAATCGTTGAAGGCTATGCATCCACCTGCAATGACGAATCCATGACCGAACTGGTGAAGCACGCGGCAGCAGCGCTTTTCGGGGATAGCAGCGTTTATCACCAGCCTGCGCCCTCTTTGGGAACGGAGGATGTGGGCTATTTCCTGCAGGAAGCACCGGGCTGCTACTACCACATCGGTGTGGGCAGCAAGGAAAAAGGCTTTGTTTATCCCGTTCACAATCCGCGCTTTGCCGCGGATCCCGATGCCCTTCCCTGCGGCGCTGCCCTGTACGTGCAGATCGCGGAAGAATTCCTTCAATAAACCGATACCGCCCCGCAGACTTTGACCTGCAGGGCGGTATTTTTTCATTTGCGATATCTTATTCTACAACCACAGTGCCGTCTTCCTTGACGGTGATGGTCATATCATCCTTCACGTAGTTCAGGAATTCTTCGCCGAGGCTGTCCACAACAGGCATCTGAACCTCGGGAAGCCAGACGGAAACGAGAATGGAACCGGCAGCAGCCAGAGAATCGATGGGGTTGGAGAACAGCAGGCAGGCAGGCTGATGGCCCATCGCGCAGGCTGCGTACAGAACGAGACCGCCGGTGGTAGAGCCGATGGTCTGAGGCAGGCACAGCGCCTTGCCGCCCATGGGCTTATTATAGAGATCGGGGTTGTTCTGGTCGCCGCAGGTGGTCTTCTTATCGCCGAAAAGAAGCGCGCTCTGGAAGGAAGCCAGAGTGTTCAGACCGCCGTGAGAAACCACAGCAGGAGCGGTAACGGTACCGGGAGCGACAATCCGTCCTTTGAATTCTTTCATTTCCATTACACTCCTTTCGTGATCTTGGCAAGGATCTCATCCTCTTTGTAGAAGCGTGCGGTGGTATATGTGCGCAGCTTATTGGAAGAGGTGATAACAGGCATGGACTTGCAGAGGGGATTATTCATATACATCAGCGGGCAGATGGAGCTGACAACAACGCCGGTAGCCTTCAGACGAGCGGCGAATTCCGTCTTTTCAAATTCCTTGCGGACAGCGGGAGCGGTAGTAAAGACGGTGGGGATCAGAACCTTGGACTTGCCGGAGGCCTTCAGACCTTCTTCCACACGGACGGTCCAGTCCTTCAGCTGCTGCAGGCTCATATGGGGGCAGCCGACGAAGCAAAGCTTGGG
>JAFSHY010000001.1 GCA_017440065.1 Oscillospiraceae bacterium | reverse complement strand
GAGGCGGCCGCGCTGCTTCCGGCAACATCATTCCCTCCTCTACTGGCGCTGCAAAGGCTGTTGGCAAGGTTATCCCCGAACTGAACGGCAAGCTGACCGGTATGGCCATGCGCGTTCCCACGCTGGATGTGTCTGTAGTTGACCTGACTGTCAATCTGGCTAAGCCTGCTACCTATGCAGAGATCTGCGCTGCCATGAAGGAAGCCTCTGAAGGCAGCCTGAAGGGCATTTTGGGCTACACCGAGGACGCTGTTGTTTCCTCCGACTTCCTGGGCGACACCCGTACCTCCATCTTCGACGCAGAAGCCGGCATCGCTCTGACCGACACCTTCGTCAAGGTCGTTTCCTGGTACGACAACGAAATCGGCTACTCCAACAAGGTTCTGGAGCTGATCCGTCACATGTACAAGGTTGACCACGCTGAATAATTTCTGAATTATTAAGCTAAAAATTGCTCCCTTCCGGATCTCCGGAAGGGAGCTTTTTTTGTGTTATTCGGGCTGCCAGTCGGCGGGGACTTCCGTAACGGGCCAGCCGTAGACATTCTGATAGGGATAGCGGAGGATATTGGGATTGACGGCGCCGGGGGCGTCGACCTCGATGATGCAATCGGCGATCGGCTCAAAGTCCGCACGGAAATGGCCGCGGGATTTGATGAGCAGAACCTTCTGACGGGCGGGATCAATGCCGAGATTCGTGAAGATCTCGCGGTAGTTGCAGGCTCTGCGGGTGCTGTAAACACAGATATGCACATTGCCGACCTGAAGACGGACGCCCTTGCCGAAGGCAAACTTGTCGCCGCGGCCCATCAGACCGTAGCAGCGGCAGGTGCCGTCGGTGATCGCGCGCACGGTGGCCTCGGTTTCTACGGGTTCACCGTAGTCGTGGAAGTTGCCGCCGATGCGGAAACGGCCGGTATTGCCAACGCCGACCTCGATGGCCCGGTTTACGGTTTCTTCGTCCCAGATGCAGCCCACGGCGGAATCCGGGAAATCAGCCTCCAGCAGCGCCCGCATCAGCATCGTGGTATCGCTGGAACCGCCGCCGCCGGCATTGTCGGAAACGTCTGCCAGGATCACGGGCAGGGCGGGGTTGGTCTTCAGCTTTTCTCCGGCCAGACGGATGGATTCCGGAATGTCGGGCAGCTGCTTGATGAATTCCTGCCGCAGCTCCCATGCCTTGCTGCCCAGCTCGGTGCAGATCTGTTTGGCAAGGGCGGGGTCGCCGTCGGTGGTGGCCACGATGTTCAGACCGGTGTAGTCGCAGTCGGTATAGGGGAAACCGCCGAACACGCTGACATTGATGACGCCGGGCTGCTGTTCCCATTCAAATGCCCGCTGCAGCAGCTTGTGGATGGGGCCTTCCGCCGTGCGCATATTGATGGTGGGAACGACCATGGGAGGATGGCAGTGGGCGGTGACGGGCTTCCAGGTGCCTGCCAGCGTCTTTTCCATGCAGAGGGCGCATTCTCTGCCGCGGTCATACATATCGATATGGGGATTGGTGTCATAGCCGAAGACGGCGTCCACGGCATCAACGGTCTCTTTTGTGTTGTTGGCGTGAAGATCCAGCGTGATCATGTAAGGCTTGCTGCCGATCAGCTTCCGAACCTCGGCGGAGATATCGCCCTCGGGATCGGAAACGCCCGTAACGGTCATGGCGCCGTGGAAGCAGAGGATCACGCCGTCCAGCGTATCCTTGTGGGCGCGGATCGGGGCGAGGATCCCTTCCCGCAATTTTTCATACGTTTTCTTGTCGGTGGGCTGGGAAGGGGAGGTGTGGGCAAACAGCGTCGGGAGGATCTCCCATCCGCAGCGGTCTGCCACGGAGAGAATGCCGCCGATCTCGGTGCTGGCCGTGCCGCGAAGCGCGAAAATCTCTTCTCCGCTGCGCACAGCCCAGCTGCTCTCCGGTGTGGGGACGGAAGAGAAGCAGTTGGTCTCCTGCTTGAGGCCGCCAATGGCAATTTTCATACGAAGGACTCCTTTCAGGTGTGACTTGCACAGAATGGGTACTTGTCATGGGTTTCTGTTATCATAAGTGAAATTAAGCGGAATGTCAAAGGGGCAGAAAAGGAACTGTGTCCCGCGCTGCTTATTTTGGCCAATGTCCGTCGTAGACCACATCTTCGTCCAGCGGCGCGCCGAATATTTCAGGCTGCGTGTCGCCGCCCACCTTCAGCGGGAAGCGGTCACCAACCTTGTGGGTGTGGCAGATGGCGGCGGCCTGCGGGTGATAGATGGGTCCCATGACGGTGCGGGGCAGGTTGCGCCCGATCAGCTCTCGCAGCAGATGAGTGCCGTCGCCGGGGCAGCCGCTGCCGGGATTGTCCGAACCTTCAAAAAGCACCACAAAGCGGTCTTTGACCATGGTCAGCGCCTTGTTGATGGCTTCGGCGGCGGTGCAGGATTCCGCGCGGTAGCCCTCTCTGCGGTCCCAAACGTAGAAGGCCAGCTCTTCCGCTTCCTTTTCCGGCACATAGCCGTCGGCTACCTCCAACACAGAGGCACCCGTGCAGGCGCAGTCCGCGGAGGAGAAGCCCTGAAAGAAGGTGGCATCCAGCAGCCCGTGCCGCTGCACATAGTCGGCAAGGTATTCGCGGATCTCCTTCGGTGTGCCGTCCAGCGTGGTGCCGGCAGGCCAGAAGGACAGCAGCGGCAGCTTCCGCAGCGCCATTTTGGGTTCGATCTCACCGCGGACGGTGCGGATCAGCATGGCGGCAGCGCGGTAGCCCGCTTCGTAAATATCGGTGTGCGGCACGGCCTTTGTGCCGATATAGCCGTCGGAAAGCCGAACCATTTCTTCTGTCAGATTGCCGTGGTTATCGAGGGAACTCATGATCTTCAGATCGCCCACTGCCTTCCGCACCTCGGAAAGGGTGTAGGACTCCACATCCTCAGTCAGATCGGAAACGGCAGCGCCATGCATGGAGAGGAACAGGCAGTCGTATTCCCCGCGGCGGCGGCGCAGCTCATCGCAGATGCGCCCCACGGCCTCGATCACGCATTCCTTCGTCATGATCGGCCCTGCGAGGAAATTGGCGCCGTTCATTTTGGGAAAATCCAAAGGCACAGCCTTGCAGTCCAGATCACGGACGGCATCCAGCGCGCCGCCGATGTAAGTCTGCGTGCCGCGGTGTACCTCCTCTACCTCGGTGCTGAGGCACCAGCGGCCTGTGGGCGGGCAAAGGTCCCGGAGCGCAGCCCGTCCCTTGACAAAGCAGTTGGTTTCTTCGCCGAACTGGCAGATCGCAACACGGATCATAGAAAGCAATCCTTCCGGCTCCATACCGTTCTTTTCTGCATTTTAGCATGAAATACGGTAATTGACAAATATCGGAATTCTATTCTCATAAACATTTCTGATGGAAAGCGCAAAAAAACAGGGATGGTCAAATGACCATCCCTGATGTGCTTCTATGATTAGCCGTTGGCCTTCATCTTAGCGAAGCAGTCGGAGCAGTAAACGGGTCTGTCAGACTTGGGTTCGAAGGGAACCTTTGCCTCGCCGCCGCAGGCAGCGCAGGTAGCAGTGAAGAATTCACGGGGACCACGGGCAGCGTTCTTGCGGGCGTCACGGCAGGCCTTGCAGCGCTGGGGCTCGTTCTGGAAGCCGCGTTCAGCGTAGAATTCCTGTTCGCCGGCAGTGAAAACGAACTCATTACCGCATTCTTTGCAAACTAAAGTCTTGTCTTCGTACATGGAAAAATACCTCTCTTTAGATAATCGTGATTGCCCTGAGGTTCGCCCATCAACTGCTTGCTGGTCTCAACAGGGTATCTTATATGTGCACGGCTTTGCCGCAGGCACCTTGGTCAGGACCTCCGCCATGTCAGGGAAGCGGAAACCCTGTAAAAGTCATTATATATCATCCATCTGATTTTTGTCAATGGAGAATAAATCTTTTTTAATTTTGAAAGCTGTTTTTTGCGATTTCGACGACATTTGCCACCATATGCGCCACTTCATCGGCTTTTTCCTGCGTGCCTGCCTCCACCATCACGCGGATGAGGGCTTCTGTGCCGGAGGCGCGCAGCAGAATGTGTCCGTCGCCCTCCAGCATGGCTTCGCCCTTGCGGACGGCTTCCTGCACGTCGGGGCAGGCGATCAGCGCTTTCTTGTCGGCATTGGTCACGGGGCCGGGGACGTTCAGCAGGATCTGGGGATAATGGGTCACGGCGGAGGCCAGCTCATGCAGGGTCTTACCGCTCTGCTTCACGATGGAGAGCAGCTGAATGGCGGTCAGTTCGCCATCACCGGTGGTCATGTGGTCCAGGAAGATGACGTGGCCGGACTGCTCGCCGCCCAATGCCATGCCCTCCGCGATCATCATTTCCAGCACAAAACGGTCGCCCACAGGCGCGCAGAGCAGCTTGATGTTCTGCTCCTTGCAGTATTTGTGCAGGCCGAGGTTGGACATCACGGTGGCAACAAAGCCGTCGCCGCGCAGCGTACCGGCCTTCACCATGGTGTCGGAAACAATGGCCATCATCTGATCGCCGTCCACGGTTTCGCCCGTGGCATCGACGGCAAGGCAGCGGTCGGCGTCGCCGTCAAAGGCAATGCCCACATCGTAGCCGCCGGCTACCACGGCCCTGGAAAGGGCATCAAGATGGGTGGAGCCGCAGCCGCTGTTGATGTTGATGCCGTTGGGAGCATCGCTGATGAAGTCGGCATCCAGATGAACCTTTGCGAAGAGCCGGCGGGCGGTGGCGGAAGCAGCGCCGTTGGCGCAGTCCACCAGCACCTTCATGCCGGAAAGATCGCCTTCAATGGTAGAGGCCAGATGGTTCAGATAGTGCTCCAGCTGGTCGCTGCCGTCCATAATGCGGCCGATGTCGCCATGGGTCTTGACGGGCAGAGGCTCCTCGGAGAGGATCAGCTCCTCAATGCGCTCCTCCAGCTCGTCAAAGAGCTTGTAGCCGGCACCGGAGAAGAGCTTGATGCCGTTGTGTTCGTAGGGGTTGTGAGAAGCGGAGATGACCGCGCCTGCAGCCGCCTTGTTGAGGACAGTCAGATAGGCAACGGCAGGGGTGGGCGCCACACCGAGGCGCAGAACATCCGCGCCGCAGGCGGTCAGACCGGCAGCCAGCGCGCATTCCAGCATATCGCCGGAGATGCGGGTATCTCTGCCGATGAGGAACAGAGGACGCTTGCCGGTGTCCTGCTCCATGACGATGGCGGCAGCCTGACCGATGCGGTAGGCAAGGGCGCCGTCCAGGGTTTCGTTGGCAACGCCGCGGATGCCGTCAGTACCAAACAGTTTTCCCATAATGATTACTCCTTTAGATTCGGATCAGAACTGAAGCTGCCCGTCGGGGCGCTCCAGGCGCAGATGTTCATAGGCGCTGGCGGTCACGCAGCGGCCGCGGGGCGTCCTGGTCAGGAAGCCCAGCTGCATCAGATAGGGTTCGTAGACGTCTTCCAGGGTGATGGCTTCTTCGCCGATGGTGGCGGCCAGCGTTTCCAGACCCACAGGGCCGCCGCTGTAATGCTCGATGATGGCGGTCAGCATCCTTCGGTCGATGGAATCAAGGCCCAGTTTGTCGATCTCCAGACGGGAGAGGGCGTCGTCTGCCGCTTCCCGGGTGATCACGCCGCCGTAAAAGACCTGCGCGAAGTCACGCACACGGCGCAGCATGCGGTTGGCGATACGGGGCGTACCGCGGGAACGGGATGCGATCTCGCGGGCGCCTTCGGGGTCGATCTCCATGCCCAGCAGGGTGGCGGAACGGGTCACGATCCGCTGCAGCTCCTCCGTGGTGTAAAGCTCCAGCCGCAGAGAAACGCCGAAGCGGTCACGCAGAGGTGCGGAAAGCTGACCGGCACGGGTCGTGGCGCCGATGAGGGTAAATTTAGGCAGATCCAGACGGATGGAATTGGCGGAAGGGCCTTTGCCGATGATGATATCAATGGCAAAGTCCTCCATGGCGGGGTAGAGGATCTCTTCCACGGCGCGATTCAGCCGATGGATCTCATCCACGAAGAGAATGTCGCCGGGCGCGAGGTTGGTCAGCAGAGCGGCCAGATCACCGGCCTTTTCAATGGCAGGGCCGGAGGTGATGCGGATGCCCGCGCCCATCTCGTTGGCAATGATGCCTGCCAGCGTGGTCTTGCCCAGACCGGGAGGCCCGTAGAGCAGCACGTGATCCAGCGGCTCATTGCGGCGGCGGGCTGCTTCGATGTAGACGGAAAGGTTGCCCTTGGCCTTCTCCTGACCGGTATAGTCGGAAAGCATTTTGGGACGGAGGGAGAATTCTCCTTCGTCCTGCGGGGTCAGACTGGTGGTGACCAGAGGCGCCTGCATCTCGCCGGAATATTCGATACTCAAAGCGTTTCCTCCTTACTTCATGACCATCGCCCGCAGAGAATGGCGGACGATCTCTTCCACCGTCATGGTTTCTGTGTTCAGCCCCTTCATGGCCACCGCGATCTCGCTCTGGGAATAGCCCAGAACGGCCAGCGCGGCAGCGGCTTCGGAAGCATGGCTGCTGCGCTGGGGCAGTACGGCTCCGCCGGAAGAAACGGCAGCTTCGGTGCCGTCCAACTTCAGCTTGTCCTTCAGCTCCAGCAGCACGCGCTGCGCCAGCTTTTTGCCGACGCCCTGTGCGGCGGTCAGCGCCTTTTCGTCACCGGAGGCCACCGCCAGCTGGAAGCCGGAGGGTGTGGTGGCGGAAAGAATGTTGAGGGCGGCCTTGGGGCCGACGCCGCTGACGGAAAGCAGCAGCTCAAAGCAGCGCTTTTCCTCCCTGGTGGAGAAGCCGAAGATCTCAAAGGCATCCTCGCGGATGTTGCAGTAGGTATAAAGCTTGTGAGTCTGACCCTGCTTCAGCTGGGAGATGGTGTACGCCGTGGTGGCACACTCATAGCCCACACCGCCGCAGTCGATCACGACCAGATTCGGTTCAATGGCGGCAACGGTGCCGTTCAGATAGTAAAAAAACATGGATCATGCTCCTGTTGCGTGTCATTTGCCCAGCCTGCTGAGCATGGAGGTGGCGGAGCGGGCATGGCAGAGCGCCAGCGCCAGCGCGTCCGCGGCATCGTCGGGACGGGGAACTGCCTGCAGGTGCAAAAGCCGCTTCGTCATATCCATGACCTGCAGCTTGGTGGCCTTGCCGTAGCCGACCACGGACTGCTTCACCTGCATGGGGGTGTATTCAAAGATGGGAATGCCGGCCTTCTGCACCGCCAGCAGGATCACGCCGCGGCCGTGAGCCACGTCGATGCCGGTGGTGATATTGTTGCCGAAGAAGAGCTGCTCAATGGAAACGGCCTCCGGCTGCGTTTCTTTCAGAAGGACGGTCATATCGTCATAAAGGATCTCCAGTCTGCGGGCAAAGGGGATGCCGGGCGGGGTGGAGATGGCGCCGTAGTTGAGCATTTGCGTCCGGCCGTGGACGGCCTCGATCAGACCGAAGCCGATGGTGGCATAGCCGGGGTCGATTCCGAGGATCCTCATGCGACAGGGGTGACCAGCCAGTAGCACATCAGCAGGAAGCCGACTATAACGATGCCCGTGCAGATCCATGCCAGGATCCGCTGGGATCTGGGGCGCTCCGTATAATGCTCCTGAGAATCCTTCTGCTCCTGCAGACGGCTGATGGTTTCCAGTTCTTCCGTTGTCAGCTTGCGTTCTTCCATGGCTGCCACCTCGTTGCGTGATTGATCGTTTGATAAGTTATTGTATCACACCCGAAGGCAATATGACAGACTTTTTTTGCGGATCTGCAAAGAAACCCCAATCTTTTCCTGCGGCTTTATGCGTTTAAAACATTTTTAACAATTAAGCCTCTTACTTTTTAACAATTTCGGATTATGATAAAGACAAACAGAACGATTTTTTCATTTTCCTCTCTTTGTATAAAGGAAACGCGGACAAGCCGGTCACTTGTCCGCGTTTTCTTTTTTGCAAATTAGGGAATGTTACATTCGGTTGCGGAATTGATATGCGCCTGCGCTTGTGTTTTCTCCGCGCCGCTGATAGGATAGAGGAAAAGGAGGAATGGACATGACCTTTGGAGAAAAGCTGCTGCACCTGCGGCGGAAGGCCGGTTATTCGCAGGAGGATCTGGCGGCGCTGCTGGGTGTTTCCCGACAGGCGGTATCCCGCTGGGAACTGGGCGCCACGCTGCCGGACGCGCAGAACCTTGTGCAGCTGAGCGGCCTCTTTTCCGTCAGCATCGATTCCATGCTGCAGGACGGCATGGAGCTGACCGCCCCGGGGCAGACTGTTCCGTCGGCTGCGGCAGAGAACGGCGGAAAGGAAGAGCAGAACCGCCGCGTTGCCTTCGGCGCGCTGATGGGCCTGTACGCCGCTGCCCTGTGCCTCGGCCTCACGGGCTGGATCGTCACGCAGCGCATCCTTGCCACGCTGCTGCCTATGACGGTCCATATCGTCGGCACCGTGGTGTTTGAAACGGTCTGGCGGAATCACGGCGGCATCCTGCCCGAATGGCGCAGGCGGTATTACCGCACGGCCATCTGGATGATGGCGTGGTTTCCCTGCTGGAACGGGAGCCGCATCCTGTGGCATTTTTATCCCGGCGCCTACAACAGCCTCTTTCCGGTGCTGACGGCAGCCGCGCTGTATCTTGCGGTGTGCCTTTGGGTTCGGCGCAGGTTCCGTTCGGAGGAGGAATGATCAATTTACCGCTTTAAACCGTTAATGGACTAATTAGTTAAAAATTATTTAACATTCTTGGGGGTTATTTTTTAACAACTGGCGGTTATACTAAAGACAACAAAGATGGTTTTTTCATTTTCCTCTCTCCTGATAATAAGAAAAAACGGGCAAGCCGGTCACTTGCCCGTTTTTTCTTTTGCCTGTCTTTCAATCTGTCATTCTGAGGCGTAAGCCGAAGAATCTCCTGCCTGCCGGAATTCAGCATGGCAATGCAAAAACTGTCCTGCGGTGAAACACAGGACAGTTCGTTCGATCTCAGCGCTGCCGTTCGGCGGCTTTTTTGGCACGCTTTTTCCAAAAAAGCGTGCGCTTCTTTTCCGGCGGCATCCGCTCCAGCTTAGCGCGGTAGGAGGCAGCTGCTTCGGAATCGCTGGTATAGAGCAGGCGGGAAACGCGCAGCGTTCCGTCCTCTTCCCGCACCAGTCGGGCGCGGACGAGGAATTCGCCGTGCTTACTGCACTTGGACATGGTCATATAGCGGTGACCGGGCTGAGAAACCCAGCGGGACGGCCGCATCTTTTTCTTGCACAGGGGGCAGAGGTTTTCCTTACTGCCCATGGCTTTGAGGGCGGCATCCTTGTCCGCATAGCCGTGGAAGACCTTTCTGCCGATACAGCCGGGAATGTCGGCGCCGTGGAAGCCGTCTTCGTGCTTTTGCTTGGCCTTGCCGTATTCCTCCATGCCGCGGCGAAGATCCAGCCTTGTGCAGATGATGGCGGTGTGGTAGGCGTCGCCGAGGGCGTCGTGGGCGGGACGGCTGGGCTCGATTTCAAAGATGGCCATGGCGGTCTTCAGCGCCTTTTGTGCGGTAGAACCGTCGGTCTGGGCGTTGAAGATCAGCTGGGCATTGTACCAGCGGCTGATCCATGAATGGTCCACGCCGTGCAGTTCCATATTCTCTTTCAGGATACCGATGTCATCAAAGCCCCAGGTCAGGAAGATGCAATCCTCGCCGCACCAGCGGCGGAATTCCTCAATGACCTGCGGGAAGGGCTTGCCCTGTTCGCGGAGCTGGGCTTCCTTGATGCCGGTCAGACTGCTGACGCGCTTGTTGAGGCGGCGGTAATATTTGGGAAGGATCAGCTGCTGATATTCATCCCCGATGACCTGATCCGCCGAAACGCGGACGGCGCCGATCTGAATGATCTCTCCGTGGATCTGCACGGGCAGCACCTTCTGGGAAGAAGGCGAACCGGGCCAGGGCTGATTCCATTCCATATCCAGCACGATAAACTGCATGGTTTTGCTCCTTTTTCTCTCAATCTTTTATATTTTAGCATCTTTACGGTGCAATGTAAAGGTGGCAATTTCTGTGCGTCTGTCATAGCATGGGGAAAACCTTGGAAGGAGCGCAGCTATGCCGTTTTTATTTTTGAGTCCCTCCACGCAGGAGTTCAATCTCTATGTCACGGAAGGGAATGAGGAGTACTGGATGAATGAACTGGCGGATGCGATGGAGCCGCTGCTGCGGGCATCCGGCATCAATGTGACAAGGAATGATCCGTCCCGCACCGTGTCCCATTCCATCCGCATGAGCAATGCCGGCACCTATGGCGCCCATCTGGCGCTGCATTCCAATGCCGCCCCTGCCTCGCTGGCGGGCAGACTGCGGGGCATCGACCTCTATTATTACCCCGGCAGGACGGAGGCGCGGCGGCTGGCAGACCTGCTGCGGGAGAATCTGGAGGTGGTCTATCCGCTGCCGGATCAGGTGCGGGCGGTCACCACCACCTCACTGGCAGAGGTGCGGGAGACCCGCGCCCCGTCGGTGCTGGCGGAGCTGGGCTATCATGACAATATGGAGGATGCCCGCTGGGTGCAGAACAATCTGCAGGAGATCGCCCGTGCGCTGACCCTGAGCGTATGCGAGTTTTTTGGATTGCCGTTCCAGCTGCCGCAGCAGGAGCGGCCTGCCATTGCCACGCAGAGCAGCGGAAATCTCAATCTGCGGGACGGTCCGGGTGTGGAGTATCCCATTTTGGCAAAGATCCCGTCGGGGGCGTCGCTGATGGCGCTGAACAGCGTGGGCAGCTGGTATATCGTGGAGTATAACGGCCTCATCGGCTTTGCCAGCGATGCCTATGTTTCCGTATTCTGAACGGAAAAGACTTGACAAAATTAGTATAATGGTAGTATCAGGGGAGATGTGGGCGATATTACCGCATTTCCGTTCGGAGGAATCCCATGAAACGAATGATCCCGCTGCTGGCGCTGCTGCTGCTCATGCTGCTGCCGGCCGGATGCAGCGAACAGAAAACTTATGATATCGTGGCCACCACTGCACCGGTGCAGCAGTTCGCGCAGGCGGTCTGCGACGGCACCGGTCTGGAGGTGGGGCTGGTCGTATCCGATTCCGTGGCCTGCCTGCATGACTATACCCTGTCCGTCCATCAAATGGCGGCGGTGGAGCGGGCGAAGCTGATCCTGCTCAGCGGCGTCGGGCTGGAAGCCTTTCTGGAGGACGCACTGACGGAAGCATCCGCGCGGATCGACTGCTCCGCGGATGCGCGGCTGATCTGTTATGAAGACCACGAAGACCATGAACACCATGAAGACCATGAACACCGCGGTCATGATCACGGCGAATACGATCCCCATATCTGGCTGGATCCCGACAATGCCGCCGCCATGACCCGCACGCTGGCACGGGAGCTTGCCCTGTACTATCCGCAGCATGCCGAGCGGTTCGCGGAGAATGCGGAGGCCTACTGCCAAAGACTTTCGCAGCTGAAGGCCGACGGACAGGCTCTGCTGGAAGCGCTTTCCTGCCGCAGACTGATCACCTTCCATGACGGCTTCGCTTATTTTGCCGATGCGTTCTCGCTGGAGATCGCGGCCTCTATTGAGGAGGATTCCGGCAGCGAGGCTTCGGCCAAGGACCTGCGTCATATCTCCGAACTGGTAGAAGCGGAGCAGATCCCTGCGGTCTTCGTGGAGCGGAACGGCTCCCGATCTGCGGCTTCGGTCATCGCGGCGGAAACAGGCTGCGCCGTTGCCGTGCTGGACACGGTCATGTCCGGGGAAGATTACATTACCGCCATGGAGGAAAACCTCCATGCGATTCTGGAGGCGCTTTCATGAACCATGCACATCATCACGGCGGCTGCGCCGATTCCTGCTGCCTGCAGGTCACGGATCTTTCCGTGCGGCTGGGGGGCGAGCGGATCCTCGAGGGGGTCAATCTGCATATGCACTGCGGCCAGATGGTGGCGCTGATCGGCCCCAACGGCGCAGGCAAATCCACGCTGATCAAGGCCATTCTGGGACAGCATCCCTACGAGGGCAGCATTACCTTCCACCGCTCCAACGGGCCGGAGCAGAAGCTGCGTATCGGCTATGTGCCGCAAAGTCCCAGCTTTGACCGCGCCGACCCTATTACGGTGCTGGATCTCTTTGTTTCCTGCATCTCTTCCCGTCCTGCCTTCCTGCCTGTGCCGAAGGCACTGCGGCAGACCGTGCTGGACTGCCTCAAGCATGTCCGCGGTGAAAATCTGATCGATAAGCGCATCGGCGCCCTGTCCGGCGGTGAACTGCAGCGGGTGCTGCTGGCGCTGGCGCTGGAGCCGATGCCCAATCTGCTGATCCTGGACGAGCCGCTCTCCGGTGTGGATGTGGAGGGCATGGCGCTGCTCATGGATATGCTCCATGAGATCCGCAACCGCTTTGACCTCTCCATTCTGATGATCACCCACGATTTCAGCATGCTGAGCAAGTATGTGGACCGTGTGGCGCTGCTGGATCGGAGTATTCTTGCCATCGGTACGCCGTCCGAGGTGCTGCATTCCGATGCCTTCCGTGAGGCATTTCATCTGGGAGGTGAGAAGGCATGAATCTTTGGTATGCGCTCGTGGAGCTTTTGCCCTTTGAGTGGGTCACGCTGGATTTCATGAAGAACGCGCTGTTGGCGGTCTGCCTCATGGCGCCTCTCTTCGGCCTGCTTTCCACCAATATCGTGACGGGCAAAATGAGCTTCTTTTCCGATGCGCTGGGTCATTCGGCCTTTACGGGCATCGCCATCGGTGTGCTCTGCGGCCTGTCCGCGCCCATCTGGTGCGCGGTGATCCTGGCTGTGGTGTTTGCCCTCCTGTTCTCCGTGGTGCGGCAGAAGACCCATCAGTCGGCTGATACGGTGATCGGCGTCTTTTCCTCCACCGCCGTGGCGCTGGGTATTTTTATTTCCACCATGGGCGGCGGCAGCTTCACAAAGTTCAATACCTTCCTCATCGGCGATATCCTCTCCGTCACGCCCCGTGAGATCGGGCTGCTGGCGCTGGTGCTGCTGGTGGTGGTATTTCTGTGGCTTCTGTTCTCCAACCGCATCCTGCTGACCACCGTGCATCCGCAGCTGGCATCCTCCCGCGGCATTCTGATCCGAAGGTATGAAATGATCTTCACGGCGGTCATCGCAGTGGTGGTCACGCTGGCCATCAGCTGGGTTGGCCTGCTGGTGATCAACTCCCTGCTGGTGCTGCCTGCGGCGGCTTCCCGCAATGTGGCGAAAAACATGCGGCAGTATGTGCTGTTCTCCGTGCTGGCTGCGCTGGTGTGCGGCGTCGGCGGTCTGATCCTTTCCTATTGGATCGGCTGCTCCACGGGTGCGACGGTCTCTCTGCTGCTGGCGCTTTGGTTCGCCGTCAGCTTCCTGCTGCGCAAGAGAAGTGAATAACGGCAATCATTCAACTGTCCGCCTGCGGAGATGTTCCGCAGGCGGATTTATTTTGAAAAACGGTTGACAAAATGGTTTACATGATGTAGACTACGGACATGGACTACAACATGTAAACCGGAGGTACACAAGATGGGCGAATTAACAATGGGCGCGATCGAGACCCGCTTTGCGGAGATAATCTGGCAGAGAGAACCGATCAGTTCAACGGAGCTGGTAAAGCTGGCGGCGCAGGAGTTGGGTTGGAAGAAGTCCACAACCTATACGGTACTGCGGAGGCTGTGCGAACGGGGGATCTTTCAGAATCAGGACGGTACGGTGACTTCCCGTGTATCCAAACAGGAATTTTATGCAGTGCAGAGCGAGAAATTTGTGGAGGAAACCTTCTCTGGCTCTCTCCCCGCATTCCTTGCTGCGTTTACGACCCGGAAAAAACTCTCCGATCGGGAAATTGCGGAACTGCAGGCTTTGATCGATCAGAACAGGAGATAGACCATGCGTATCCTGCCAATGAAAACGCTGTTTGCGAATATGGCGGCAATTATGCCGCCGTCCTTCATTCTGAATATGAGTATTACCGGCAGCGCGGTGATCCTGATCGTATTGATGGCCCGGCTGCTGCTGAAGAAAGCGCCTAAGGTATTTTCCTATATGCTGTGGGCGGTGGTGTTGTTCCGGCTTCTTTGTCCGGTGTCGCTCGCTTCGGATTTTTCGCTGCTGGGGCTGCTGGATGCACCGGCGGCAGAGGATGCACAGATCGTCACATCGGTGGAATATGTTTCCCTTGAGGCAGTATTCATCCCGGCACCGGAGATACGGAAGCCAGCGTTCGGGCAGGCGGCTGCAGATCCGCTTCCGCAGATATACACTGCGGCGAAGGCAGAGCAGCCCGCGGCGACATGGACGGCGGGAACGCTGATCTGGCTGCTGGGGATCAGCGGTAT
>JAFSHY010000094.1 GCA_017440065.1 Oscillospiraceae bacterium | reverse complement strand
GGTTCCCGGCGCCTTGTTTCCCTCTCCGTCCTCGCTGCACTCGGCCACCTCTCCCACAGGGAGAGGCAAGGACAGGTTCTATGTATCGTTCCGTGGTTCCCGTAGGGGCGGGTGTCCCCGCCAACTGATCTATCCGCTGCTGAATCCCCCAGTCAGCTTCGCTGACAGCCCCCTTTGACAAGGGGGCCTTTTGAGCCTCCCTTGTTAAAGGGAGGGGGACCGCCGAAGGCGGTGGAGGGATTCCTCCCGCCCGTTGGGCTCGATTTTTTGATACGTTGGAGATTCTTCGCTGCGCTCAGAATGACAAAATCGGCAGACAATTGTCAATTTTCCATTATCAACGGTCAATTGTCCATTTATTTGCGTTCAGATCACCCAGATGAGAATCAGGATCAACAAAATCAGCAGCGTGGCTGCGGTGATGCCCAGCGTAACCCTTATCAGATAGTGGCAGAATCGTTCCATGGTTCATTCCTCCGTGCGGTATGGCGGGGCTCCGAATCCCCTTATTTATAATAAGTATGCACCCATGCCTCCGATTATAACCAATATCGGAAAATCCGATATTATATTTCGCCGTCCTGCCTTGCGGGACGCTGAAAACTATGCTATCTTGGAAACATCGGAACAGAGGGAGCTTCCCTCCCCCACATTTTTCTTTCAGAAAGGAACTTTGCCATGAACAAGCAGATCAACATCGGCTGGGCACAGACCGACATCACGCCCGATCGCCCTGTCTACGTCATCGGCCAGCTCTATTCCCGCATCTCATCCTACATCCATGACCCGCTGACCGCCACCTGCCTCGTGCTGGAAAACGGCGAAGATCAGATGACCATGGTCTCCTGCGACATGGGCAGCGTGCCTACCATGCACATTGAAAAGATCCTTGCCCGCGTCAACGTGCCGGAGCTGGACAAGAGCCGTGTGGTCTTCAATGTCATCCACACCCACAATTCCTCCATGTTCAGCCAGAACACCACCTATGAGGTCTATTTCAAGAGCGTTCTCGGCGACCTCTGCCCCATCATGGAAGAGCCCGCCAACATTCTGAAGGATGACGAAGCGGCCGAATTCTTCATCGAACGCATCGTTGCTCTCATTGAGGACGCATGGGAAGGCCGCAGCCTCGGCGGCATCTCCACCGCCTCCGACTATGCCGTGGTCGCCCACAACCGCCGCCCCCAGTTCCTCGTGAACGGCAAGCGGGAATCCAAAATGTACGGTACCTGCTCCGAACCCAACTTCCTCGGCTATGAAGGCGGCGTGGATCACTCCGCCGATATGCTCTACACCTGGGATCAGGACGGCAATCTGACCGGCGCCGCCGTCTGCATTCCCTGCCCCTCGCAGGTCTATGAGCTGCACGATTTCATCTCCGCCGACTACTGGCATGAAACCAGAAATGCCATCCGCGAGGATCTCGGCAACATTTTCATTCTGCCCCTGTGCGGCGCTGCCGGTGACCAGAACCCCCTCGACCTGACCCGCATCTCCAAGGATAACGAAAAGGAGCTGAAGGTCTGGAACGCGCAGGAAACTGCCGTCTTCCGCAACATCGATATGCTGCAGGAATGCAGGGACATCGCCGAACGCATTGCCGAGGCCGTTTCCCGCGGCTACCGCAAGGCGAAGAACCGCATTGAGACCCGCCCCGTCTTCAAGGCAACCTCCTTCCGCATGGATGTGGCGCTGCGTACCGTCTCCAAGGAGGATACCGAAGCCGCCCAGGCCCGCATCGATGCCGTCAAGGCCAAGTATGCCCCCGGCGAACGGATGAGCGAGCCGGAAATGATCCGCTGCTTCGAGGACATCGGCTATCTGAACCGCTGGAAGCTGCAGCAGACCACCGACCGCTTTGAATTCCCCATTTTTGTGTTCCGTCTCGGCGCAGCTGTGTTTGCCACGAACCCCTTTGAGCTGTATGTGGATTATTCCATCCGCATGAAGGCCCGCTGCAAAGCAAGACAGGCCTTCATCATCCAGCTCTCCTCCAACGCCAAGGGCGGCTACCTGCCCACCCAGATCGCGGTGGACGGCGGCAGCTACGGCTCCAAGCCCGTCAGCACCATGGTCGGCCCTGCCGGCGGCGACGAGCTGGTGGAAAAAACACTGGCTGCCATGGACGCCCTCTTTGCATAACCTGACAGAAAGTAACGCACCGGAACATTCACGTTCCGGTGCGTTTTTTCTTATTCCGTAAAGGCAGGCGCTTTGCGCGGCAGGCTCAATTTCCCTGCCGATCCTTCAGAAACTGCATGACACATTCCCGTAGTTTCCGAATGCTTTCCGTTTCCTTCTTTTGGCTATGGATCCCCATGCCCAGCTCTCTGGTTGCCGTCGGTGTGACCGGCACGCACAGGACATCATCCGTTCTGCCGCGGATCATCAGTTCCGTCATCATGGATACGCCCAAGCCCGCGCTGACCATTCGGATCACCGTCTCGTCATCCACGCGGTTCGTCTTTGCATCCAGTACCACACCCGCAGGCTCCACCGCCGCCTTGACATCCACATCAAAGCTGCCGTACGGCATCAGAAACTGCTTTCCCGAAAACTCCGTCAGCGGAAACACGTCAGCGTTTTCCAGCGGATACCCTTTCGGTAAGATCGCGTACATTTTTTCATGGTAGAGCGGCGTCCAATCGCAGAAGCTGCAGTTCCGTTTGCCGGAAAAGATCACATCGGACTGACCGCTCTCCAGCAGCTCAAACGGCTCAAAGGCATGATCCACCATGCGCAGATCCACATCGACCTCCGGACAGATGCGGCGAAAGCGGTAAAGGATCTCCGGCATCCAATGCATGGCAATACTTGCGTAGGCCGCGATGCGGATGACCTCTTCCTTCTGCTCGAGCATGGCGCTGATCTGATTTTCCAGATTCGCGTTTGCCCGCAGGAATTCCCGAATGGCAGGCATCAGCTTCGCGCCCTGCTTGGTCAGCTGAATGCCGTTGTGATTTCGCTGCAGCAAAGGAAAGCCGATCTCCCGCTCCAGCGCGTTCATCATATGTGTCAAGCCCGATTGGGTATAGCCCACCACCTCAGAGGCCTTGGTAAAGCTGCCCAGATCCGCCGCCGTCATCAGAATCTCCAGTTTTTTACTGTCCATCGGTACCCTCTCCATCTATTTCATATCTATTAGGTTTTCTAATACCCCCATTATAAAGCGGCGTTTCTCAAATGACAAGCAGAATGCTACAATAATGCCGGTGAAAGGGGTGTTTTGCTCATGATCAGGCGCTTGAATCTTCCGCAGCGGTTGCTGGTGGGGGTCACGTTGTTCGGCATGTTCTTTGGAGCCAACGGTCTGTTTTTCCCGGTTCATCTGGGGCAGCTGGCGGGCAGAAATCTGATCCCCGCGATCCTCGGCTTTGTGATCACCGCGGTCGGCATTCCCCTTCTCGGTGTGGCCGCCATCGGTATGACGCACTCTGACGGCCTGCAGGCGTTGGCAGGCAAGGTCGGAAAGGGTTACAGCCGCGCATTCACCTGCCTCCTGTATCTGATGATCGGGCCGTTTTTTGTGATCCCGCGATATGCCGCCTTCGCTTACACCACCGACGTTGCGCCTCTGCTCAAAACGGAAGCTTCCGCCTTTTGGAGCGTGCTGCTCTTCTCTGCCGCATTTTTTGCGCTGGTGCTGGTGTTCTCCCTGCGTCCCGCGGGCATCATCCTGTGGATCGGAAAGATCATCACCCCGCTGTTTCTTTTGTTCCTGACCGTCCTTGTTGTCTTTGCCCTGGCAAATTCCGAAACCTCAGCTTTTTCTGTCGCGCCTGCTGCCGCCTATCAAAACGGCGCCTTCTTTTCCGCACTGATCGAAGGCTACGGCACCATGGACGGTATGGCAGGGCTGGCCTTCGGCATTATGATCATCGAGATGATCCGCGCCTTGGGCGTTAAAAAAGATCCCGATGTTGCGAGGGAAGTGCTTATTTCCAGCCTCTTCACCGGCCTTATCATGGTGATCATCTATGTGGCGATCATTATTATGGGCGCCCAGTCCCGCGGGGTCTTTGCACGCTCCGAAAACGGAGTGGTCGCGCTTACCCAAATATCCGCCCACCATCTCGGAACCGCGGGCAGCATGATTCTGGCCGTTATCGTTACGCTGGCCTGTCTGAAAACCTCCATCGTTCTTGTTACGAGCTGCGCCAATGCCTTTGTCCGCATGTTTCCCAAGGCCTTCGGCTATCGGGTCTGGGCAATTCTGATTACGGCAGTTTCCTTTGTGATTTCCAATTTCGGGCTGGATCACATCACCGCCTGTTCTCTGCCGGTTCTGATGTTCCTCTACCCGCCTGCCATCACGCTGATCCTTTTGGCGCTGAGCGGCAAGCTCTTTGACCACGATCGGGCGGTGTATGTCAGCGTGACGGCCTTTACCTGCGCCGCGGCTCTGTTCGATCTCATCAAGACACTGCCCGCATCGGTGCGGACAGGCCTGCATCTCGACGGTTTGGTTGCCGTCGCAGAAAAGTACCTTCCTCTGTTTGACCAAAACCTCGGCTGGACCGTTCCCGCGCTGATCGGTCTGTGCCTTGGTCTGGCGATCCGCCGTTTCCGCAGCAAAGCCCGCCGCTGATCACCAGCCGCTTTGCATGCTCCGCAGGCGGCAGCAGAGGAAACCTGTGGACTGCGCAAGCAACCTCTTTACATAATTTCATCCGTCAAAAGCACGGGAAAGCTCGCTTTCCTGTGCTTTTTTCTATATTTTGAACTTTTTCTTCAAAAGGTTACATTTAGTTGTTGATGGTTGACAACGGAAGCGATATAATTTTTTAATAGGATATTATTATGGTGTTTTATACCCATGTTTTACCATAGATCCAGTAATCTGATCGGAGGGATCCCCTTGAGATCGAATCATCACTTCAAATGGAAACGGTTTTGCGCCTGCCTGCTGAGCGCCGTTCTGCTGCTCGGCAACGTTACCCTGCCTGTGCGGGCGGAAAGCGACCCGCTGAAGCCGGAAGACCTCACCTACGAGGACGGCAATATCATCCTGCACAAGCAGGCGGAACGCATCTCCGCGGATGAATGGCAGATCAATGTTTCCGCCTCCATCAAGGATCAGCCGGTCGAGCCTCCCAAGCTGGAAGTCACCTTCGTGCTTGACGCCTCTCTTTCCATGAATATGTGCGCAGAGGAATATCTGCACAACAATTTCTTTTCCCACTACCACGGCACCTACGGCTGCACTTTGATCTGCGGCAATGATGATGCTTCTCATGTGCATGAGGATGCCTGCTACAGTTGCGGCACTTATGCACAGCAGCACTCCGCTACCGGCAGCATCTCCGGTAAACCGGTTGGTTCCTGCGCCTGCAACTACTACATCAACAACAACCATTTGGCTCCTGTTGAGTTCCCGTTGTCCCGCTTTACCATTGCCAAGCAGGTCATCAGCAAGATGACCTCTTCCCTGCCGGAAGATACCCGGATCGGCCGCGTAGCGTTCAATATCAATGATTATGCAGAGATCGTATCCAGTTTTGATTCCGTAATTCCCACGGGCAAAACCTATATGATGGACGGTGTCCGTCTTGCGTTGACCTCCGATTGCTTCAGCGATGACCCCTCCACCCAAAAGATTCTGATCATCGTCACCGACGGTGCCTCTAACGACGGCTACGGCGCAGACGATGCCACCTTCCAAAGTTTCCGCAATAACGGCGGTATCGTTTACACCGTCGGCTTCAACCACAATGACCCCAACCTGATCGGTATGACCGCCAACGGCGGCACCTACAGCCAGGCCTCCAACCCCGCCGAGCTGGAACAGATCTTTGACGGCATTACTTATGAGCTGACCGCCATGCTGGTGGACCCCATGGGCAATTCCGTGGGCTTTGAGACCAATTCCGCCGAGCAGCCCAGCACCTCCGTGGGCGGTTCTCTGACCTTTGATTCCTCCAGCAAGACCCTCTACTGGAATCCCTCCTCCTCTTTGGATATTGCCAATTCCACCATCGAATACAGCTACACCGTCAAGCTGGTCGGCAGCGATGCCAATATGGCCGTGGGTACCCACAGCGATGTGGCGCTGAACAACCCCACCTCCCTCCTCTATGGCATTGACGGCTCCGAAATGAGGAGCGCCGCCTTCCCCATTCCCAAGGCCACCTATGCCGTTTCCTCCCTGCAGGTGCAGTGGCAGTGCGGAGGTACCGACCTCAAGACCCCCTCTGCCGTGGAATCCGTCATCTG
>JAFSHY010000093.1 GCA_017440065.1 Oscillospiraceae bacterium | reverse complement strand
TTCGCACTGAAGCTGCGTCATGTTCCCAAGGAAGTCATTGACCGCAAGGTTAAGGAAGCGGCTGAAATTCTGGACATTACCAACCTGTTGGGCCGTAAGCCCGCAGCTCTGTCCGGTGGTCAGCGTCAGCGTGTGGCTATCGGCCGTGCTATCGTCCGTGATCCCCAGGTCTTCCTGATGGACGAACCCCTCTCCAACCTGGACGCCAAGCTGCGTAACCAGATGCGTGCTGAGATCATCAAGCTCCGCGAGAAGATCGACACCACCTTCATCTATGTTACCCATGACCAGGTCGAAGCTATGACTCTGGGCGACCGTATCGTTATCATGCGTGACGGCTTCATCCAGCAGATCGGCACTCCTCAGGAAGTGTTCAACCATCCCGCCAACCTGTTCGTTGCAGGCTTCATCGGCACTCCTCAGATGAACTTCTTCAACAACGCCAAGCTGGTCATCGAAGACGGCAAGTACGCTGTTGAAATCATGGGCACCAAGTTCGTCCTGCCCGAAGACAAGCAGGCTGCCCTGAAGGCTGACAATGTTCCCGCTATGGACATCGTTGCCGGTATCCGTCCCGTCCATGTTCAGATCGGCGCCGAAGGCATCGAAGCCAAGATCGACGTTTCCGAAATGATGGGCTCCGAGCTGCATCTCCACCTGGCTACCGCCGAAGGCGATGTCGTTGCCGTCGTTCCCACCGCCAACGTCGACACCTCCAACATGACCATGAAGTCCATGGTTAAGTTCTCCTTCGATCCCAAGCTGATGCACATCTTCGACAAGGAAACCGAAAAGAACCTGCTGTAATTCTTTCATAAAACTCGCCCGGAGGGAAACCTCCGGGTGTTTTTTTGATATGGCGGGTATCGGTTGACAGAAATGAGCGAAACAAATACAATGAAAAAAAGAGAGGTGATCGCTGTGGGCGAATGCTATATTATCGGCGCGGGCAGCTTTTACGGGCTGCAGACGCTGCCGAAGGAAGAAGATCTTGTGATCGCGGCCGATGGCGGTCTGCGCCATTGCCGTGAAGCCGGTATCCGGCCGGATCTGGTGCTGGGTGATTTTGACTCGCTGGGCGAGATCCCGCAGGGCGCCGCGGTGATGCGTCTGCCGGTGGAAAAGGATGATACGGATACTTTGGCGGCCATCCGCGAGGGCTTGCGCCGCGGCTATACGCAGTTCTGTATTTACGGCGGCACCGGCGGCAGAAGGCCGGATCACACGCTGGCCAACCTGCAGAGCCTGCTGTTTTTGGCAAAGCGGGGCGGCAGAGGATGGCTTTACGATGAATATGCCGTTTGCACCGTTTTGCGGAACGGCACGCTGCGCCTGCGGGGCGAAGGAGACCTTTCTGTGTTTGCCATGGACGGCCCTGCCCGGGGTGTTACGCTCCGCGGCCTCAAATATGAGCTTTCGGAGCATACGCTCACACCGGACTTCCCTCTGGGCGTCAGCAATTCCTTCTGCGGAAAAACGGCGGAGATCACCGTCCGCGACGGCACGCTCCTCATCTGGCACGGCCTTACCGTGGAGGAACTCCCATGACAATGCCGGAACGGAAAGTGATCCGTTTACCGGAATACGATTATCGGTCGCCGGGATATTATTTCATCACAGTTTGCACCAGAGAAAAAGCCCCTCTTTTGTGCAGCATAGTAGGATTCCGGTATTGGGCGGTTTGTGGGAACCTTCAAACGCTTCACAAACCGGACTTGCGGAAAGGATCTGTGGCAGCCGCGGTCTTATGACCATGTGATCCGTGATGAAGCGGATTATGTGAGAATCCTGCGGTATATCGAAAACAATCCGGCAAAATGGACGGAAGACAGATATTACATCACTGAATAGAAAACACGCGGCTGGCTGTGCCAACCGCGTGTTTTTTTGATGTCTGTTATTAATAGAAGTTGCCCTTGAAGCTGGTTTCCACGGGGGGCTGATAATCGCCGAAGTAGGAAGCGAAGTCCATCTTGAGGTAGTTGCAGAGATCGAGGACTTCGACCATGGTGTTGTCATTGACGGGGATGCCGTCCTTCATCATCCTGGCAACGGCTTCCACTTCCTTTTCGCCGTGGGTGTAGATGCGTTCCTGACCGTCGGCCTTGGGGGATTCGCGCAGATCCTTCAGATAAGCGGAAAGATGCGCCTTGATGGCTTCCGCATCGCCGAAGATCTTGGGGTCGATGGCCATGAAGCCGTGGCAGATCAGACCGCGGCCGCCCGTGCCGGTCTTATCGGAGGTGGTGCCGAGGGAAAGGATGGAGGAGAAGATCTCGCAGAGCATGGCATAGCCGTAGCCCTTGTGGCCGCCCAGCTCTTCGGTGCTGCCGCCGAGGGGCATGATGCCGCCGCCGCGCTTGGCGGAGATGTTGCCGAGGACGTCGGCAGCGTCGTTGGAGGGATGGCCGTTCTTGTCCACTGCCCAACCGTCCTTCAGAGGCTTCTGCAGCTTGTTGTAAACTTCCAGCTTGCCGCGGGTGACAACGGTGGTGGCGGCGTCGAAGAAAAAGTCATAGGGCTCCGCGGGCATGGCCAGCGCGATGGGGTTGGTGCCCAGCATGGCGGTACGGCCGTAGGTGGGAACCATGATGGCGTTGGTGTTGGTGCAGGAAATGCCCATCAGACCTTCCTTGCAGGCCATCTTGGCGTAGTAGCCGGCAATGCCGTAGTGGTTGGAATTACGGACGGTGACCACACCGATGCCGGTGGTCTTTGCCTTCTGAATGGCCATTTCCATGGCCTTGTGACCGATGACCTGACCCATGCCGTCGTGGCCGTCGATGACGGCGGAAACAGGCGTTTCAAAGAGGATCTCAGGCTGAGCGTCGACTTTGATCATGCCCTTTTCGATGCACTTGTAGTAGCGGACGAGGCGCTGCATACCGTGGCTTTCGATGCCGTAAAGGTCGCTCATCAGAAGAACATCGGTGATGATGCCGGCTTCTTCCTTGCTGAAGCCGAACTTTTCGAATGCGTCGTTGCAAAGCTTGTTGAGCGTTTCATAGCTCCAATACTGATAACCCAACGTGAATTCCTCCTTAAAGGTATGGATTTATGCTGCTATTTTACCACAGGCGCGGCGAAATGTGGAGCGCAATTTCCGCAAATGCCGTGCATTTTGCATCGAATATACGGATGCTGGCATCTTTTGCGGCTGATGCAGGAAAGAAATTGAAAAGTTCACGAAATCTTCTTTTTTTACGGAGCGGGCTGTGATATAATATCTTGAACTATGTGCTGAGATCACAGAACCTTCGAAAGGTGGATATACATTGGCTATTTTTACGAAACTCTTTGGAACACGTTCCGAGCGGGAGGTCAAAAAGCTACAGCCGCAGCTGAAGGCGATCCTCGCGCTGGAAGAGGAATATAAAGCGCTTTCCGATGAAGCGCTGCGGGCAAAGACCGCAGATTTCAAGGCGCGCTATCAAAACGGTGAAAGCCTCGACGACCTGCTGCCGGAAGCCTTTGCGGCTGTCCGTGAGGCTGCCGATCGTGTGCTGGGCATGCGCCCCTATCCCGTGCAGCTCATCGGCGGTATCGTGCTGCATCAGGGCCGCATCGCGGAAATGAAGACCGGCGAAGGCAAAACGCTGGTGGCCATTCTGCCGTCCTATCTGAACGCGCTGACGGGCGAGGGCGTCCATGTCGTCACCGTCAACGATTATCTGGCCAAGCGTGACTCTGAGTGGATGGGCAAGGTACACCGCTTCCTCGGTCTGAAGGTCGGCCTCATCATCCATGGGCTGACAAATACCCAGCGCCGCGAAGCCTATGAAGCGGATATCACCTACTGCACCAACATTGAGCTGGGCTTTGACTACCTGCGCGACAATATGGCGCTCTATAAGCGCGAAATGGTGCA
>JAFSHY010000092.1 GCA_017440065.1 Oscillospiraceae bacterium | reverse complement strand
CGCGATCTCCTTCCAGCATTCGCGGACGGAGTGCAGGTATTCTTCGCTCATCCAGCCGTGGTCATGACCGGCGGAATCGGGCCAGCCCAGATAGGAGAAGACGAAATCGCAGCGGTCTTCCCGCAGATGCTGCAGCGTGCAGGCGGCAATGCGGCGGCACACATCGGCATATTCGCTGCATTCGCCGTTGAGAAAGACGCTCTGCGTCAGGCTGCCGGGGCGGGCAAGATCGCGCAGCTGTTCCCAGCTGTAGAGGAAGGCGCAGGAGCGCCCCTTGCGATTCAGCACCTCGCAGAGGCCGTCGATGGGGCGCACCTGCGGGGCGTAGGTATTGGTGGCAGTGCCGTGGCGGATGGGGTCAACACTGTGGAACAGGGACATATGACAGGGCAGGGTGTAGGAGGGAAAAACCGTTTTGCCCTTCAGAGTGTAGGAGGAGCGGGCGCGGAGCGCCTCCATCTCCGGAATACCGGCCAGCGCATCGGGCCGCATACCGTCCACGAGGATCAGAAGAACTTTCACAAATGCACATCCTTTCCTGCGATCAACATCGATATATTGGAACTGTATCACAGAAACAGGACGGGGTCAACGAAAGAACGCCTTTTTTCCAAAAACGAGCAGAAATGAAGCAGGAATGGGCATCCGTTGACTTTTGGCATCTTTTGGGCTATACTATACTCGATATATTGGGTCTTTATGACTATAAATTGCGCAAAATGTAGTGAGGAACAACATGGCAAAGAAAAAACAGGACTACGGCAATGAATCGATCTCTTCGCTGAAGGGCGCGGACCGCGTGCGGCTTCGTCCCGCGGTCATCTTTGGTTCGGACGGTCTGGAGGGCTGCCAGCACGCGGCCTTTGAGATCATGTCCAACTCCATCGACGAGGCCCGCGAAGGCCACGGCGATCTCGTTGTCGTGACCAGATATGAGGATCACTCCATCGAGGTCGAGGACTTCGGCCGCGGCTGCCCCGTGGACTGGAACGAAAAGGAGCAGCGCTACAACTGGGAGCTGGTCTTCTGCGAGCTCTATGCCGGCGGCAAGTACAACAACAATGCCGGCGACAACTATGAATACTCTCTGGGTCTCAACGGCCTCGGCGCCTGCGCCACCCAGTACGCATCCCGCTATTTTGACGCGGTGATCCGCCGCGACGGCTATAAGTACAGCCTGCATTTTGAAAAGGGCGAGATCGTGGGCGAAATGAAGAAGGAGCCTGCCGACCGCAAGAAGACCGGCTCTCTGTTCCGCTGGCTGCCCGACCTCGACGTCTTCACCGACATCGATATCCCCAAAGAATTCTTTGAGGACATCATGAAGCGGCAGGCCGTGGTCAATGCCGGTGTGACGTTCCGCTTCCGCAACGAGGTGAACGGAAAGCTGGAGACCACCGACTACCGCTATGAGAACGGCATTCTGGACTATGCCGCCGAGCTGACCGGCGAAGCCGCCATCACCGCGCCCCAGTTCTGGGAGGCGGAGCGCAAGGGCCGAGACCGCCCCGACAAGCCGGAATATAAGGTCAGGCTTTCCGCGGCGGTCTGCTTCTCTCCCACGGTGAACCGCATCGAATATTACCACAACTCCTCCTGGCTGGAGCACGGCGGCGCGCCGGACAAGGCGGCAAGAAATGCCTTCGTCTATGCCATCGATGCCTATCTTAAGCAGATCGGCAAGTATACGAAGAACGAAACAAAGATCACCTTCCAGGATGTGCAGGACTGCCTTGTGCTGGTCACCAACTGCTTCTCCACCATGACCTCCTATGAAAACCAGACCAAGAAGGCCATCAACAACCGCTTCGTGCAGGAGGCTATGACGGAGTTCTTTCGTTCCCGCCTGCAGGTCTACTTCATGGAGAACAAGGAAGAGGCCGATAAGATCGCCAATCAGGTGCTGCTCAACAAGCGCAGCCGCGAACAGGCGGAGCGTACCCGTCTGAGCATCAAGAAGAAGCTTTCCGGCACCATGGACATCGCCAACCGCGTACAGAAGTTCGTGGACTGCCGCAGCAAGGATGTGGGCAAGCGCGAGCTGTATATCGTCGAGGGCGATTCCGCCATGGGCTCCGTCAAGCAGTCCCGCGACGCGGAATTCCAGGGCATCATGCCCGTCCGCGGCAAGATCCTCAACTGCCTCAAGGCAGACTATGCCCGTATCTTCAAATCCGAGATCATTACGGATCTGATCCGCGTGCTGGGCTGCGGCGTGGAGGTCAAGGATCGCCATGTGAAGGATCTGGCTGCCTTCAACATTGAAAATCTGCGCTGGAACAAGGTCGTCATCTGTACCGACGCCGACGTGGACGGCTATCAGATCCGCACGCTGATCCTTACCATGCTCTACCGTCTGACCCCCACGCTGATCGAAGAGGGCTATGTCTATATCGCGGAATCTCCGCTCTTTGAGATCAGCACCAAGGACAAGACCTATTTCGCCTATACCGAGGCGGAAAAGACCGAGATCCTCCAAAAGATCGGCGGGAAAAAATGCACCATCGCCCGTTCCAAGGGTCTCGGCGAAAATGATCCCGAAATGATGTGGATGACCACCATGAACCCCGAAACCAGAAGACTCATCAAGGTCATGCCCGAGGATGCCGAACGTACCGCGTACTATTTCGATCTGCTGCTGGGCGACAATCTGGCGGGCAGAAAGGAACACATTGCCGAGCATGGCTATGAGTTCCTTGATCTGGCGGACATCAGCTGAGAAAGGAAGCTTCTTATGAAAGAGATCATTCTTCACGTTACCTACAAGTGCCATCCCGGCAAGGCAGAGGAATTCGTTTCCGCGCTGAAGCAGAGCGGTCTGCAGGCGGCGGTTCGGGCCGAGGAGGGCTGCCTGCAGTATGATTTCACCCTGTCCTGCGAAGAAGCGGATACGGTCATTCTGCTGGAGCGCTGGAGCGGCGCCGAAGCGCTGGCTGCCCATGCCAAGGCGCCCCATATGAAAAAAGGGCCCGCCATCAAGGAGGGCAGAGTGATCTCCACTACCATTGAACGCTTTGAATAAAGGATAAACTATGGCAAGAAAGAAAAAAGAACCGGAACAGAACCGCCCTGTCGATTCCAAGGTGGAAGGGCTGCGCGGATCCGTGACCGAAGAACCGATCACCAGAACACTGGAGATCAACTATATGCCCTACGCCATGAGCGTCATCGTATCGAGAGCCATTCCGGAGATCGACGGCTTCAAGCCCTCGCACCGCAAGCTGCTCTATACGATGTATAAAATGGGACTTCTGAACGGCGGCAGAACGAAATCCGCCAACATCGTGGGTCAGACCATGCAGCTGAACCCCCACGGCGATGCCGCCATCTATGAAACGATGGTGCGCCTTGCCCGCGGCAACGAAGCCCTGCTGCATCCCTTTGTGGATTCCAAAGGCAACTTCGGCAAGGTTTATTCCCGCGATATGGCTTATGCCGCCTCCCGTTATACCGAAGCGAAGCTGGATCCCATCTGTCAGGAGCTGTTCCGCGATATCGATCTGGATACGGTGGACTTCGTGGATAACTACGACGCCACCAGAAAAGAGCCGACCCTGCTGCCCACTACCTTCCCCAATGTGCTGGTCTCCTCCAATATGGGCATCGCCGTCGGTATGGCCTCCAATATCTGCGGCTTTAACCTGCGGGAGATCTGCAAAACCACGATTGCCCTGCTGAAGGATCCCGATGCGGACATTTTGGAAACGCTGCCCGCACCGGATTTCCCCACCGGCGCCGAGATCCTCTACGACCCCGATGAGATGCGGGAGATCTACCGCACCGGCCGCGGCCCCGTGAAGCTGCGCAGCCGCTGGCGCTATGTGAAGGAAGGCAATCTGATCGAGATCTATGAGATCCCCTATTCCACCACCATCGAGGTCATCTGCGATAAGGTGCGGGATCTCTTCAAGGAAGGCAAGCTGAAGGAGATCTCCGATATCCGCGATGAGAGCGACCTTTCCGGTCTCAAGCTGACCGTGGATCTCAAGCGCGGCACCGACCCCGAAAAGCTGATGCAGAAGCTCTTCAGAATGACGCCGCTGCAGGATAACTTTGCCTGCAACTTCAACCTCCTCATCGCGGGTGTGCCGCAGGTGCTGGGTGTGCGGCAGATCCTCGAGGAGTGGACGGCGTGGCGTATGGAATGCGTCCGCCGCCGTATCTTCTTCCAGAAATCGAAGAAGGAAGAAAAGCTGCACCTGCTGCTGGGTCTCAAGCGCATCCTGCTGGATATCGACAAGGCCATCCGCATCATCCGCGAAACGGAAAGCGAGGACGAGGTCGTTCCCAATCTGATGATCGGCTTCGGAATCGATCAGATCCAGGCGGAATATGTGGCGGAGATCAAGCTGCGCAATATCAATAAGGAATATATCCTCAAGCGCACCGAGGAGACCGACCGCCTCGAGGATGAGATCGAGGATCTGGAAAAGACGTTGAAGAGCGCCCAGAGAGTCCGCAATATCATCGTCAAAGAACTGGAAGAGGTGGAAAAGAAGTACGGCAAGGACCGGAAGACCGGCCTGGTCTACGATGCCGAGATCGCCGCTGCCGAGGAGGAAGAGGAGGTCGAGGAGTATCCCGTCCATCTGTTCCTTTCCAAGGAAGGCTACTTCAAGAAGATCACGCCCCAGTCCCTGCGGATGTCCGGCGAACAGAAATTCAAGGAAGGCGACAGCCTGCGCATGACGGTGGAAGCCTCCAACCGCACGGAACTGCTGGTCTTCACCAATCAGCATCAGGTCTATAAGTGCCGCTGTGCCGACTTTGAGGACAGCAAGGCATCCCTGCTGGGCGATTACCTGCCCACCAGGCTGCAGATGGCCGAAGGCGAGACCGTGGTCGATGTGGTGCTGCCCGGAGATTACAAGGGCAATATCCTCTTCGCTTTTGAGAACGGCAAGATCGCCAAGGTCTCCATGGAGGCCTATCTCACCAAGTCCAACCGCAAGAAGCTGACGGGCGCCTATTCGGACAAGAGTCCTCTGAAGGCGGTCGTGCCGCTGGAGCAGGACTGCCAGGTGGCGCTGATCTCCACGGAAGGCCGCGCCCTCATTTTCTCCACAGCCCAGCTGCAGCCCAAGACCACCCGAAACACGCAGGGCGTGCAGGTGTTGACGCTGAAGAAGAAATACGTGCTGGACCGCGCCGTGCTGCTGGACGGCAGCGGCATCGTCAATGCCTCCCGCTACCGCACCAAGACCATTCCCGCCGCCGGTATGCTGCTCAAGGAAGAGGATACCGGCAACGTCCAGCTTTCCATGGAACTGTAACTGTGCATTCCCGTCCCGTTCTGACAGGAGGTGCTTATGAACATCCGTCTGATCGCCCTGCTGCTGGCGCTGAGCCTGCTCTGCGGCTGCAGCGGCGGACTTGTGCCAAATGAATATACCGTCATCTCCGAGCATTCGGATACCAATGTGGAAAGCCGAAGCGATGCCGTTTCCGCGGAAAGCTATGAGGAGCTGAAATATGCCATCCTCTCCTTTGTGGAGCAGGGCATTACCCACGGCGTGATCCGCTCCTACCGTTATGACGGCGATGTGACGGAAGATCTTTCCACCGCCGCTTACGAGGTATGGAAAAATGACCCGCTGGGCGCCTACCGCGTGGAATATATCACCACGGACTGCAATCTCCTGCTTTCCTATTATGAAAGCCATGTGGAGATCACTTACCGTCCCGATGCCGTTTCCGCGGAGGAGATCGGCTATGTCCGCGGCAGAGGCGGTGCGGAAGAGGCCATTGCCGCCGCGCTGGAGGACGATGCCGAACGGCTGACGCTGCGAATTTCCGCTTACGGATCCGCGATGGACTGCGCGCAGCTGGCCGCGGATTATTGCGCTGCCAACCCCGAGACCGTCATGGAGGCGCCGCAGGTCACGGCTTCCGTCTATCCGGAGGAAGGCTCCATCCGTATCGTGGATCTGAAGTTCGACTATACCCATTCTGCTGCCGAACGCACAAATATGCAGCTACTGGTCAGCTCCGTTCTGACCTCGGCCTCCAACTATGTGCGCTTCCGTAATGAGGACAATGCCAAGGCGCAGATGCTGGTGGCCTACCTGCTGGGGCGGTTCGAGTATGTGGAGGGCAGCAGTCTGACGCCGGTCTATTCGCTGCTCTGCGAAGGCATCTGCAGCAGCCGCACCTTTGCGGAGGTGTTTCAGATCCTCTGCGACCGTGTCGGTCTCAGCTGCCGCACCGTTTCCGGCTATCTGGACGGCGAGAGCTACAGCTGGAATATCCTGCAGATCGGCGAGACCTACCATCATGTGGATCTGATGCGCTATGTCCGCGAGGGTCTTTCGGATCTCGTTTACTACGCGGACAGCGATATGGACCGTTACAGCTGGGATCGCGAGACCTATCCCGCCTGCGGTCTTCCGGAAAGCACGCTGGAGAATCCTGCCGCGCCGCAGGATCCGCCCGCGGAAGGAGAGGATCCCGAAGCACCGCCCGCGGAACCGGAGCAGCCGCCGGAGGAGCAGCCGGTTCAGCCGGAACCGCCCGCGGAAGGAGAGGATCCCGAATCGCCGGCGCCCGACCCCGAAGCGCCGGACGGAGAAACAGGTGTACAATCGGAACCGGAACCCGGTTCGTAAGGAGGAAACTGTCTTGCATATTTTGTTGGATCTCTTTTTGACCTGCGCCAAGATTGGCGTCATGACCTTTGGCGGCGGTATGGCCATGCTGCCCATCCTGCAGCGGGAGGTCGTGGAAAAGAAGGGCTGGGCCACGGAAGACGAGCTCAGCGACTACTATGCCATCGGCCAGTGTACGCCCGGTATCATTGCCGTCAATACGGCCACCTTCATCGGTCAGAAGCAGAAGGGCGTCATCGGCGGCATCGCTGCCACCCTCGGCATGGTGTTCCCCAGCCTGATCATCATCACGCTGCTGGCGGGACTCATTACCAGTTTCTCTCATCTGACGTGGATCCAGAATGCCTTCGCGGGTATCCGTGTCTGCGTCTGCGTTCTGATCTTCAATACGGTTCTCAAGCTGGCGAAGAAAGCCATCGTGGACCGGAAGACCGTTGCGATCTTCCTGATCATCGTGATCGCCTCCTGCTTGACGGATCTTTCTCCCGTCGTGTTCGTCCTGTTTGCCGCCGTCTGCGGCATCGTGATCAAGGGATTGGAGGCGAAAAAGGCATGATTTATCTGCGTCTTTTCTGGGAATTCTTCCAGACCGGCCTGTTCGCCGTCGGCGGCGGCATGGCAACGCTGCCCTTCCTGCAGAAGATGGGCGCTTCCACCGGCTGGTTCACTGCCGGTCAGCTGGCGGATATGGTGGCGGTTTCCGAATCCACGCCCGGCCCCATCGGCGTCAATATGGCCACCTATGTGGGTTTCACCTGCGCCGGGATCCCCGGCGCGGTCATTGCCACCCTCGGTCTGATTACCCCTTCTGTTATCATCATTCTGATCATCGCGGCGCTGCTGAAGAACTTCCGCGATAACCGCTATGTCAATGCGGCCTTCTACGGCCTGCGTCCCGCATCCTCCGCGCTGATCATGGCAGCGCTGCTGGTGCTGGCTTCCACCGTGTTTATCCATGTGGATCTTGCACGGAGCGCCGGCCCTGCCCTGACCATCGACTTTAAGGCTGTGATCCTCGGCGTTGTGGTGCTGGTGCTGACCCGCTGGGTCAAATGGACAAAGGGGCTGCATCCCATTGTCTTTATCCTCGGCTCCGCCGTCGTCGGCATCGTATTCCGCTTCGCGGGTGTCTGAATCAATAACAGTGAAACCCGACCTGTGATCACGATCACAGGTCGGGTTTTCTGATTGTGCGGATGCAGATGCAGCGGGGATACGGTACTCTTTCCGTTTCGGCGTGGAGACAAAGTGCCGCGAAACCTCCGTATCCGATGTCCAATAAAACACTCAAAGGATAAAAATGATTGCAGAGTCGAAACCGGCACACCGGAAGGGACTCCGTGCATTTCCGTTTCCTTTGGAAAACGGAAATGAATGTAGCAACCGGTTTTTGAATCGGTTGCCGCGGCAGTCCACCGGACTGCCGCATTTGAATTTCGAGTCCCTTCCTTAAAATGCCAAAAAAGAGGAGAGGCCTTTGACCTCTCCTCTTTTTGGATAAAATGGGCTTAAAAGATACAAGGCACCCCTTGGAAAGAACGATGCAACCCCACAACAGAAAAATGATATGGCGGTCTGGATTTCCGGCTCACCGTTGTCTGTTTTACAGTTCGAACACCAAAAACTATGCATGTTAGGAACAACGGTTCAAATTCGGGTTATAGTATTGACAACGAATAGTAACAGGTGTATAATCGCACAAAATCACAGGGAGGAGAACTGACAATGATTCGTTATTGCTTCAACGCAGTCGATAACAAGTCCGGTAACGTTATGCCTATGGCTACGATCGGGCTTACATTGTCATACTCTTTTTAACATAATCTTAAAGCTAGGATTATAAAAAGATGCAGTGCAAGCCGAAATGAAAGTTTCTGCTTGCACTGCTTTTTTATTATTTAGGAGGTAAGAAAATGAACAAGCAAATCGACATCACGGGTGTGGTGCTGACCACGGATCGTCTTACCTTGCGACCCTGGAGAGAATCGGATCTCCCCGATTTCTACGAGTATGCAAGTGTGGACGGCGTCGGTCAGATGGCAGGCTGGAATCCT
>JAFSHY010000091.1 GCA_017440065.1 Oscillospiraceae bacterium | reverse complement strand
GCCCGCGTCACCCGCAAGCTCGGCAAAACCCTCCAGGTTGCCTTCCGCGGCGGCTCCGTCATGGGCCTGTGCGTCGCAGGTTTCGCACTGCTGGGTCTCTTCCTCGTGTTCATCATTTTCGGCTTCGGCTTTGACCAGCTCAATGCTGAAAATTTCAAGAATACTACCAACTGGCTCGGCGTCAGCTTCGTACCCTTCACCATGACCCTCTCCGGTTATGCGCTGGGCTGCTCCATCGTGGCCATGTTCAACCGCGTCGGCGGCGGTATCTACACCAAGGCAGCTGATATGGGCGCTGACCTCGTCGGCAAGACCGAAGCTCACATCCCCGAGGATGACCCCCGCAATCCCGCTACCATTGCGGACAATGTGGGAGACAACGTCGGCGACGTGGCCGGCCTTGGCTCCGACCTGCTGGAAAGCTTTGTCGGCGCCATCTCCTCCGGCATCATCCTTGCTTACCACATGTTCCTGCAGTCCGGCGCGCTCGGCACCGGCATGACCAACCAGATCCTCGAAAAGTGCATCCTCTTCCCCCTGATCTTCGTCTCCATCGGCATGATTGCCTGCTGCATCGGCATCGCTTCCCTGCTGTTCAAGAAGAAGATGTCCACCGATCCCCACAAGGAACTGAACGGCGCCACCTATGTGGCTGCCGGTCTGACCATCGTGATGGGTCTCGTTGTTGCGCTCATCCTCTTCAAGAATGAAGACGCTGCCGTTCTGAAGGCTGCCCTCGGCTTCTCCGCCGGCGCATTCTCTCCCTGGATCGCTTCCGCCATCGGTGTTCTCTCCGGTGTCATCATCGGCGCTCTGGCTGAATTCTACACCTCTTCCGACTTCCGTCCCACCCAGCTGCTGGCCCATGCAGCCACGGAAGGCTCTGCCCTGACCATCACGCAGGGTCTTGCCCTCGGCATGAAGTCCTGCATGGCTCCCTGCATCATCCTCGGCGCCGGCATCATCATCTCCTACATGGTTTCCGGTATGTACGGCGTTTCCATGGCTGCCATGGGTATGCTTTCCTTCGTCACCGCCACCGTTTCCGTTGATACCTACGGCCCGATCTCCGATAATGCCGGCGGCATCGCCGAAATGAGCGGCCTCGACCCCGAAGTCCGCCGCATCACCGATACCCTCGACGCTGTGGGCAACACCACCGCTGCCATCGGCAAGGGCTTTGCCATCGGCTCCGGCGCGCTGGCTGCCCTGGCTCTGATGATCTCCTACCTCTACTCCTTCAACGAAGCCGGCACCGACCTCATCCTCAACATGATGACCCCCATGATCCTTGCCGGTGCCATCATCGGCGCTGCTCTGCCTTTCCTCTTCTCCGGCATTCTGATCGAAGCCGTTGCCAAGGCAGCCCGTAAGATGGTCGATGAAGTCCGCCGCCAGTTCAAGCAGTTCCCCGGCATCCTGGACGGCACCCAGACTCCCGACTACAAGACCTGCATTGAGATCTCCACCAAGGGTTCCATCGGCGAGATGAAGGTTCCCTCCCTGCTGGCCATCGTGGTGCCCGTGGGCTGCGGCTTCCTCTTCGGCCCCGAATTCGTCGGCGGCATCATCATCGGTTCCACCCTCTCCGCCATCATGCTGGCCATTTTCTGCGGCAATGCCGGCGGTGCCTGGGACAACGGCAAGAAGTTCATTGAGGTCGGCGGTGTTAAGAACGCCGGCAAGGGTACTCCCGCCCACGACGCAGCCGTCGTCGGCGATACGGTCGGCGATCCTCTGAAGGATACCGTCGGTCCCTGCCTCGATATCTTCATCAAGATCATGTCCACCGTTTCTCTGGTCGCTGTTCCCGTTTTCGCAAAGTTCAATCTTGCCGATCTGCTGGCCAAGCTTTTTGGTTGATTAGTGCTTCCGCGGCGCCGTCTTCTGACGGCGCCGCTTTTTTATTGCAAAAACAGAACCCCGCAGAGAAGTGACCAGTTTCTCTGCGGGGTTCTGTTTGGAAATATAAGGATGAGGAAAATGAAAAAGTATCGTTCTTTGTAATTTCATTGTATGCGGGAAATATTAAATATGTTAGTGGGCAATTTTGAAGTATTTGTAAACTCTTTGATACAAGATTGTGAAGCCCTTGACTTTTCAAAAAAAGAGGACTATGATGTGCACAAAGAGATTTAGCACTCTCACCGTTAGAGTGCTAAACCATGAAGGGAGCGAATTCTATGAACGCAGAAAAGTACACAAAGAAATCGCTGGAAGCCATTCAGGACGCGCAGCGCCTGGCCACCGAACACAACAATCAGCAGATCGAGCAGATGCATTTGCTGCTGGCGCTGCTGCAGCAGGACGGCGGTCTGATCCCGCAGCTTTTGACGAAAATGGACATCAGCACCGAAAGCCTGGAAGCCGCTGCCGCGCAGGAAGTCCGCAAACTTCCCGGTGTGACCGGTTCCGGCCGTGAAGCTGACCGATACTATATCGCCCGTGCGGTGGATGCCGCGCTGAATCAGGCAGAGACCGTTGCCGAATCCATGCGGGATGAATTTATCTCCGTGGAGCATCTGTTCCTGGCGCTGCTGGATGTACCGGATGCCGCCGTCAAAAAGCTGCTGGATACCTACCGCATCCGTCGGGAGGCTGCCATGCAGGCGCTGCAGTCCGTCCGCGGCAATCAGAGGGTCACCAGCGATTCCCCCGAGGATACCTACGACGCCCTGCAGAAATACGGCACCGACCTTGTGAAGCGTGCCAGAGAGAAGAAAATGGATCCCGTCATCGGCCGTGACGACGAGATCCGAAATGTGATCCGCATCCTCTCCCGCAAGACGAAAAACAATCCCTGCCTCATCGGCGAACCCGGTGTGGGCAAGACCGCCATTGCGGAAGGTCTGGCGCAGCGGATCGTCAAGGGTGATGTCCCCAAGACCTTGCAGGACAAGACGATTTTCTCCCTCGATATGGGGGCGCTGATCGCGGGCGCAAAGTACCGCGGCGAATTTGAAGAACGGCTGAAGGCTGTCCTCAACGAGGTTCGCAAGTCCGAAGGACAGATCATCCTCTTTATCGATGAACTGCACACCATTGTGGGCGCCGGGAAATCCGAGGGCGCCATGGATGCGGGAAACCTGTTGAAGCCCATGTTGGCCCGGGGTGAGCTGCACTG
>JAFSHY010000090.1 GCA_017440065.1 Oscillospiraceae bacterium | reverse complement strand
GGCTTCGGCGATCTCTTCGTCATAGATCTCGCTGAGCCAGTAGTTGGCGGTGATGGCGCCGGAGTTGGAAAGGATCAGACCGCCGACGGAATAGGTAACGGTGGAGTTTTCCTTGACGCGCCAGTCGTTGATCTGCAGATAGTCATCCACCAGATCCTTATAGTTCAGCAGAGCGGAATTGACGTTTCTGACCTTTTCGCGCTGCTTGCGGTACAGGATGTAGGCCTTGGCCACATCGGCATAACCGGCATCGGAAAGGACCTTTTCCACGCTGTCCTGAATGTCTTCCACGGCGATGGCGCCGTTCTTGATCTTGGGTTCAAAGTCGGCGCTGACCTGCAGGGCCAGCATATTGATGACGCTGGGGTGGTAGTTCCTGTTCTGCGCTTCAAATGCCTTGATCATGGCCGCGCTGATCTTGGAAATCTCAAACTCGACGGTTCCGCCGTCACGTTTTAATACCTGATACATTCTCTTTTCCTCCTGTTGTAAATGAAAAATACAGGCAATGTGAATTTGCGCCTGTAACGCCACATTGCCCGTATTATAACCGATGTTCGGATCCGTGTCAATATCTTGTAGGAAATATTTGCCGTGAAACACTACATCTTGTGTTTCACGCGTTGCGAACGGTCACATTCCCTATATATGGGGTCAGGAGGTCGACATAACGCGCCATTTTCTCCTCCCCCGCGGCGGAAAGCCCGTCATAGGCCACACTTTCCCGATCCACAAAGCTCTGCAGATACAGCACCGCGGGTTTTTGAGGAGCAGCCAGTTCGGACAACCATCTGCCCATTTCTTCCACGGAAGCTTCGCTGTGCAGCTGATCCACCACCGTGGTACGGAATTCATAGGGAACAGCCCCGGAGAGCAGGAAGCGAATGCTTTCCCCGATCACGCCGAGATCCAGATGGCGCAGGCCGCAGGTCTGCGCGTAGAAGGACGGGCCGTTCTTGATATCCATGGCCACATAATTGACAAGGCCTTCTTCCACCAGCTGCCGAAGCAGCTTCGGTCTGGAGCCGTTGGTATCCAGTTTGACGAGGAAGCCCCGCTCACGGATGCCGCGAAGCAGCTGCTCCAGCTCCGCGCACAGCGTGGGTTCGCCGCCGCTGACACAGACCGCATCCAGCAGACCAACACGCTTAACAAGGAAGGAGAAAAACGCCTCCATGCTCATCAGCTCTTCGCCCGCTTTGGGCAGAAGGCCGCTGTTATGGCAGAAGGGGCAGGCAAAGTTGCAGCCCTGCAGAAACACCGTGCAGGCCACCTTGCCGGGATAGTCCAGCAATGTCATTTTCTGCAATCCCGCGATCATATCCTCATCCCCTTTCCGCGACTTTTCTTACTATATCACATGCTTCTTCATTTTCCAAGCCCCAAAGAATGAGGATTGCAATCCCCTGCCCCTCCGATTATAATGTAGAAAACGAATGAAACACAGGAGCGACCGCCATGCCGAAATTCTTTCTTTCTGCCGAAGCCGTTACCGGCGATACGCTGGTGCTGACCGGCGAACAGTACAACCACGCGAAGGTGCTTCGCCTTCGGACGGGCGATGCCGTCATCGTCTGTGACGGCCGCGGCACCGATTACCGCTGCACCGTTTCCGAGGTCTGCGAGGGACAGATGATCCTGCAAATCGATTCCTCCGGTTCTTCCGGTTCCGAGGCTGCCGTTTCCGTCACCGTCTATATGGCGCTGCCGAAGGGCGACAAGCTGGAACACGTGATCCAGAAGGCCACCGAGCTGGGCGCCGATGCTGTCGTCACCTTCCCCACCGCCCGCTGCGTTTCCCGCCCCGATGAAAAATCGCTCCGTAAAAAGCTGGAGCGCTGGCAGAAGATCGCCGCCTCTGCCGCCGAGCAAAGCGGCCGAGGCAGAATTCCGGAGGTGCGGACGCTGCCCTCCTATGCTGCGGCGCTGAAGGAAGCCGCGTCTGCCGACCTTTCGGTTCTGTTCTATGAAAACGAAGAGCAGCGCACCTTCCGTTCCGCCATTGAAGCCGCACCCTTCCGCACAGCAGCCCTGATGACAGGGCCGGAAGGCGGATTGGAGCATTCTGAAGTCATGCAGGCAGAAGCAGCCGGTCTTCAGATCTGCACATTGGGCAGCCGAATTCTCCGCTGCGAAACCGCCCCGCTCTGCGCCCTTTCCGCCCTCATGTATGCCGTCGGCGAATTCTGATTCTACCTTCCCCCTTGTCCTTCATAGGATGGACGAGGGGGTGTTCTTATGTCCGGAGTGGTACACAGCACGCTTTTGCTTACCGCGGCAAATCTGGCCATCCGCACGGTTTCCATGCTCTTTGGAATCTATCTTTCCGATCGGCTGGGCGCTGCAGGACTTGGTCTCATTCAGCTTATTTCCTCTGTCAGCCTGCTGGCGCTGACCGTGGGATCATCCGGCATCCGCATCGCCGCGATGTACCTCTGCGCGGAAGAACACGGCAGAAGGCGGTCGGGCGGCGTACGCAGTGCAGCCGACCACTGTCTTGCGGTCACGCTGCTTCTAAGCTGCCTTGCAGGCTTTTTTCTGATCCTTTGTTCCGATCATTTGGCCGGCCGCTGGCTGGCAGAACCGCATGCCGCCTCCAGCCTGCGGCTGATCGGCCTCTTTCTTCCCGTGCTTTGCATGAATTCCGTGATGACAGGCTATTTCACCGCCTGCGGAAAGATCCGCTCCATGGTCGCCATCGAAGTGGGCGAACGAATCCTCTGCATTCTGATCACGGTTTTGCTGCTTCGGCGGGCAAGCACAGCAGAAGCAGCCTGTCTTGCCTTCTTTTGCGGAAGCTCTCTCAGCTGCGCCGCCAGTTTTTTGACCATGTACGCCATCTACCGCAGGGATTGCAGGTTTTTCGCGCCCGCACCGAAGCAGATTCAGATGGGCCGCAGACTGCTGCGTCTTTGCCTTCCGCTGGCTGCCAACGAGTATCTGCGTTCCGGCCTTTCCACGCTGGAAAACCTGCTGATCCCACAGGGCCTTCGGCGCTACGGTGCATCGGGCGAACATGCTATGGCAACCTACGGCGTCATCCACGGCATGGTATTTCCCGTACTGATGTTTGCTGCCGCCATTCTCTATTCCCTTTCCGATGTCATGGTTCCCGAGTTGTCCCGCTGCCTTGCGACAGACAACCGCAAACGGATCCACCGTCTGACCGACCGCTGCCTGCGGTGGGGCTTTGTTTTCTCCGCAGGAACCGCGGGGCTGCTGTTCTCTCTGGCAGAACCACTGGGGCAGCTGCTCTATCACAGCGAAGAGGCCGGCCTCTATCTTGCCATGCTCTCTCCCATGGTGCTGATCCTTTATCCCGATGCCATCGTGGATGGGATGCACAAAGGGCTCGGGCAGCAGCTCTACTGCGTGCGCTATAACACGCTGACCTCATTTCTCGATGTCCTCTTTTTGTTTCTGCTGCTGCCGCGATACGGCATCGGTGGCTTTCTCTTCAGCTTTACGGTCACCCATCTATTAAACTTCTGGCTGAGCCTGCGCCGCCTTGTGCGCGTGACGGAATACCGTCTGCAGCTTCTGTTCGTGCCGAAGGTGCTTCTGCCCGCGGTTTTCGCCGCGATCCCCGTTCGGTTTCTGCTGCGTTCCGGCGCAGCCGCCCCATGGCCGACCGTGCTTCTGGGCTGCTGCTACCTACTGCTTTATGCCGCCCTGCTGCCGCTTTTCTCCGTCCTGTCCAAGGAGGATCGCCGATGGCTGAACACTCTGTTTTTCCGAAAAAAGATTGCCCGATCCCGCAGCAAACCCTGTTGACAACCTGCAGCGGTTTTCCTACAATAGCCAAGGATAAAAAGTATTCGGGAGTGATCGCTTTGAATTTCGCTCTGATCCTCGTCTGCAGTCTGACCGCCACGGTCTCCAGCATCAGCATCCGCCTCTTCCAGCAAAAGCTGCAAAAAAGTCTGCGCCATCTCTATGTGTTCCAGTTCAGCTATACGCTGATTTGCGCCGTGGTCTATCTGATCATGGCAGAGTTCCGTCCGCTGCACGGGCAAAACGCATGGCTGCTGGCCATTGCCTTTGCGGCCTGCCTGTCCGTCTGCACCATCGGCACTTCGGAAATGTATCTGCACGGCCCGATGTCTCTTTCCAGCGTCATCGTCAGCTGCAACATCCTCATGCCCATCGTCTTCGGCTGCGTATTTTACAACGAAACGCTGAAAGCGGTGCATATCATCGGCTGCCTGTTCCTGATGGCCACGCTGATCCTTTCCGGCATCGGCCCCAAGGAAGAGAAGAAGGAAATCCGCCCCAGATGGTATCTCATGGTCGCGATGGCCTTCCTCGGCAACGGCTTCGGGGCCGTGGTACTCAATGCCTACGGCAAGCTTTATGTCGGTGCAGGCAACAACGCGTTCCTCGGCATCAGTTTCCTGCTTTCTGCCACTGTCCTGTTTTTCTATATTTTCCTCGCAGGCGGCAAAAAGTCGGAAATCAAGGAGACCTATCCCCCGCTGTTCTTCCTGCTCATCGGAATTTCTGCCGCGGGCTGCTTCGGTACCAATGCTCTTTTGCTGCATCTGACCGGCACAACCCCTGCTTCGATCCTGTATCCCGTCTATAACGGCGGATCGTCCGTCATGGTCTGCGCTATTTCCTGTCTGGTTTTCCGCGAGCCGATGAACCGCAAAAAGCTGCTGACTGTTTTGCTGGGCGTGTGCGCCGTTGTCCTTCTGAATCTCTGATAAATAAAGCCGGAGATTCGATTCTTGCATCGCTTTTGCGTGCAATGATCGTAGAAAGCCAAAGGCGTAACATGCGAGCAATTTCATATTCGCAGATGATGAAAAGGCGGTAGTGCGCAATCACTACCGCCTTTCTTCATGCGACCTATTTATCTTTTTCCTGTCACACGCTTCTTGCCGTCAACAGTTGCCAGTGTAATGAACACAACGCCACTGATGAAGAGCAGCACAAACCAGAGCCAAAGGCTGCTGTCATCTCCCGTGCCGGGAGAAGTGGTACCGGCAGGCTTGTTCAGCGCTGTCAAAGCTGCCTTGGCAGCGTCAAGCGTCTTCTTCGCATCTTCGTCCACAAGG
>JAFSHY010000089.1 GCA_017440065.1 Oscillospiraceae bacterium | reverse complement strand
CGAACCCTCCTCGTAGATCATTTCTCGCAGAACAATTTCCTCTGCTCGATTGCGGATGCTATTCATAGCTCCTACCCATGCCATCTGGTCGTGCTGCTTCATGCACTCTGTCACGCCCTCAGTGGCTTTCATTTGCTCAATGATAAGTTCAAGACGGCTCTGTGCCTGCTCGTTCAAGTCAGCCAGATACGTCCAAAGTTTTCCACTGAGGCAAAGTTCATTGAAGCGGATGGGGGTGTGCTCCTTGATATAATCTCTGTGCATCCGTCCCCACCGACCAATAGGTCTGTTTTCATCTGGTAAACGAATATCGGGAATATAGTAATCACCACAACGAATATAATTCAGTTCCTGCATAATATGTTCCTCCATAATATCAAAAGAAAAAGCGTTAAGATAAAAAATGAGTGATGCTCGGTCTTTCGACCTGGCATCACTCATTTTCCGTTGTTGATTACCAACCCCGTCTGACAGATGCCGTAAAATAGTTAAATTTTTGGTTTAACTGTTTTACGAACACCCATCATTCCGCGGGCTTTTTTCTTATTCGGCTTCAAAAACCAGCATGCCGTCTTCGCGGAGAGAAATCTTTGTTCCGTAAGGAGCAGAAAGTTTCTGCAGCTGGCGGAGCAAGAGTTCTGTTTCCTCGGCATTGGCGCTGCGGGGCAATCCCTTTTCCTCCTTGGAGGCAGTAAAGCCCAAACCGAGAGGCTTCGCAATGACCTCTTTCACCTTGCCGTCTTCCCATGTGATCATGGCAGAAAGTGCACGGTAACAGTAGCTCTCGATTTCCAGACCCGCCGTGCCGTTCTTCGTCTGAACGGCAACCGCCTCCTCCGCAGGCAGCGAAGGATCTACACCAAAGCGGTCATGATAGTCCATGGGCAGATGCTCCATATCGCTGACACGGAAGATAAAGTTGGCAATGGAATAGAAAATAGGCTTGCCTTTGTAGAATTCCACCGCTTTCACCTGATGCGTACCGCTGCCGATACAGGCATCTGCGCCGGCATCAATGACGGCATGGCAGAACGCATCCAGGAAGAAGTCCGTCTCTTCATCGTCCATGCCGCGGATCTCGTGGCTGTGGAAATAGACCACGGCATAGTCGCATTCTTCCTTGGCTTTTCTGACGGCATCGCAGATCCTTGCCAAATCCTTGGGATGCGGGACGCTGGACTTGCCCTCCTCTTCACCCTCGAGGAATTCATGGCCGCCAAAATAGAATACGCCGGGCTTCTGAGGAAGATAGCCGCCCTTGCGGGAGTTGTTGGCTCGTCCGTCAATACAGGTTACCTCCGCAATTTCCCGCAGATTTGCCATCTTTTCGGGACGGATGGTGTACTGGGCGATATGACGCAGCTTGTTGACGCCGGGACGTCCGGGGATGCAGTCATGGGCATAACCGGCACGGGCAGAATCATCGCAGGTGGTCGTCACGGAGATCAGGGCGCAGCTTCCCTTCTCTGTTTTCGCGCTGCAATGACGGGAGGCCTTTTCCAAATCTTCCCCGGCACCGGACACCGCAAGACCGCGTTCACGGAATGCATCCAGAGTGGACTGCATCCCGGTATAGAAATAGTCCAGCGTATGGTTGTTGGCAAAACTGTACAGTTGGAAATCAAAACGGGCGGTCAGATCATCCAGCCGGGCAGGAGGCGCACAGAGCCAGGGAGTACCGCAGTAGGCAGAGGCGCAGCAGTCATAGTCTGCCAGCACGTTTTCCATATTGTTCATGCGGACATCGGCCTGTTTCAGAAAATCGGCAACCTCTTCCCAGCCGGTATAGGATTCCGGAAATGGACGGAGAAAGATGGAGTCGCCGGTGGCGGCAAAACGAAACGTTCCCATCAATATCCCTCGATTCCGTTCATATTGTCCAGTACAAACTGAACACAGGTCATACTGGCGCTGATAAACGCATCTTCATCGATGAGGAAGTCATTGTTATGCGGCAGCGTCACGCAGCCTTTTTCCTCGTTTCTGGTGCCAAGGCGCATAAACACGCCGGGCTTATGCGCCATGTAGAAAGAGAAATCCTCAGAAGAGAGCTTGACGGGCATTTCCGTCACGCGATCTTCGCCCAATGCCGTGGCAGCCGCCTTCAGCACCAGTGCGGAAAGCTTGGGATCATTGATGATCGGCATGGCATCCAGCGAATCGGTGACCTTGCAGGTACCGCCCCGTTCCGCCGCGGCTCTTTCGCAGATCTCCGTGATACGGCGCTTGATAAATTCATCCAGCTTCATATCAAAGGTTCGGACAGAGATCGTCATTTTCGCGTAATCGGGAATGACGTTATGGGTATGGCCCGCCTGCAGGCTGGAAATGGAAATGATATGGTTTTCAAAGGGATTGATCTCCCGTGCCTTCATCAGATAGATGTCATTATACGCGGAGACCGCCATGGCCAGCGTATCGCGTCCGGACTGGGGCAGGGTCGCATGAGCGGTTCGCCCAAAGAACTCAATCGTATACGGATGGCAGGCTGCCATGGAGTTGCCGGGGCAGACACCGATCTTACCGCTTTCCAGCCAGTTTTCCACATGGACGCCGAGGATCAGATTGACATCATCCATCACGCCGTTTTTGCACATCATTGCCGCGCCGCTGCCTTCTTTCCCCCACCCCTCTTCATTGGGCTGGAAGATCAGCTTGACACGGCAGCCCAGCTGCGCCTCCGCCCGCTTCAGCGCTCTGGCAGTACCCAGCAGCATGGCGGGATGGGCATCATGACCGCAGGCATGCATTACGCCGTCGATCTCCGAGGAGAACGGAAGGCCTGTCTTTTCCTGCAGCGGCAGCGCATCAATATCGGCACGGATGGCAACGGTAAAGCCTTCGTCTTTTCCGACATAACCGACGAGGCTGCCCTTGCCGTACTTTCTCGTGTAGGGAATATCCATCGCGTTCAGTTCCCGTTCGATGATCCCCAGCGTATGCTCCGTATCAAAACCCAGCTCGGGATGGCGGTGGATCTCACGGCGAACGGAAATGATGTATTCCGCGTCCTGCGGAGTAAAAAAGTCTTTTGCCAGTAAATTACTCATTACAGTTCCACCTCAAGATCCATCAAGGGGGCATGCTGCTGCGCGCCGTAAACATCCCGTTCACCCAAAGCGCCGGAGGCCATAGGCCGAACAATGGTAGCCTTAATGGCACGGGCCTTCGGGAAAATCACAATGCTTAAAACTTCTTCCGCCTTCAGCTGATAGATTTCCGCAATGCGTTCACGGCTGATCACGTTGGAGGCCACGACCTTTTCAAATACATCGTCATTGGGGAACATCAGATCCATGGTCAGCTCATAGGGGCCGGAATTCTTGGAACGGATCACGGATGCAATTTCTTTCATCTTCATACTTCATCGCCCTCCTTGAATTCGATCACAGTTCTGGGGAACAGGCTTTCGGGATCTTCGGTCTCCAGCAGATGATAGACGGAGAAGGTGTAGATCGCACCGACCTTCACATCGGAGGGAGAGAACGGGAAAGCCAGATTGCCTGCGGTGGCAATACGGCCGGGATAGCCGTAATGCAGCATGGTGGAGCGGGCAACAGAACAGACGGCAGCGGACTGTTCCGGCGTGGCAGCCACAGCATCGATCACAATGCCCACCTCATGGGACGTGATATTCTGCTGCGGTTCCAGAGCGCCCATCACACCGTTTTTACCGTAGACGATAAAGTCCAGGCTGTAGTCAAAATCGGCAGAGAGATTCTCTCTGGTGCGGCGCTTGACGCCTTCAATGATGTCATCCAGCTGAGAAATAAAGATGGAATCACGGTTGCCGCAGATGGAAATGGTTCGGTAGCCCGCAACCTTACAGCCTTCCAGCTTGATGGTGTTGGGATTCTTGATGTACTTGGAGCCGGTCACACGAACCATGCGCTCGGTTTCGGCAACGAAGTCACATTCATGCAGATCCAGCACGCCGCCGGGACCGGGCAGCAGGCAGGGATCGGACTTCTCATACAGGGTGTGAGCGGAAACGGACAGAGGGGTGCATTTGCGGTCAGGGTTCAGCGGCTCCACACGGAAATAGTCTTCGCCCAGATAGCCCATCATACAGTCGGAGGCGGAGCCGGGCGTGGCGGCGATGGCAGCGCATTCAAGGATCTTGCCCATATGGGTGGCCAGAGCCTTATCGTAGCCCTTCAGAATGGCGGGAGCGGAGAACGCGGCGGGGTCATAGCAGCGGCCGCAGAGAACCACCTGCGCGCCGTCCTTCAGGGCGGCCATAATGGGTTCGATGCCCATCTGACCGACGATGTGGGTGCTCTGCAGAATGTCATCCTCCGTGCAATCGGGAGCGGCGCCGAGGGGCTTCAGGCGGCCTGCGCGATGCTCTTCCAGCACGAACTTGGGATCGAATTCCGCGCTGATGACCGCCATCTTGAAGGACAGGTTCTGTTCCTTCGCGATCTCGCGCACAATACCGACCTCACGTTCCAGATGCGGCGTGGCGCCGGAACCGCCGGCAGAACCGATGACGAGCGGGATGCCCAGTTCGCAGGCGGCCTTCAGCATGAAGGTCATATCACGCTTGACGGCAGATGCGTTGGTAAAGGGAATGCCGCTGCCGAGGTAATAGGGGCCGGGATCGGTGGAGCCTGCGTCACAGGCGATCAGATCGGGCTTCTTTGCCACGCCGGCAAGGAAGGATGCTTCCGGAAAGCCGTAGCCAACGATACCGGAAGGAGAAAGGATCTTGAATTCAGGTTTCATCTTCGTTCACCTCAATACAGTCTGGTATATTCAAAGTCTTCGGGGATGCCCAGCTTCCGCAGGGCGGCTTCCCGGTTGGCATCCACTTCATCGCGGTGCTCATCATAGAGGTTTCTTCCGTGGGTATCGATATCCACCACAAAGGGGCCAAGTTCATTGAGATTCATGTGCCAGGTAGCCTCAATGGTGCCCAGCTCATCGAAAAGCTCCACATCGTCGATCTCGATGGAATCGCACCACAGGTTGGGGCTGACGCTCTGGGGAGAGCAATGGACACAGCCCAGCTCCCGCATGGCCTTCATGGTCTCTTCGCCCATAGTGGTCTTACCGATGATCATGCGAAGACCCCATTCGCGGACGGACTTGGCGCCCCACTTTTCAAAGCGGATGGAGGAAGTTGGCATAAAGGAGACCAGCTGATACTTGCCGTCCTCCCGCAGAACGATGGGGCCGACATGGATCAGCGCGTCGCGCTCCATGGCCGCGGCGGGAGATGCATGCCCCTCGTCAAATACCCAGCGATGCAGACGGGAGCGGCAGGTAAAGACCTGGCCGGAAAGATAAATCGTGTCGCCGACATGGAGATCGCGGATCTGCTCTTCAGAGAGCGGAGTGGAAAGATGATATTCAGCCATGATCGTTACCTCCTTAGCGGTCACCGAACCACTTGGGATCGGTCAGAACTTCAACGGTACCGTCAGCGTGGATGACGCTGGTGCCGCGGCGGGCAACCATGCAGTTGCTGCTGATATCCACGCAGATACCGGCAATGTGGGTATAGGCATATTCCACGTTGACCGCCAGAACGGAGGTCTTGCCGCCAACACCCATAATGCCGACACCGAGAGAGTTGATGGCCTCATACAGGTTTTCTTCCAGTTCGCGGAATTTGGGATCGGGATGATGAGAGCCCACGGTACGCAGGCAGGCAGCTTCCTTGGCAAGATTTGCAGCCAGATTGGCAGTACCGCCGATGCCGATACCGAGCACGTTAGGCGGGCAGATACCGCCGCTGCGGGTGGCCTCCACAAAGGAATCGACAACAAATTTCTGAATACCAGCGATGCCGTCGGCAAAGGCCACCACGCGGTGACGGGTACCACCGAAGCATTCGCTGCCGCCGCCCTTGGCCACATAGCTGACCTGCAGGCTGTCTCCGGGAACCCACTGATAGGTAAAGTTGGGGATGTTTTCGCCGATGTTGTCGCCGGGGTCGTAACCGGTCAGAGGATGCTTCATGGTCGCGCGGAGATAACCCATCTTCGTGGCCTTGCGCACCGCATTGCGGGTGGCTTCCTCCAGCGCCATCATGCCGCCTTCGATCCGGCACTCGTTGCCGATTTTAAAATAGAAGACGGGCCAGCCGGTATCGGGGCAGCAGGGATTCTGACGGACGCGGGACTGCAGCAGGCTGTCGCAGGTTCTGCGAAGACCCATCTTGGCGGCGTTGGAAGTTTCTCTGGCTTCCGCAGCCTCCAGCGCAGCCAGCACGTCGGGAGAGATCTCCGTGGCGCCGCGGCGGATCGTTTCAAATATGACCTGTTCATACTGTTCTCTAAGGATCATGGGTACATTCCTCCTTGTATGATTCTGATTTCAGCATACACCCTTCGAGGAAAAATTTCCATTGCCGAATTCCCCAAAGTGTTTGCATTTTTTCTGATTGCCTGTCTTTTGCTTTTCTCCATTCTGTGCTATGATAGTTCAAAAGGAGGCGAGCCCATGTCCGATACTCTGACCCTTGACTATTTCAAGCTGCCGGCCGACAGACAGTATCATATCTACCGCATCCACTCCAGCGAACTGGACGGCGCGCCTCATTCCCATGAGTATTTCCATGTGTGCTACGTATCGGGCGGTACGGTGCTGCACACGATGCTGGGCGAGACCGTGACTCTCGGCTACGGCGATGCTTTTGTGGTGCCTCCCGGGGTTTCCCATTCGCTCTCCTTTTCGCCCGACGGCGAAGGCGAGATCTATTCTCTTTCCTACTCCATGAAGCTCTTCCATTCCGGCTTTTCCCAGTCCCATCTTTCCCGCTTTCTCACCGCCCTGCAGCTGCCCGATAAGGTAGAAAGCCGTGCGCTGCGCTGCCGCATCTCCCTCAACGCGGAACAGCGGCTGACCATGAATGCCGTTCTGGAAAGTCTGATCCGCGAGAGCGAAGCGAATTATCCGCCGGAACAATCTGCCGCCCCCAGTCTGATCGCTTCCGCGCTCTATGTGATGTCGCAGGCCTATGCCGCCTCTCCGGAGCAGGCGGAAACACTGCAGGCAGCAGGACGCTATACCGATTCTCTGGAAGCCTGCATTCGCTATATCGACCGCTTTTATCATTTGCCTCTGACGGCGGAAGACCTTTGCCGCAGATTTGCTATGTCCCGCTCCACCTTCTCCCTGCTTTTTCCGCAGGTGGCGGGAATGCCGCTCAAACGTTACATCACGCAAAAGCGGATCGGACAGGCCGCTTTGCTGGCGGACACTACGGAGCTTTCCTTCTCCGAGATCGCGGATATCGTCGGCTATGACGATTTTTCTACCTTCTACCGTAATTTTGTGAAGGTAACAGGACTCTCTCCTTCCGCCTATCGGGAACAGCAGAAAAACCGTCTGCCCTAAGCCGGGCAGACGGTTTTTGTTTATACGGGAGCTGCTTCCTTCACGCGGGCTGCGTAAGCCTCAAAGAGAAGCTGATATTTGAGCGTATTGGAGGGCCGTTCGGGAAGAAGCTCATAATACTTTCTTCCCGCGGTAAAGACGATGGCATGGCGGCCGTGCATGGTCAGATCGGAGATCTCATCCAGAGGGATCACCGTGTCGCCGCAGGTCAGCGCAGTATCGGAAAGGGACACCTTGCCGGAGGAAACTTCGCTTTCCACATGATTGTCGATCGTCAGCAGCGTTCCGTTCGGAGAGGTATAGACCGCGCCTTTTTCGGCAGCCTTCCCGACCTCCTGCTTCTGCCAGGCGAAAAGCTCCTTTACCGTAGAAACAGCCGTGCCTTCCAACATGCCGTATTCCGAATAACGGATGCTGTGGCCGCAGGCAGAACAGACGGCAGTATCCTTCTCTGCGGAGAACGTATCGACTGCGCCGCAATCGGGGCAGATAAACAGAAGGTTTTCAAAGCCTCTGGCAAGATGGCGGGTCTTATAGGGCTTGGGATCGCGAAGCTGATCGGCATAGGCATCCACATAAAGATCCCGGGCGATAGCTTCATTGATTTCCTGCACAGACATGCCGGCGATCTGCTCTTTGGTGTAGATATTGGCCACTTCCCCGCGGATCGGCCCGCGGCGCAGGCTCTTTTCCGACCAGTTGGGGCTGACAAAATACGCACCGATCAGACGGTAGGTCACAAGGCCGCATTTGGCGCTCTTCACAAGCTTTCCGGTAGAGGGCAGGAACTGCGCCGTCACGCCGTCCCAGGTTCTTGCGCCTTCCGCAAAGATACAGACATTATTGCCAGCCTTGATCTTGCGGAGCGTATCCACAACGGTAGAGGCAGCGACTGTCCCCTTATAGCGCATAATGGGCGCCAGCAGAAAGTCGATCAGTTTAAAAACGAATTTCCATCGGGCAATGTGCTCGCTGGCCACAAAGTACATCTGCCGCTTGAACGCCGCACCGACAAAGAGCGGATCCCAGTCAGTGGCATGGTTTGCCAGCACGAGATAATTTTCGGGAAGATCCTTCGCCATCTCGCAGCGATATCCGAATTTGATCCGAAGAAGCAGACTGACGATCGGGCGAAGCAGATTCCAAAAGAATACATGTTTACGATTCATTTCTCTCTGTTCCTATCAGTTATATTGCATAGATTTAACAGAAGTATTATATCGTCGGGCAAGTTGCATTGTCAAGGATCTGCGCTTCGGTCAGCCTGCAGGCAGCTGAACAGAAATACGGATCCTGCCGTTTTCATATTCTGCCCAGATCCTGCCCTGATGATCTCGTACGATGCTTTCCGCGATGGACAGACCAAGCCCGTAGCTGCCGCTCATTTTACGCACTTCATCCACGCGGTAAAACCGCTTGAAGATATCCTTCAGCTGCTGCTCGGTGAGCGCGGCAGCATGATTGCTCACGCATAGACGGCATTGATTTCTTCCTGCATGCTGAAAGGAAAGGGTCACTTCCCTGCCGCCTTCCGCGTACTTTCCCGCATTGTCCAGCAGGATCTCGATCAGCTGGCGCAGATAACGCTCGCTGCCGCGAACCTCGATTCCGGGGGTGATCTCGCAGAGCAGTTCCAGATCCCGTTCAAAGTAGACCGCTTCAAACTGCAGCGCAGTTTCTTCCACCAGCTCCGATGCGTTCAGCCGCTCAAAGGAAGAACGGACGGCGCCGTTATCCACTCTTGCCAGATCGAGGAGCCCTTCCACGAGACCCCGCATCTGCCGCGAGACCGCAAGGATGCTATCCCGGAACTTTCGCTGCTCTGCTTCGCCGAACTCCTCATTCTGCAGCATCTCCGCATTGGTCAGGATCACGGTCAGCGGCGTTTTCAGCTCGTGGGAGGCATCCGCCACAAACTGGCGCTGCTGCTTCCATGCCCGCTCCACAGGACGAACCGCCCACCGCGCCAGAAGCATGCTGATCACAAGAAACAGCGCAAAAGACAGCAATCCGATCAGCGTACACACGCGGAGCAGACTTCGGATGGCATCCGATTCGCCCGATATATCCGAAAATACAACGACGGTTCCGAACGGAGCGGCATCGCGGAAATACCGAAGATTGTATTCTCCGATTTCTCCCGCGTGTTCTTTTCCCGAAACCGCAGCACACACCAGCTCTTCCACATATTCCGTATCGGAAACATCGAACTGATGGCTGCAGATGATCTGCGCAAGGCCGTTATCCGCCACCGATACTATAAAATAAGGGATCTTCAGTTCGGATTCCGGCTCATAGGGCGGCTTGGGGATCACGGCGGATTTCGCCGTTTTTTCCATCATCCGCAGGTTCTGATCCCGCAGATCGTTTTTCGTAACATGGAACACCATGCCGAAGATCACGATCAGCGTCACAGTGACCAGCGCCATATTCGTGCAGATAAACTTTGCCCGAAGGCGTCGTATCATTCTTCAGCCACCTCCAAGTGGTAACCCAAGCGGCGGATGGATTCGATCCGCACATTGGAGCCGATGCTTTTCAGTTTCTTTCTCAAAAAGGCCACATAGACCTCCACGTGATTTTCCACCGCATTGGAATCATAACCCCAGACACGGGCAAGGATCGCTTCCTTGGAAAGGTTGCGGCTGCCGCTTTGCATCAGGATCCGCATCACATCAAATTCTCTGGCAGAGAGTCGCACCGATTTATCCCCACAGATCAGCATGGATGTGCTGAGATCCAGCGCGGTATTTCCGCAGACCATCTCATCCACCTGTGTTCCCTGGCGGCGCAGCAGCGCGTTGATGCAGGCCAGCAGTTCCCTTGTGTCAAAGGGCTTTGTTAGATAGTAGTCCGCGCCTGCATTGAGACCGTTGATCCTGTCTTCCACACCGGATTTCGCAGTCAGCATCAGAATAGGTGTGCTACAGCGGCGGGAGCGAACCTGCCGCGCCACCTGATATCCGTTCATTCTCGGCATCATCACATCCAGAATCAAAAGATCATAAACACCAAGCAGTGCGTAATCCGCACCGGTTTCACCGTCATATACCGCTTCCACCTCAAATCCCTTGCCTTCCAGCAGGGTCTTCAGCGAATCCGCCAGCAGTTTCTCATCTTCAATGATCAGGATTTTCATGGAATCGCCCTCCGAATCGCGTGTTAGTAGTTTCCATTTGTATCTTAACGTGCAGGGCTGAAAGACAACTTAAAAATCATAAAGTTATTTCATTTCATTTTCAGTAATCTGTGTTTCAAACATATGCCGGAGCAGATCCATCAGTTCACGGGACGCACGGCTGTGGAATTTATTCTTATGATACACGAGGTAGTGATCTCTTTTCAGGCTTTCCCCTTCCACCGTACAGGTGGCTACAAGTCCTGAACGGATGCTGCCGATGGTCAGACGTTCGGGCAGGAATGAGATCCCCAGCCCCGCATGGACCGCCTGCAGGATCGCCTGTGTACTGACGCTTTCCATCACAGGCTCCACCGGAAGCTCATGCAGCGAGAACAGATGATCAAGAAAGCTTCGTCCCGCGCTGCCATGCTCGCGGAGCAGCAAAGAGGACGATGCCAATTCCTTGAGCGGGCATACCGTTCCCTTTCTGGGATCATTGGGAGGCAGAACAGGAACGAGACGATCCGCTCCAAGAGGTTCTTTCTGCAGACGTTCGTTCATTCTTCCGCCCTCGATCACTGCGAAATCCAGCCTGTTATCCAATAATGCATCCTGCAGCGTGCGTCCGTTGGCCACAGTCGCTTTCAGGCGAATATCGGGATGCAGCACATGGAACTGCCTCATCACTTTCGGCAGAAGAAATGTCCCCAATGTAATACTGGCGCCGACCCGAAGAATGCCGCACTCATCCCAACCCTTCATGCCGGACTCCATGCGGTTAAAGGAATCCACGATATGCAGCGCGTGATGATAAAACTCCCGTCCAGCTTCCGTGACGGAAAGTCTTCTTCCGATTCGTTCGAATAGGCGGATTCCATAATGCGTTTCCAGCTCCGAAATACAGCGGCTGACCGCAGGCTGCGTCATATAGAGCAGTTCAGCGGCCTTTGTCACATTTTCTGTTTGAAAAACAGTCAGGAATACGTTCAGATGGCGGATCGTCATGCCGCAGGCTCCTTTATATCAGTTTCGGTATAGATTTGATAAAATTATAGCATTTCCATCATGATTATACAAGCGCTAAACTGAACATATCCCGAAGACATTCCCGGAAGGAGAAGAGCAGATGAGAAAGAACCGCTGGAAAAAAGCCCTGCTATTGATGCTGCAGATGTTATACATCAGTTCTTTCACCTTCGGCGGCGGATTTGTGATCGTGTCCTTCATGAAAAGGATCTTCGTAGATCGGTATCACTGGCTGGAGGAGCAGGAAATGCTGGATCTGACGGCCCTGGCACAATCCGCACCCGGAGCCATCGCGGTCAATGCCGCCATCCTTGTCGGCTGGCGGGTCGCGGGTCTTCCCGGCATGCTCCTCTCTGTGCTCGGTACGATCCTTCCTCCGATGACCATCCTTTCCGTCGTTTCTCTCTTTTACCAAGCCTTCGCGACAAATCCCTATGTTGCCTTGGCCTTGAAAGGAATGCAGGCAGGCGTTGTGGCCGTGATCCTCGATGTAGCGCTGTCCTTGCTGGAAAAGCTGCTCAAAACGGGAGACCGCCGGCATCCGTGGCTGGCGGCGGCTGCGTTTCTGGCCGCGTTCTGCCTCCATGTTCATGTGGTCGTGATCATCCTGTCAGCCGGCATCATCGGCACTCTGATCGCGTTGTGCGGAAAAAGAAAGGAGGAGCGGCATGATCCTTTCTGAGCTTTACTGGAGTTTCCTGCAGATCGGCATGTTTTCCGTCGGAGGCGGTTATGCTGCGATCCCGCTGATCCAGAATATCGTTGTTAAGCCGCATCACTGGATCACCATGGCGGAATTTACCGACCTTATTACCATCGCGGAGATGACGCCCGGCCCGATTGCGGTGAACGCCGCGACCTTTGTGGGCTTCCGCATCGCCGGATTGGCAGGCGCCTTGGCCGCAACCTTTGGATGCATCACCCCTTCCCTGCTGATCGTTTCACTGCTGGCGTTGGCCTATGCCAGATATCAAAAAATGGAGCTGCTTCAGAGCATCCTCGGGTGTCTTCGCGCCGCCGTCGTGGCACTGATCACTTCCGCAGGACTTTCCATTCTTGGACAGGTTCTGTTCCTCGGCGGTGTACCTTCTGCCGCTCACATTCCATATTTCAGCATCTTATTGTTCGCGGCTGCGTTTCTGCTGCTGCGCAAATACAAGTGGAATCCGATCCTCGTCATGTCGCTCTGCGGCGCGGTCAATCTGCTGCTGGGCATTGTGACAGAACACATATCTTAACAGGAGGCCGCCATGGATCAAACAACAAAAGCAGTAAACAGTATTGAGGATTTTAACATTCATCTGCGCGCGAAATACCATTATCCCGAGGTCTACGCGCAGCGGTATGCCCGCGCGACCGCCTGTGCCGTTTCGGGAACTACGGTCTGCGCTGCGGTGGCCTGTGAGCTGGACGGCATTCAGCAGATCCGTGTTCTTATAAACACGGAGGACGGATCTGCCGCGGAGCATCGCATCACGGGCGGCTATCCCGCCATGCCCGCTGCCGCCGCCATGGAAGACGGCAGCTTCCGCATCCTGTATACGGATCTGCAGGACGGCATTTGGCATGTCATGCTGGCCGCGGTGGATGCAAACGGGATCTACACGGAGGAGCTGACCCGTTCCGAAGGTCTGTGTCATCAGACCGCGCTCTGCAGCAAAAACGGTCAGCTATACGCGGCATGGAGCGCAATGGATCCTTCTTCCGGGCAATTCGTGATCCGATTCTATCAAAGCAAAACCGGCACGATCCTCACCATGGAAGAGAACAATCATTGCTTCCGTCCCGCCATTGACGCGGATGCAGACCGCGTATTCCTTGCTTATGACCTTTACGGAGAACGTCAGCAGGCGATCCTCCGCGTGATGGAAAACGGAAAAACGGAACGGTATGCGCTCTGTTCGGATCGGGACAGCTATTATTCCTGCGCCCTTGCTGCAAAGAAGCAGGAATGCGGCCTGGCCTTTATTTCGCTTCGTCCCGCCATCGACAAAGACCGCGACATCGCCGATCATTCCACCGCTGTCTGCTTTGCCCGCTGGAGCGAAAACGGACTTACTGCTTTGGAGGAAGCTGCGATTCTGGACGAGGGTCTTCTGGGCAAGCGGGTCTATGTACCCTATTTCGGTGTTCGCCGCCGCTGCATGCTTCGTCCGACGGAAGACGGCTATGCCCTTTATTTTGAAAAGCGCTTCGAGCATGAGCGGGAGGACGTCAAGATCGACTACGATCCCAACAAGCTTTGCTACGAACATTACGGCTATCTGATCCGAAGGCTGCGGAACGAAGACGGATGGCAGCAAGGGTGCATTCTGCACGAAAGCGGCAGCTGCTATTCCCTTTCCGCCGATTTGCCGCTGAGTGCAGCCTATCTGGAACAGCACAATGTGTATGAGGACCCCGTCCTGCGTACGGAGTTCCTGCAGGAAAGGGACGCCATAGCGCTGGACGAAACCTATGAAAACCCGAATTTCACCGTGGAAGCCTACGAGGCAGCCGATAACGTGCCGTTCTCGCATGAAGGAAAAAACCTGTATTGGGGCGATACCCATGTTCACAGTCTTGCCAGCCCCGACGCGGAAGGCGAATCCGATATGCTCATGCGGTACGCCCGCCATGTGGCAAAACTGGATTATGTTGCACTGGTCGATAACGACTATTATCCGCACACAGGACTGACTCCCGTGGATTTTGAACGGCAGAAATCCATTGCCCGTGCGCTGACGGAAGACGGCCGCTTCGTCGCCATTCCTGCCGTGGAGTTTACCTGTCACGAAAAACGGCTGGAGCCCAACT
>JAFSHY010000012.1 GCA_017440065.1 Oscillospiraceae bacterium | reverse complement strand
GGGTTCTTGGGAACAAAGGTCATGGCTGATACTCCTATGGTGTCGGGGGCAGAGACGGAAATGCGCCTGCGGGCGCAGAGACCCTCTCAGTCACCTTCGGTGACAGCTCCCCCCAAAAAAGGGGGAGCCAAGGGACGGAAAACGGAAAGCCGGGAATTCTTCACGCATTTCATGCGTTCAGAATGACATAAGGGGTAAAGAATCCCGCGTATCGGAAGATCGAAACCCGACGGGAGTCGCATTTCTTTTCCGGCGGAAAATGCTTGCGAAAGAAACAAAAAACAATTTCCTTTCTGCGGTTTATCAGGTATACTGGATGTAAACAGACAGAAGGGAAGGGATACCGATGAAGCTGCTTCTGAAACTGACAAAAGAGGCTGCCCGCTACAAGGGGCTGTACCTGCTGGCGATCCTCTCGACTTTGGGCTTGACCGCCATCAATCTGACGGCGCCGAAGCTGCTCTCCTCCATGACGGGCATCGTGGAAAAGGGTGTGGATCAGGCAGCGCTGGAAGGCATCCTGTGGATGGCTGCTGGGCTGCTGGGGCTGTATCTGCTGCGGATCCTGCTGCGCTTCTGCAGCAACTATCTGGCGCACAAGGCGGCATGGTATCTGGTGGGTGACCTGCGCGACCGCATGTATGATAAGCTGCAGCGGCTGGACCGCGGCTTCTTCCATGACAAGCAGACGGGCGACCTGATGAGCCGCGTCATCAATGATACGCGGGATTTTGAACTGCTCTATGCCCATATGATCCCGGAGATGATCACCAATGCGGTGACCTTCGCGGGGGTGCTGATCATCCTGCTGACGGTCAACTGGAAGCTGGCGCTGATCACCTGCTGCCCCATCCCGCTGATCCTCTGCTCCGGTGTGGTCTTTGCCAGGGTGGTGCGGCCCTATTTCCGCGAGAATCAGAAATACATGGGCGAGCTCAATGCCCAGCTGCAGGATAACCTTTCCGGTCTGCACGAGATCCAGTCCTTCGGGCAGGAGAAGCTGGAGTCGGAGCGGATGCATAAGCGCAATTTTGAACAGGTGAAGGCCATGCTGCGGGCGCTGCGCGCCAGCGCGGTGTTCCATCCCTCCGTGGAATTTCTTTCCTCCGCGGGTACGGTGCTGGTGGTATTCTTCGGCGGCATTCTGGCCTGCCGCGGTCAGCTTTCCGTGGAGGATATCGTGGCCTTCGTGCTGTATCTTTCCCTGTTTTATGCCCCTGTTTCCGGCCTTGCCAATCTGCTGGAAAATTTGCAGCAGTCGCTGGCGGGTGCGGAGCGCGTGGCGCTGGTGCTGGATATGCCCTCCGCCATTACGGATGCGGAGGATGCCGAAGACCTCGGCAGAGCCGCGGGCGGGATCACCTTTGACCATGTCAGCTTCCATTATGACAACGGCATTCCCGTGCTGAAGAATGTTTCTTTCTCCTGCAAGCCCGGCATGATGGTGGCGCTGGTGGGTCCCACGGGTGTGGGCAAGACCACCGCGACCCAGCTGCTTTCCCGCTTCTATGACCCTGTGGAGGGCCGCATCCTGATCGACGGAAAGGACATCCGCCATGTGACGTTGGAGAGTCTGCGGAAGAATATTTCGCCCGTGCTGCAGGATACCTTCCTGTTTAACGGTACCATCGCGGAGAATATCGGCTATGCCCGCCTCGGTGCGACGCGGGAAGAGATCGAAGCGGCAGCCAAGGCCGCGAATATCCATGCGGACATCCTCTCTATGCCGGAAGGCTATGAAACACGGGTAGGCGAGCGCGGCCTGCGCCTCTCCGGCGGACAGAAGCAGCGCGTGGCCATTGCCAGAGCCATCCTGCGCAGGTCGCCCATCATCGTGCTGGACGAAGCCACGGCCTCCGTTGATGTGCAGACGGAAAAGCAGATCCAGAAGGAAATCCGTGATCTGGCGGGCAAGCAGACCATCGTTGCCATTGCCCACCGCCTTTCCACCGTCCGCGAGGCGGATCTGATCCTCGTGCTGCGGGATGGCGAGATCGCGGAGCAGGGGACGCACGAAGAGCTGCTCCGCAGGAACGGCCTCTATGCCCAAATGCATCAGGTGCAGGAAGGCGAAGCCAATATCTAAATAAAAAAGAGAGCAAAAAGGCGGTCTCGCTTGGGGATTTGTACGCTCCAAAACGGATCTTTTTCCGCAATACTGCATCAGAATGCCACGGCAGGCGTCAGCCTTGCCGTGGCATTTTTCTTTGTCTTGCAGGAAAATCTCTCTTTCTGCGTTTTATTTGCCGTAGTAGGCGTTCAGATACATCTGACGGATCTCGCTCATCAGCGGATAGCGGGGGTTAGCGCCGGTGCACTGATCGTCAAAGGCCTGCTCCACCATTTCGTCCAGACGGGCGAGGAAGTCGGCCTCGTCGATGCCGTAATCGCGGATGGCGGGCTTGATGCCGACCTTTGCCTTCAGCTCATCGATGGCGGCGATCAGGTTTTCCAGCTTTTCTTCATCCGTATTGCCGCCGAGACCCAGATAGTCTGCCACCTCCGCGTAGCGGGCAAGGGTGTGGGGGTGGTCATACTGGGAGAAGGTGCCCATCTTCACGGGAACCTCTGCCGCGTTGAAGCGCAGCACCTCGCCAACCAGCAGCGCGTTGGCCACGCCGTGGGGCAGATGGTGGAAGGCACCCAGCTTGTGCGCCATGGAATGGCACACCCCGAGGAAGGCATTGGCGAAGGCCATACCGGCCATGGTGGCGGCGTTGGCCATGTTTTCGCGGGCACGGGGATCGGCAGCACCCTTTTCATAGGCGATGGGCAGGTTCTTGAAGACCAGCTTGAGGCTGCGCAGCGCCAGACCGTCGGTGTAGTCCGTGGCGAGCATGGAGGCATAGGCCTCCAGCGCGTGGGTCACGGCATCGATGCCGGAAGCGGCGGTCAGACCCTTGGGGGCGTTCATCATCATGTCGGCATCCACGATGGCCATGTCGGGCAGCAGCTCATAGTCGGCCAGCGGATATTTGACGCCGGTCTTTTCGTCGGTGATGACGGCGAAGGGCGTGACCTCGGAGCCGGTACCGGCGGAGGTGGGGATGGCCACAAAGTAGGCCTTTTCGCCCATCTTCGGGAATTCATAGACGCGCTTGCGGATGTCCACGAAGCGCATGGCCATGTCGAGGAAATCAGCCTCGGGATGCTCGTAAAGCACCCACATGATCTTGCCCGCGTCCATGGCGGAGCCGCCGCCCACGGCAATGATCAGATCGGGGGCGAAGGCTGCCATCTGGGCAGCGCCTTCGCGGGCGCAGCCGAGGGTGGGATCGGGCGCCACGTTGTAGAAGGTGGTGTGGGTGATGCCCATGCGGTCCAGCTCTTCCTCCACGGGCTTGGTGTAGCCGTTCTGATAGAGGAAGGTGTCGGTGACGATGAAGGCCTTTTTCTTGTCCTTCAGTTCGCCCATGGCCACGGGCAGGCTGCCCTTCTTGAAGTAGATCTTCTCCGGTGCGCGGAACCACAGCATATTCTCTCTCCTCCTTGCCACGGTCTTGACGTTCAGCAGCTGATGGACGCCTACGTTTTCGGAAACGGAGTTGCCGCCCCAGCTGCCGCAGCCAAGGGTCAGCGAAGGAGTCAGACGGAAGTTATAGAGGTCGCCGATGCCGCCCTGGGCGGAAGGGGTGTTCACCAGGATGCGGCAGGCCTTCATGCGGCGGGCAAAGGCATCCATCTTTGCCTTTTCCGTGCGGGTGTTGAGATAAACGGCAGCGGTGTGGCCGTAGCCGCCGTCCTCCACCAGCTGCTCCGCGATCTCCAGCGCGTCGGTGAAATCCTTGGCGCGGTACATGGCGAGAACAGGGGAGAGCTTTTCATGGGAGAAGGGCTCGGAAAGGTCGGTGCTGGTGACTTCACCGATGAGAATCTTGGTCTGTTCGGGAACGGTGACGCCTGCCATGGCGGCGATCTTCGCGGCGGACTGACCCACGATGCCCGCGTTGAGGGCGCCGTTTTTGAGGATGATGCCGCGTACCTTTTCGCATTCCTCTTCCGTGAGGATATGGCAGCCGCGGGCGGCAAACTCGGCCTTGACCTCGTCATAGACGCGGTCGGCCACCACAACGCTCTGCTCGGAGGCGCAGATCATGCCGTTGTCAAAGGTCTTGGAATGGATGATGGAGGAAACGGCCAGCAGAAGATCCGCGCTTTCGTCGATGACGGCGGGCGTGTTGCCGGGGCCGACGCCGAGGGCAGGCGTGCCGGAGGAATAGGCCGCTTTGACCATGCTGGGGCCGCCGGTGGCCAGGATCAGATCGGATTCCCGCATCAGCTGATTGGTCAGCTCCAGAGAAGGCTCGTCGACCCAGCCGATGATGCCTTCGGGTGCGCCGGCAGCCACCGCTGCCTCCAGCACGGTCTTTGCCGCGGCAATGGTGCTGCCCTTGGCTCTGGGGTGCGGGCTGATGAGGATGCCGTTGCGGGTCTTGAGGCAGATCAGCGCCTTGAAGATGGCGGTGGAGGTGGGGTTCGTGGTGGGGATCACGGCAGCAATGATGCCGATGGGCTCCGCGATGCGGGTGTAGCCGTTGGAGGGATCGTCTTCCACGATGCCTCAGGTCTTTTCGTTCTTATATGCGTTGTAAATATATTCGGAAGCGAAGTGGTTCTTGATGACCTTATCCTCGATGACGCCCATGCCGGTCTCGGCAACGGCCATCTTGGCCAGCGGGATACGGGCCTTGTTGGCGGCGGAAGCCGCGGCGAGGAAGATCCGGTCCACCTGCTCCTGAGAGAAGGAGGCGAATTCCGCCTGTGCCTTGCGGCAGCGGAGGATCAGAGCGGTCAGCTCTTCTGTGTTGGTCGTGCGGGTGTAGTCGGTACGCATTACAAATCACCTTTCCTTCGATAATTGGCTATCGATTTATTTTTATCGGTTTGCCTCTATCGATAAATTAGCACTGAATTAAAAAACTGTCAACCGTAAAAAGCATGTTTATGGGAGTGCATAAAAAGCGGCGGATCATTCGGAGAAAGTCTGTTCGTTTTTCACAAGAGGGAAGAAAATCCGTGGAAAGCGGAAAAAGCCGAGAGAAGTCCTTGCGGGGACTATGGTTTTTTGTTACAATGAATCATGATATGAATTCATTCTGCCTGAAAGGAATGTACTGTTATGAGCAATGTGATCTTCCGTTTTGAAGCCGGCGGCGAAAAGCTCGTCACCGCCAACGACGGCGACAATCTGCTGAATGTGGCACGGCTGGCCAATGTGGCCATCGACGCGCCCTGCTCCGGCAACGGCGCCTGCGGCAAGTGCCGCGTGAAGCTGGAAGCCGGCGAGCTGGATGCCTTCCCCTCGAGCCATATTTCCGAAGAGGAATTCGCGGAAGGCTGGCGCCTTGCCTGTGTCAGCAAGGTCAAGGGCGACGTCACCGTCATGGTTCCCGATATCGCCTCTGCCTATAAGAGCCGCATGAAGACCGCCGACCTCTCTTCCGGCGAAGAGATCGCCATCTTTGAGGCGCTGCAGCAGGAAGTTAAGGATTCCGGAATCGAATTCACCAACGAATTCGTGTCCTTCTGCGTCACCATGGAAGAACCCACGCTGGATGACACCATGCCCGATATCGAACGCCTGACCTGGGCGGTACAGGCCGAAAGCGGTGCGGAAGACGTGGAGATCCCCTTCTTCGTCGTGGAGAAGATGGCCAAGGTCCTGCGCGAGAGCGAATGGTCTGTCCGCATCGTGGCGGAAAAGAAGGGCGAAACGGCCCTCAAACTCTATGATATCCTGCCCGCCTCGGACGAAAAGCCCGTCTGCGGCCTTGCCATCGACATCGGCACCACCACCGTTTCCGCCGTCCTCGTGGATATGGCCACGGGCAGGCTGCTGGCCAAGGGCTCTGCCGGCAACGGTCAGATCCGCTACGGCGCCGACGTCATCAACCGCATCATCGAATCCTCCCGCACCGGCGGCAAGAAGAAGCTGCAGGATGCCATCGTCAAGGAGACCCTGGTGCCCATGATCGCCAATCTGGCCTCCGCTGCCGGTGTGTCTGTCAGCCGCATCGTCCGCATGGCCATCGCATCCAATACCACCATGAACCATCTCCTGCTGGGCGTGGATGCCAATCCCGTCCGTATGGAGCCCTATATCCCCACCTTCTTTGCCTGGAAGGGGCTTAAGGCTTCCGATCTGAAGCTGCCCGTCCATCCCGAAGCCGCCGTCATCCTGGCACCCAACATCGGCTCCTATGTGGGCGGCGATATTACCGCAGGCACCTTCACCAGCATGATCTGGAACCGCGATGAGATGTCCCTCTTCATCGACCTCGGCACCAACGGCGAGATCGTTTACGGCAACCGTGATTTCCTCATGTCCTGCGCCTGCTCCGCCGGCCCTGCCTTTGAGGGCGGCGATATCTCCTGCGGCATGCGCGCTACGGACGGCGCCATCGAGTCCGTTTCCATTGATCCCAAGACCATGGAGCCCACCCTCGGCATCATCGGCGAAGCGGGTCAGAAGCCCGTGGGTCTCTGCGGTTCCGGCATCATCGATCTGATTGCCTCCCTGTACCGCGCCCGCATCATCACCGCCAAGGGCATCTTCTGCCGGGAAGGCAGCCGCGTTGCCCATGATAAGCACGGCACCGGCCGCTATATCCTCGCCACCGCCGAAGAGTCCGCCACCGGCCGCGAGGTCTCCATCAACGAGGTGGATATCGATAACTTCATCCGTGCCAAGGGCGCCATCTTCTCCGCTGTGCAGACCATGCTCAATTCCCTCGATATGGACGTCAGCATTATCGACGATGTCTATGTCGCGGGCGGCATCGGCTCCGGCATCAACATGCAGAATGCGGTCACCATCGGTATGTTCCCCGATATTCCCATCGAAAAGTTCCATTATATCGGCAATTCCTCTCTCTCCGGCGCCTATGCCATGGTGGTTTCCGATCCCGCCAATGAGAAGGTGCATGAGGTCGGTCAGAACATGACCTATCTGGAGCTGTCCACCACACCCGGCTATATGGATGAATTCGTGGCTGCCTGCTTCATTCCCCATACCAACAGCGCCATTTTCCCGTCCTGCGTACAGGAGGAGATCTGATGGAAGAACCGAGAGTCATTGAAAACAACAAGGAAGAGGTGCCGTTCCGCCATTACTGCGAGCTCTTCCGTGATCTGGATCCGCAGGAGGCTGCTGCCCGCTGCGCCGTCCCCTTTGAAAACGGAGAATTCCGTGTCCGTCTGCTGGATACCGAATATCTGATCGCGTGGCCGGAATTTGCCATCCGCACCGAAAGCGGCAAGGGGCTTGCCCTTTCCAAGCTGCCTTTCCAGACCTTCCTGATGCGCTGGCTGCTGGAAAGCAAGGCAGCACAGCCCGCGGAGCCTTCGCTGACCTTCCGCGAGATGCCGTGGGGCGAGGTCTACATCGGCCCCTTTACCGGCCGCTGCCTCACCCGTGCCGCCTTTACCTTCGGCACAAGGCTGGGCAGCTTCAAAAAGGGCGCGGAAGCCCTCGGCGGCGCGAAGCGCAGCCACGGCGATGCCTCCTACTATTTCGAGCTGATCGGCGGCTACGGCATGGAGCTGATCGTATGGGAAGGCGATGAGGAATTCCCGCCCTCCAGCCAGATCCTCTATACCGCTTCCTTTGCCGAAGGCTTCTCTGCCGAGGACCGCGTGGTGGCGGGCGACATTCTGATCACCGCCGTCAAGGCCTGCATGTGAGTTTGCAATCTTTTTGCGGAAAATTCCGAGAGAATCGGAGAAAACAGGGGAAAACGGTTGACAGTATCCCTGTAAATATGGTATGCTGATTAAGTATGAAATTACCGATTATCCCCTGTATATTGTGTGAAATCAGCGGGTCATCCGCATACGAGAATGGAGATTGATACTATGGATATGACATTAGCAACCTGCCGCAAATTCGTTGAAGTTCTGGCCTCCAATGAGCCCGCTCCCGGCGGCGGCGGCGCAGCTGCTCTGGTCGGTGCCATCGGTACCGCTCTGGGCAACATGGTCGGTTCTCTGACCGTCGGTAAGAAGAAGTATGCCGATGTGGAAGCCGAGATCATTGCCCTCAAGGAAAAGTGCGACGCTCTGCAGACCGAACTGCTGAACCAGGTCGAAGCGGACGAAGTCAACTTCCTGCCTCTGGCCAAGGCCTATGGCATTCCTAAGGACGACCCCAACCGTGATAAGGTCATGGAAGAGGCCACCATCATCGCCTGCTCCACTCCCATGAAAATCATGGAGC
>JAFSHY010000088.1 GCA_017440065.1 Oscillospiraceae bacterium | reverse complement strand
GGATCTCGGGGCGGTTCGTCGCGGCGAGGATGACCACGCCGCCGGAGGAATCGAAGCCGTCGATCTCAGCCAGCAGCTGATTCAGCGTCTGTTCGCGCTCGTCATTGCCGCCGAAGCGGGTATCGCGGGTCTTGCCGATGGCGTCGATCTCATCGATGAAGATGATGCAGGGCGCCACCTTGGCTGCTTCCTTGAAGAGGTCACGGACACGGCTGGCGCCGACGCCTACGAACATCTCCACGAAGTCCGAACCGGAGATGGAGAAGAAGGGAACACCGGCTTCGCCTGCCACGGCCTTGGCCAGCAGCGTTTTGCCGGTACCGGGCGAACCGACCAGCAGCGCGCCCTTGGGCAGCTTGGCGCCGATGGCGGTGTACTTCTGCGGATTGTGGAGGAAATCGATGATCTCCACCAGTGATTCCTTGGCTTCGTCCTGACCTGCCACATCGGCAAAGGTCACGCCGGTCTCCTTTTCCATATAGACCTTGGCCTTGCTCTGACCGATGCTGCCGATGCCGCCCATACCGCCCATATCGCCCATGCGCTTGCTGAGAGAGCCCATCAGCAGGGAGAAGAGCAGGTACATCACCGCGACGGGAACGACCCAGGAGAGCAGGAAGGAAATGATGGGGGAGGCCTGCTCCACGATCTTGCCCGTGTAGGCCACATTGTTGGCGGTCAGCTCCTCAATGAGATCGTTGAGCTGATAATTGGGGATCAGACCGGTGTAGTAGATGATCTGTTCGCCCTGCGGCTTGACTGCTTCGGTACGGGTGAGGATGAGGATGCGGTCGGTCTGGAATTCCACGGAATCCACCTGATCGGTTCGAACCATTTACATAAATTCGGAATAGTCGGTCTCCTTCAGATAGGAGTTGGCGATGGAGGTGTAGATCCAGTTGAAGACAATGGTCAGCACCAGCGCGACGATGGCGAGCGTCAGGATCGGCTTTTTCTTGGGCGGCTCCTGCTGGTTGGGTTTCTTCGGTTTGGAGTCCATGGGGAAGACCCCCTTTCTGTTCTTGATGGGTATTTTCCGTTTGATTGCCACAATCATACCACAGATGCCTCTTCCGTTCAATGAAGGATTCGGAAACGGCTTGTGAATTTTCTGTAAATTTCAGTTTCCTGTTGTGTTGCGGCGGCATTCCTGCTATAATAAATTGAATTATTATGGATTACAAAAGGTTGGGAACAGCTTTATGATGAATGATAAGAAAGAAAAGCGGGATCGCCTGAAACGAGAGATCCCGGAAGGCCTCATTGAAGGCCGCAACGCCGTCACGGAGGCCCTCCGCAGCGGCAGGACCATCGACCATGTGTTTATTGCTGAAGGCGATACGGACAAGGGCCTCAGCCGCATCGCGGGCATTGCGCGGGATGCCGGCGCCGTGGTCAAGACCGCCGACCGCCGCAAGCTGGACATGATGAGTCCCACCGGCGCGCATCAGGGCGTCATCGCCTTTGCCGCCGCCCATGACTATGCCACCGTGGCGGAGATCCTGCAGGTGGCGGCCGATCGGGGCGAAAAGCCGCTGATCGTGATCTGTGACGAGCTGAACGATCCCCACAATCTGGGCGCCATCCTCCGCAGCGCGGAATGCGCCGGCGCCCACGGCGTGATCATTCCGAAGCGCCGTAGCGTGGGCCTGACCGCCGTGGTCGGCAAGACCTCCGCAGGCGCCATCGAGTATATGAAGGTCGCCCGCGTCTCCAATCTGACCGCTACCATCGAAAGCCTCAAGAAGCAGGGCATCTGGGTCTTCGGCACCGCTGCCGACGGTGACAGAACGCTCTACGAAGCCGACCTGCGGGACGGCGCTGCCCTTGTCATCGGCAGCGAAGGCTACGGCATGTCCCGTCTGGTGGAAGAGTGCTGCGATTTTAAGATCCGCATCCCCATGAAGGGCCACATCAATTCGCTGAACGCATCCGCTGCGGCATCCATCCTCCTCTACGAGGCCGTCCGTCAGCGTCTATAATACAGGAAAGCAGGTAGAAAGATGAAGAATCAGCCGTTTCCCCAGGACGAACACAAATTTGATACGCTGAGTCTGCTGGCCGGTCTGACAGAGGAGGACATAAAGGGCTATTCTCTGGAGGATATTCTCAATGAGTACGGCGGAAGAGCAGAAGCCCCCATCCATCCGCAGGATGCCATGAAGCCTGCCGTGCGCGAACCCGTTCGCCGCGCGCCCGAACCTGCACCCGTGGCGGAAGAAGCGGAGAAACCCGCGAAGAAGGAAAAGAAAAAGAAGAAATGGTGGCAGAAGGCCGAAAAGCAGGAAGAAGCTCCTGTTCCCGCTGCGGCACCCGTACCGATGCAGCCCGCTGCGCCTGCTCCCGCTCCTGCTCCCGCACCTGCGGCTCCGCTGCCCGATTTCCTCATGGGCAATCTGGAGGAAGTCGCCGCGCCCGTATCCGAAGCGGTACCGGATTTCCTGCAGGAAAAAGCGGAAGAGGTTGCCGCACCTGCTCCCGCTGCGCTGCCCGATTTCCTCACGGAGCTTGCGGAAGAGGTTTCTGCCCCTGCGGCGGACGAGGAAAAGACCGTATTTGCCGCGCCTGCGGAAGAAGCGCAGACCGTATTGGCTGCAGTCCCTGCCGCCGACGCAGCGCAGGAAGAAGAAAAGGCAGAGGACTTTGATTTTGAAGGCCTCTTTAACCTCATTGATTCGGGCGAGGTTTTTGCTGCTGCCGGGCCTGCGGAAGCACCCGCAGCAGAAGAATCCCCCGCAGAAGAGGTTCCCGCAGCGGAAGAGCCTGCGGCAGAAGAAGCCGTAGCGGAAATCTCCGTGGCAGAAGAACCCGCAGCGGAAGAAGAAAGCATGGAGGAGGAATCCTTCATCGATCAGATCCAGATGGCCATTGACCGCGATCTGGAACTGAATCAGGCGACCCCTGAACCCGTTATCCATGTGATTATGGAAGATCCCGGTCTGGGCGATCCCGAACTGGATGCCATCTTCAAGGACAAGCCCGTCCGCGCACCGGAACAGCTGCCTCCCGATCCCTCACTGATCGCAGCTCCCGTTGCTCCCGCTTCCGAAAAAGAGGAAGAGCCCGACCTGCCTCCCGTGCCGTCCGCGCCGGATCTGAAGGTCGTGGCGCCTCCCGAGCCGGTTCCCACCGCCGCAGAACTTTATAAGAAGAATGCCAAGAGCATCCGTCCCTCCCGTCTGCGCATGACGGCGGTGCTGGTGCTGACCGTGCTGGCGGTGATCCTTACGGCGATCAACCAGTTCGGCTGGAGCAATGCCGTCATCTTTGCCAGCAATAAGATCGTGTCCAAGATCCTGCTGGGGATCATGGTGCTCTGCGCCGTGCTCTGCGTGGATATCATCAAGACCGGCGTCAAGAGTATTTTCAGCCTGCATTTTACGGCGGAATCCATGATGACGCTGATCTTCCTGGTGGCCGCCATCGATGCAATCCTCTGCGGCGATGAAAATCCCATCCCGTTCTGCGCGGTGGCCTGTATGCAGTTCTACTTTGCTGCGTGGGGCAGCATGCTCAGAAAGATCTCCATCCGCCGTTCGCTCCGTCCTCTGTTCCGTTCGGAGCAGAAAGCCCATGCTGTCACGGTTGTGGAAAATGTGTGGGAAGGCGGCAGCGTTGCCGCACCTGTGGAAGAGGCTTCCGAAGAGGAGCATGTCCGCGGTCTGCTCCGTACCGATCTGGCGGAAAGTCGCATGCGTATCTATGCTCCCATTTCCATTGTGCTGACGCTGGCGCTGGCCTTCCTGGTCCGCTTCAAGACCGGCAACAGCCTCACCTGGGCATGGTCTTCCATGATGATCGGCGCTCTGCCCGTGGCCAGCTTTATCAGCTTCTACCGTCCCTTTGCCATTCTCTCTGCACGCCTGATGAAGGAAGGTGCGGCCATCAGCGGCTGGAGCGGCGCGCAGCGTATGGCTTCCGCCAAAGGCGCAGTCGTTACAGATGAGGATGTCTTCCCCAACGGCAGCGTGAAGATCAACGGCATGAAGGTCTACGGCTCCTACAGCGTCGGCCAAACCGTCGGTTACGCGGCAGCTGTTATCGAAGCCTCCGGCAGCGGTCTGACCCCGCTGTTCCGCGAACTGCGTAATTCCAACAACGGCCGCTTCTTTACCGTGTCCCAGTTCCGCCGTTATGAAGGCGGCGGCTACGGCGCGGAGATCGCGGGCGATGTGGTACTGGTGGGCTCCCTGCGCTTCATGCAGCTGATGGGCGTCTATATGCACGAAGGCACCCGTGTCCGCAACGCCATCTACCTCTCCGTCAACGGCGAGATGTGCGCTGTCTTCTCTCTGAGCTACGGCGGCTCTGCCAAGGCCCGCAAGGGTCTGCGCCAGATCGTGGCGGTGCCCGGCATCGCGCCCGTGTTTGCCACCAAGGACTTCCTGATCACTCCGCTGCTGGTGGAGGAGCGCTATAAGATCCCCAACGCTTCCCTCGAGTTCCCCTCTGTGGAAGAACGCAATAAGCTCTCCCATCTGCCGGGCAACCATCCCGCGGCGCAGAGCGCCATTCTGACCAAGGGCGGCTTCGGCATCTATGCCGACGCGGTGGTAGGCGGCCGCATCCTGCGCTCCGTTACTGCGATCAGCTCCATCATCAATATCGCGGCAGGTCTGGTGGGCATCGGTTTGATGTTCCTCCTCACGTGGCTGGGCGCCATGAGCGCGGTCACGGCAATGAATATGCTGCTCTTCGCGCTGGTATGGACGCTGCCTGTGATCATCCTTGCCGGCTGGCTGGGCAGATATTAAGCCGCTTAAGCGGTCTGCGGTTTGGTTTTTGCCCCATTTCGCATGATATTTTGTCCCCAAACCGTGAAAAATCATATTGAAAATAAAACCATCATCATATATAATATGTAAGAATGGGCGACAGGCGCGTTGCCTGCGATCTGCTTTGGGCAGACAGGCTCGCCCCGTCAGGAAAGGAGAACAATCAATTCATGTACACTGCCAATGATATTCGTAATATCGCTCTGCTGGGTCACGGCGGCGACGGCAAGTCCGCTCTTGCTGAAAGCATGCTCTTCATGACCAAGGCTATCTCCCGTCTGGGCAAGAGAGCCGACGGCACCACCGTTTCTGACTTCGACGATGAAGAGAAGAAGAGACAGTATTCCATTAAGACTTCCGTTATCCCCGTTGAATATAAGGGTTCCAAGATCAACGTGCTGGACAACCCCGGCTACTTTGACTTCGCTGCTGAGATCGTGCAGTCTCTGCGCGTTGCCGACGCCGGCATGATCTGCGTTACCGCCAAGTCCGGTATCGCTGTCGGTACCGAAAAGGGCTGGCAGTCTCTGAAGGCTGCTGATCTGCCCGCTATGTTCTACGTCTCCAAGCTGGACGAAGAGCATGCCAACTTCTTCGGCACTGTCGAAGCGCTGCGTGATACCTTCGGTGCCTCCGTCATTCCCTTCACCTTCCCCATCCTGAAGGGCGAAGAGGCTGTCGGTATTGTCGACCTCATCTCCAAGAAGGCCTATGACGTTTCCGGTAAGGAAATCGCTCTGCCCGCCGACGCGGAAGACAAGATCGAAGAATACATGATGGAACTGAATGAGCAGGTCGCCGAAACCGACGAAGAGCTCATGGAAAAGTTCTTCATGGAAGAACCCTTCACCGAAGAAGAGCTGATGAACGGCATCAAGGCCGGTCTGAAGCAGCGTTCCGTTACCCACGTGTTCTGTGGCTGCGCCATGAACGGTCTGGGTACTGTCAACGTCATTGAAAACGTCATCAAGTTCGCTCCCAATCCTCTGGAAGGCAAGGCTCTCGTCACCGTTACCGATGACGGCGAAGGCGAACTGGCTCTGGATCCCAACGGCAGCCCCATGGCATTCGTGTTCAACACCATGGCTGACCAGTACGGCAAGAACTCCTACTTCAAGGTCATCTCCGGCAACATTGAAGACACCATGACCGTCGTCAATGCCCGCACCGGCGAAAACGAGAAGCTGGGCAACATGTTCTTCCCCAAGGGCAAGGAAAACAACAAGACCGGTAAGATCGCCTGCGGCGACATCGGCGTCTTCACCAAGCTGGCTTCCGTCCGCACCGGTGATACCCTGGGCCTGGCCGGCAAGACCGTTACCGTTAAGGGTATGGAATATGCCGAGCCTTGCTACCGCATGGCCATCTATGCCAAGAACAAGGGTCAGGAAGACAAGATCGCTGCCGGTCTGACCAAGCTGAACGAAGAAGACGCTTCCTTCACCTTCGGTGCCGATCCCGAAACCAAGGAAATGATCATCGCCGGTGTCTGCGATATTCATCTGTCTGTCATCATCGCCAAGCTGCTCTCCAAGTATAAGGTCGAGGCTGAGCTCCGCGCTGCCAAGATCGCTTACCGCGAAACCATCAAGAAGAAGGTCGAAGTTCACGGCCGTCATAAGAAGCAGTCCGGTGGCCATGGCCAGTTCGGCGACGTTCATATCCGCTTCGAGCCTCAGACCGAGACCGAAGATATGATCTTCGCGGACGAGACCGTCGGCGGCTGCGTTCCCAAGAACTTCATCCCCTCCGTCGAAAAGGGTCTGCGCAACTGCATCGGCAAGGGCGTCCTGGCCGGTTATCCCGTGGTGTTCCTGAAGGCTACCCTGTTCTTCGGCTCCTACCACGCAGTTGACTCCTCCGATATGGCATTCCAGACCGCAGCCGGCATCGCCTACAAGGAAGGCCTGCCCACTGCCGGCCCCACCATTCTGGAACCCATCGGCGAGCTGAAGGTTACCGTTCCCGATGCCAACATGGGCGATATCATCGGCGACCTCAACAAGCGCCGCGGTCGCGTCATGGGCATGAACCCCACCGGTGACGGCCTGCAGATCGTGGAAGCTGAAGTTCCCATGGGCGAAATGGTTTCCTACCCCATCGACCTGCGTGCTATGACCCAGGGTCGCGGCTCCTACAGCCTCAAGTTCGTCCGCTATGAAGAAGTGCCTCAGATCAACCAGGCCAAGATCATCGAGGACGCCAAGAAGGACGAAGAAGAATAATTCTTCCCTTATCCCAATCAAAAACCCGGTTCGGTTCTGCCGAACCGGGTTTTTTGCCGTCTGCGGAAGATTTATCCGTAACATTTACATTGTTTTTTCTGTCTTATTTAGCAGAAAGAAAATTAGAACAATCCAAATATAATGTGGAGTATTAAAATTATCATTGACAAGTTTGGTCTATTGTTATAGACTAAAAATGTGGTTGGTAACTACCGACCAAATGACAGACAGGATACAGACGGAAGGAGGAACCTGCCTTGGCAGAATTGAAACTTTGCGAAAGCGATTTCCGCTTTATGACGGTGATCTGGGATCATGAGCCGCTGCCCTCAAGGGAACTGGTGGCGCTCTGCGCGGAAAAACTGGGCTGGAAGAAATCCACCACCTATACCACGCTCAAAAAGCTCTGCGAAAAGGGCTTTGCCGATAATGAAGATACGGTCGTGCGTTCTCTGATCCCGCGGGAACAGGTGCAGGCCTATGAGAGCGAGTATTTTGTGGAGCGTACCTTTTCCGGGTCGCTGCCCGGTTTCCTTGCTGCGTTTCTGGGCGGCAGGAGCATTTCCGCGGAGGAGGCGGAGGAACTCAAGCAGCTGATCGATGCCCATCGGGAGGTGTGAGCATGGAAGCGCTGTTTCTGAAGATCCTCAATATGAGCATCACGGCATCGTGGATCATTCTGGCGGTGCTGGTGCTGCGGGTGCTGCTGCGAAAAGCACCGAAGAAGTATTCGTATGCGCTCTGGAGCGTGGTGGCATTCCGCCTCTGCTGTCCCGTCAGCTTTCGGGCGGCCTTCAGTCTGCTGGGACTGCTGAATTTCGGGCAGAAGTCCGCCGCGGGCGCTGCCCTGCCTGCGGTGCAGGCAGGCTCGCAGCCGTCGGGAGAGATGGTCTATGTGCCTGCCGATATCGGCTTTGCCATGCAGCCGCAGGTTCATGTGGGATCGGAGTCGGTCAGCACGGTCATCAGCGGCTCGCTGCCCGCGGCTACCCCCATGTACAGTGCCAATCCCATGCAGATTCTGCTCCTCATTGCTTCGCTGGTGTGGTGCATCGGCATGGCGGTGCTGATCCTCTATGCCGTGGTCAGCTGGCTGCTCTTAAAGCATCGGCTGCGGAAAGCCACCCGTTTGGCAGACAACGTCTGGCAATCGGAGCAGGTGAGCTCGCCCTTTATCCTCGGACTGTTCCGGCCGAAGATCTATATTCCCTATCATCCGGATGACGAAACGCTGCGCTATGTACTGGCGCATGAGCGCTATCATTTAAGTCGCGGAGATCATCTTGTGAAGGTCTTTGCCTTCCTGCTGCTGACGGTGCATTGGTTCAATCCGCTTTGCTGGGTAGCCTTTTATCTGATGGGCAAGGACATGGAAATGCGCTGCGATGAAGCCGTGCTGCAGAAGAACGGCGGCATCAAGCCCTATGGCACGGCGCTGCTTTCCTTTGCGGCAAACCGCCGCTTCCCGCTGGCAGGCCCCTTGGCCTTCGGCGAATCGGGCGTCAAAAGCCGTATCAAAAATATCCTGCGCTGGAAAAAGCCGCGGCTTTGGGTCACGGTGACGGCACTGGTGATCTGCCTTGCCGCCCTGCTGGCCTGTGCTGCAAATCCCAAGGAGAAAGAGGAACTGCCCGCTCCGGAAACACCGGGGGAAATGCCCGATGCGATGATCGAACCGGAGATCGTGAACGGCAGCTATACCGTAAAGCTGGCGGGCAGGAACGATCTGCGGCTGATCGCCTACGGCGATGCCCTGTGGACGGTCTTCGGCGCGGATGCGATGCCGTGGATAGAAAGCAGTGAAATCCTTGTGACGGACGCGATCCGCCCGAGGCTGGAAGCGGTGTTTGAAGGGAAAACCGTGCAGTCCGCGGAAGGGGAAGCGCCCGCCAACATCAATGTGATGGAGGTTTCCACCGGAGAATGCCTGCTGCGGATCGACGAATCCGGCTTTGTCACCGTGGATGCCGGCAGCTTCCGGGGATACTTCGAGCTGACCGAAGCGGAACTGGATACCCTCTATGCGCTGATCCGCGAGGGCTACGGGGCAGATCCGAATGCCATGGATCCTGTGACCGTTTTGGATAAGCAGGACATGACGGTGATCACCTACCGAACCGGTGTACGGGCGGCGGGGTATTCCGTGGAGGGTTCCAATCTGCTTTCCCGTGAGCAGCAGATGTCGGCGGAGATGCTGGCATGGCTGCATCAGCAGGTTTCCGGAAAGATCCCGCAGAAGGTAGAAAAAGCGCCCGGCGGCAGCACGCTGATGAAATTTGTCTGCGGCGATTGGAGCATGACGATTCGGGACAATGTGGCCTACGTGCTGGACGGCACACAGGGCGGGACATTTTATCTGTCCGACGCGGAATGGGAGCGCTTTGCGCAGCTCGCTTATGAAAGCTATAGCGGACTGTATGAATTCGGTCAGTATCAGGTGAGTACACCGGAATGGAACGGGGCGGCGGATCAGTACCTGGCATTTTTGCGGGAGCAGCTTCCGCCCCATGATCCCTCTGCGCGGGAGCCTTACGATTATCTTGATTTAGCCGACCTTGATTTCAACGGTGTTCCGGAGCTGATCCTCTATTCCTATGGCGCGCAGGTCTGGGATATGACCGTCTGCACCATTGAGGACGGCGTGGTCTGCTCGCTGACACCCTCCGAGGCTGCGGGCAAGTATGAGATCCCACTGAGCCGCAACGCGGTCTCGGAGCGGATGTATGGCACCTGCCCGTGGCAGATGACGGCAGAGGATTGGGTCAGAATCGGATTTCGAACACCTGATCATGTCCTGCTTTGTTACAAAAATACATGGGAGCCGGACAGCTGGATGTTCCTCAGCCAAAACGGTTTTTGGGTGGAAGGTTTGACCGAATGGTCGGAAGACTGTACTGTGTGGAGATTTTTGAATCTTGACGGCTATCTCGCTGCGGAGCGGATGTTCCACTGGTACCGCGAGGGCGATGAAAACAGCGTGACCCGCTACGAAACGGATCAGAATACGGGCCTTGCCGCGGAAATAGAGGTTCTGCGCTGGCAGCAGAATATGACGTATCAATATTCGCCTGTGTTTGATTATCCCTATGGGGTCGCCGCGAAGGAATATGGTATCGGTTGATGAAAAAAGCCTGCGAAAGCAGGCTTTTTTCGCAACAGTTCTGCTGTGAATCCGTCTTATATGGTAGAATGGAAAAAACAGGAAAGGGGAAATGCGTGATGAAGCGGGTCGGAGCGTTATTATTGCTGCTGCTCTGCCTGTGGCTTTGCGCCTGCGGAGGCAGGCATCGGATCGATCTGAAGGACGCGGAAACTCTGACCTTTCGGATTTGGGACGGCGTGGATCCTTACGGCGGCAATGATCTGCAGGTGGAGCTGACGGAGGAAGAGCGGGAACTCGTGATATCGCTGTTCCACGGCAGAACTGTGAAGCCGGTTGAAGCGCCTTGGGCGGGCTTCAGCATGGTCACGGTCAAGACGGAGGATTATACCATCATCGTATCGGAATTCGGCGATGCCACCCTGCGAACCGCAGGCAAGGACTATGATTTTGATCTTACGGGGCAGCAACTGGAGTGGCTGACGGAACTGGTGCTGGCGCACCGCCCCAACGCGGAACAACCGGAAGACGATTGGGGCATTTCCCTGAAGGCGGCAAGCTGGTCATCCACTTCCGTCACTGTCCAATGCACCTATGAGGGTGAGGCTTCGGAGGATATGCCCTTCACCGGCCCGGGCTATCTCTGCGTGGAGCGATGGAATGGAACTGCCTGGGAAGAGCCGCAGCGGATCATCGAGGGTGAGGTGCTCGAACCGGCGCTGGAAGTTTCGCTGATCCCCGGCGGAACAAAGGAATGGACCTTCGGCTGGGAATGGCTCTACGGCGAACTGCCGGAAGGCACCTATCGCATAGGCAAGCAGTTTTCCAAGTTAAAAGAGGATAACGGCATTTCCCGCACCTTTGACCATCAGACCTTTTATGCGGAGTTTTCCATCGGAACACTGCCGCAGCATGAGCAGACCTATACATTAAAGGTATCGGGAACGGAAAAGCCGGTCATCACCGTCTATGGCGATATGCTGCTGCGCATGGGCGTAGAAAATGGGCGGGAAGTGGCTGCCTGCGAGCTGCCACGAGGCAGATGGCCCAATCGGGAATTCCTTTATCTGTTTGAGAATGTGGTATTTCCCAAAGCGGAGCCTGCCGAGGAACCGATCCTGCTCCGGGTAAAGCTGGGCAGCACGGTGCTGGAGCTGGAGGAGGGCGGAAGGCTGGTGGCACAGAAGAACGGGATAAGCTATGACATCCCCATTTCCGATGAGAGAATGGAGGAGATCCTGACCACCCTTCGGTTTCAATGGAACGATGCTTTGCCGGACGGGCAAGGCAATCATATGCCGTATAACAGCCATTTGACCTGGCTGCCGATGCATGAATCTGCGTGGAGCGATCTGCAGGCGCGTTCGGAAGCGGCGGGGGACTATCCCGTGATCGCGCTGGATTCTTTGGCGGATCTGCAAGCCTTTCGGGAGGATTTCAGCGCCGTAACGCCCATAGATGTTTCGTACGGAGAAGCCACTTCTCTGGAGGAGACCTTGGCATACTATGGCAGTATTGACGGCTGGTTTGACCAGTACCGCACCTATATGGTCTGTATCCGGGACGATCTTTCCGTGCAGCATCTTGTCAGCTATGATCCGGAAGGATCGGAGCTGTGCTTCCGCGTCCATCGCCATGCGGAAGCAGAGCCTTACGGGGAAGAGGGAATCTGGATCGCGTTCTGCTCCGTTCCGCGGAGTGCAAGCGCCGAAAGCCTCCGTGCGGAAGCCGGTTTGCCACTGAAGCAGCGTGTGCTGTTTTGCGATCCCGGTGAGGCAGAACCGTGTTTGATCCGTTCGGAGGAAAACTGTGATATTTGGTCGATGGGTTTTTCTGAGATCCGGGTCAATTTTGGCGGACAGGTAAAGGAACTGCCCGTCGCGCTGGAGCATGGCAATGTCACCATGGAGGAGATCCTGCTGCGGGCCAAGCTGGATGCCATCAACGGCGAATGCGCCCGGGCTGATCTCGATGACGGCGGCACCGTGATCTATACCTACGATTCCTATTCCATCACGCAGCGAAAGATCCCGACGGTCGGGCCGGACGGTACGGTGACCTCGTGGGACAGAGATATCTGGATCACGCCGCCGGAGATGGCGATGGATGCGCTGCGGGAAATGCCTGGAAGCTGAATATACCTGAAACGGAGATCAAAAGTGCCTTACGGATCGAAACAGAGGCGGAAGAATCCCGTGAGGATGTTATAATAGTACGGCAGGTCCATGCGGCGCAGATGCTCCATCCGCTCCAGCAGGCGCCGGTGGGCATCCCGCAGCTCTGCCAGTTCCTCCTGCTCGGCATAGGCAATCAGCGAGGCATAGCCCTGATCGATATCCTCCAGCTCCGCATGGCTGAAGATGCTGCAGAAGTAGCCGCGGTGGGATTCCCACAGGCTTTGACTCTCCTCGGTCAGCGCGAGGATCGATTCGTAATCCTCTTCTTCCAGCAAAGCCTGAACGGTATGGAGCGGAGCGGCGACTTCGTCCAGACAGCAGGCGGTGCGCCACAGAACAAAAAGGCTGCTGCCCAGCAGCAGCGCCATCAGCCCCAGCCCCAGCATCAGATATTTCATGGGGTATCCTCCTTTCGGATAAAGCAGACCGAACCGCTGCGATCCACGGTCAGCAGCATCACATCGGAAACGGCGCAGCCGCGGCGGTGCAGCTCCTGCTCCAGCCAGCGTTCGTCCCGTCCGGAGATGCGCAGATTGGTGTGCAGCAGCTTCCCGTCGGAGATCAGCGTACAGGGCAGATACTCTTCCTCTGCGGCAATGCCGCAATCGCGGCAGGTGGGCGGACGGTCGGCGGCATGGAGAATGGCGCTGACCTGCCCGTTCGTTTCCAGTATGGCATATTTGACGCTGGAAAGCTTCAGGATTCCCTGTTCCCGCAGCAGCTCCGTCAGTTCGTCCAGCGTCACGCGGGCGGCCTTGAGATTCCGCTGCAGTAGTCTGCCGTCCTCAATGAGGATCACGGGCTTCCCGCAGAGCAGCTTGCGGATGCGGATGGAACGCAGGCTGAGCCACGAAAGGATCAGCTCCAGCGCCAGCACCGTCAGAATGGGCACAAGTCCTGCGGACAGAGGCAGGGCGGGATCCTGCATGGGAATGGTGGCTAAGTTTGCCAGCAGCATGGAGACCACGAATTCGGAGGGTTCCATTTCGCCCAGCTGCCGCTTACCCATCAGACGGACGGTGACAAGCAGGGCGAGATAGAGCAGAATGGAACGCAGATAGGCAATGAGCAAGGATGATTCACCTCCGCCTTAGTTTGGGCAGAGAGGAAAGAAATATGCAAAAAACGGTGCATCCGTTCGGATGCACCGTTTTTGTTGATGAAAGGGATCAGGCCTTGGGAATCTGATTCAGCATGGCGTTGAGGCCCAGCAGTTCTTCTTTCGTGGGCTTGAAGCCGGTCATGCCCAGCATACCGACCAGACGGACGAGCGTGAAGCCGCCCATCATCTGCATCATGGAGGCGTTGATCTCAAAGCCCATGGCCTTGGGGGTGCCGCCTTCCTCGCCGCCCATGGCGCCCATGACCTTGGCCATCAGGCCGCCCATCAGCTGCGCGCCCTGCGGGGTTGCCACGACTTCGCTCATCTTGCTGTTGAGGGAAAGATGACCCTCTACCTCGGTGATGTCGAACCTGTTGAGGATGGCGGTCTTTTCCTTCAGACGGTAGGCCTCGTTAAAGACCTCCACCTTGTTGATGACGCTTTCGTCACGGCAGTCATCGGCCACAGCCACCAGATGGGTGGTACCGGCATTGGGAACGTCAAAGTAGAAGAAGTGATCGGGAGCTTCCTTCACACCGAGGCTCTGTCCGTTGGCGAACAGTTCCACCTTGGGCAGGTTGGAGTAGACGGTGACCCTGGTTACATCCTCCACGCGGTCAACATAACGCTTGCCGCAGAGATGGACGAAGGGATCGTCGGTCAGCCATGCCTTGTAGGCATAGAAGGAATCCTTCTTATACTTACGGTCAAAGGTCATGAGGCCCTTGTGGTTCTGGCCGTTTTCGCCGCCTTCATTGCGGGAGTCGGCGCCGAAGTCGAACATATTCCAAACGTGAGTGGCCCACATATATTTGCGGGTGAACAGCTGCTTGATCAGCTCTTCGT
>JAFSHY010000087.1 GCA_017440065.1 Oscillospiraceae bacterium | reverse complement strand
TTATAAAATGGCGATATGGGATAAAAATGACGATGAAAATGACGACAAACTCTCAAAACCCAGTAATAACAATGCTTTTACAGTTTCAAATGAGGGTGAGCGGCGTGAAGAAAACAGTCCGGTGGACTGTTGTCCGCCGCGAAGTCCGCAGCAGCTATGCTGCAAGGACGGATGACGCAAGGCTTTGCCGCAGCGGCATCATCCCTCATCCCCTGCCAAAAAGAAAAGCTGCAACGAAAGTTGCGGCTTTTTCTTTTTGTATTTTTCATTCTTCAACATTCATTATTCACGATTCATTTATCTATGCAGCTTTTCTTAATGCAAAATGAATGATGAATAATGAATAGTGAATAATTGCGGTTTCTGCTGCGCGGAAAGCGTGAAATGTTGCATTTCTTTTCTATCTATGGTAAAGTAAAACCACCCAATTGAGGTGATGTTTGCATGAAAGAAAATGCGTTGACAGATAAATCCATTTCGTTTGCGGCTCGGATTATAAAACTGCACCGTTATCTGATGAAAGATAAAAAGGAAACTGTCATTTCAAAGCAAATCGTTCGCAGCGGTACCAGCATCGGTGCAAATATTAATGAAGCAAACTACGGTCAGAGCAAGGCAGATTTTATCTCTAAGCTGCATATTGCTCTAAAGGAAACGGCGGAAACGGAGTATTGGCTCAAGCTTTTGGTTATGTCTGAGTATATTACCGCAGATATGGGCGCTGCTTTGTTAAACGACTGCCTTGAGATAAAGCGAATCTTGATCGCCTCCATTAACACTGCCAAGAATAATTAGGAATGAAATATTGATTTCGTTTGTACATATGAATGTCGACATTCTTCTTTCGAAGAATGTCGATTTTTACTGATTACCTTTTCACGATTCACTCTTCACTAAAACGAGGTCGATTTTTGGAGAGTAATAAGTAATCGTGAACCGTGTAGAAGTGCGGCGGCATTTCTTTGGGTCTGTCAATCCTGTTCGTAGTCTTTGATCTCGGGCAGCAGCTCCAGATTCAGCAAATATAGCAGCAATTCCTTACTGAGGTATTCTTTAGTGGGAAATGCTTCCTCTTGCGGAAGACCTTCCATGAAGTATTCACAGGCTGCGGCATCGGGAAGTTTCCTTTTGATACGATCCCGCGTGCAGTGTCCGCAATGAATACGGAATATTCTGCGATTGTCAAATGTGTAATGCCGCAGATAATAGCGGCATTCTTTGCATTGTCTTTGTGTCATGATATCACCTCTTAATGAATCTTTCGTTTTCTCGATGACCAATATCAGCCTGCAGCCGGAACCATATCATGCATGGAGGCGATCAGGGCTTTGGGATCATCTTCTGAAAAGAATAGCATAAAAAATGTGACGATATTGGTTTTTAGAGTTATAAACTCTAATCTGGCCGGACACAAAAAAACCACTAACGTGGTTCGGCGCGGCGGGCTACAATTGCCCGCGTCACCTACTAAACGCAGCGGTCTTTCTGTAGTGCAACCGACTTGGTTTCTATTGTCAAGCACAAGCGAAACGCTTCCGGATGAATTAGATTACAACCGGTTTTCCGGTCGGACATTTGTTTTTGCCGAATCCCGATTGCTTCCGCTGAAAAAATGTGCTATCATCAGCGGGAGGTGAATTCCATGTACCAATTGATCCTGCGCCTTTTTGTGAAAGGCTATCCCCATACAGAAGAGCCGTCTGTTCGGGCGGCCTGCGGAAAGTTCAGCGGCATTGCCGGCATTTTCTGCAATCTGCTGCTGTTTCTCTCCAAGCTCACCATCGGCGTGATCTCCGGTTCCGTATCCATCACGGCCGATGCGGTCAACAACCTTTCCGATGCTTCCGGTTCGCTGGTCACGCTGCTGGGCTTCCGTCTGGCATCCCGTCCCGCGGATGAGGAGCATCCCTACGGCCATGCCAGAATGGAGTATTTTTCCGGTCTGATCCTGGCAGCGCTGATCCTTCTGATCGGTGTGGAGCTGATGAAAAGCTCCGTGCAGAAGATCCTGCATCCCGAGCCTGTGGAGGTCTCCGCGGCGCTGGTGATCGTGCTGGTGCTTTCTATCCTGCTGAAGCTGCTGCTGGCCTCCTTCAATATCCGTTTGGGGCGGCAGATCCGCTCCAAAGCCGTGGAAGCCGCGGGCATGGACAGCCGCAACGATGTGATCGCAACGGCGGCGGTGCTGCTCTCCTGTCTCATCGGCCATTGGGCCAATGTGCAGATCGACGGCTGGATCGGCGCTGCAGTGGCGCTCTTCATTCTCTGGTCGGGCATTCAGATCGCCCGCGAGACCATCGATCCGCTGCTGGGTGCTGCGCCCGATGAAACGCTGGTGGAGACCATCTCCTCCGACCTTTTGGCGCATCCCACGGTGCTGGGCGTCCATGATGTGATGATCCACGATTACGGCCCCGGCAGACAGTTCGCCACCGCCCACGCGGAGATCGACAGCCGCACCGACGTGCTGGTTGCCCATGAGCTGATCGATCAGCTGGAACGGGACTGCATGAAGCACCATCATGTGCTGCTCACGATCCATTATGATCCCATCGTAACGGATGACGAGCTGCTGAACCGCATGAAGGAAAAAGTGCAGATGGTGGCAACGGGTATCGATCCGCGGCTGTCCGTCCATGATTTCCGCATGGTGGCGGGTCAGCGGCATACAAATCTCATCTTTGATCTGGCAACGCCCTATGAGCTGCACGGCAAGCACGCGGAGCTGAAGGAAACGATCACGGCGGGCGTGCAGTCCGAGGAGGATATGGAATACCATGTGATCATCAATTTCGATGACATCGCGTTCAATCAGCCTGCTGCGCAGAAATAAACAAAAGCTCCGATTTCTACGGAAATCGGAGCTTTTTTGCGGTTATCGGAGCATGGTACTGTTGTTCAGAACGCCCGTACTGTAGAGAAGCAGCACATCCTGTCCGTGGAAATCCACAAAGTTGGGAAGGGCAATGGACTGGATATAGCGGATGTCCACCACGGTCACATGGCGGTAAGCCTCGCAGAGCAGCGGAATGATGCTGGAGCCGAAGGAATCGCGGAAGACGACCAGCTCTTTGTCCGTTGTGGCATTGGGATTTTCAATGTCCAGCAGCGGCACGGCGCCGGAAAGATAGACGTCGTAAGGATCGCGGTTGCCGAGGGCTTCAAGGTCGTAAAGACCGTTGGTCCTGCCGGTTTCGTGATTGTAGACGGTGCAGCCATCCAGAATGTCGTTGCGGAGGATCGTGATGGATTCCGCGCGGACAGGCTGACCGGACTGGCCTGCATAGACACCGAGGAAATCCTCCTTGACGGTTTCTGCCGTATAGTCAGCGGAAAGGGTCACGCCCATGGCCGCTGCCAGCTGCGCCGCGGTTTCCGTTATCGTTTCCTGCCGCCAATGGGAATCGGTCAGATAATAGCTGTCAAGCGTCAGCGTACCGCTCAGATCGATCTTTTCCGCAAAGGGCAGTTCCAGCTTGAGGATCTCGGCATAGTCCGTCAGCGGATAGCCGGCGCTTTCGGGGATATAATAGCCCTTTTCCGGAACGATGGCGAAATAGACTTTGGAATCGGGGAAAAGCTTGGTATGCAGGCTCTGCAGCTTATCCTGCGCCTTTTGCAGGCTTGTTTCGCTCACAGGGCCGTTCAGCTTTTCAAGGCTGCCCTCATAAGAGATGATATCATGGTTATCCAGCTGCAGATAAACATCGGTGGAGAAGGCGGCCTTCAGCTTCCGCAGGCCTTCGCGCAGCGGGAACTGATCGGTGGAAGCGGATTCAAACTTTTCCATAAAGCCGCCGTTCATCGCGGAGGAGAACGTGAGCTTGGGGAACTGATCCAGTTTGCGCCGTTCGGAATCGGAGATCTCCTGCGCGGGCTTGAGCCAGCAGAATACGGAAACGGCCAGCCACAGCACGGCAATCAGAAGCACGGGATTGAATTTCTTTTTCATCGCTGCACCTCCTTAGAATCTGAAGTACAGGAAGGGGTTGAAGGAACCGTCTGCCAGATAGGCTGTGCAGAGCACCAGCAGAATGAGCAGCGCAGTCGTCCGCAGGATGTTCCATGCGGGTACGGGCAGCTTGTTTTCCAGCTTGCCTGCCAGCTGTTTGGGCAGCGGCGTGCTGCCGAGGATGCCCACCAGCAGCGGAACGGCAAAGCTGCGCAGATAGTAGAGCGATTCCGTGGACGCGGCGGGAAGACCGCGGAGACCCAGCAATGCGGCAAAGTCCGCGCCGAACTGCCGAAGGTCGCTTGCGCCGAACAGCACAAAGCTGAAGATCACCACCAGCAGCAGATAGACATGGGAAATACCCTTCGGCAGCTTCACATACTTTTCCATCAGCAGCAGAGCGGCAAACAGCAGACCCCAAAGGATAAAGTTCCAGGCCGCACCGTGCCAGAAGCCGGTCAGCGCCCAAACTACGAGGATGTTCCGCAGCCACTTGATGCGGCTGCAGCGGCTGCCGCCCAGCGGGATGTAGACGTAGTCGCGGAACCATGTGCCGAGGGACATATGCCAGCGGCGCCAGAATTCCGTCGCGGAGGCAGAAAGGAAGGGATAATTGAAGTTCTCCAGGAAGTGGAAGCCAAAGACCCGACCGAGACCGATGGCCATATCGCTGTAGCCGGAGAAGTCAAAATAGATCTGCATGGCATAGGCAACGGCATAGAGCCACGCGAACAGGACGGAAGGCTCTACGGCGGCACGGTAGGCGGCGGTCAGCTCGCCCAGCACATTGGCGATCAGCACCTTTTTGCCGAGGCCGATGAGGAAGCGCTGGATGCCGTAAATCACATCTTCCTGCGATACGGAGCGGGAGTCCAGTTCATCCGCAATGGTCTGATAGCGGACGATGGGGCCTGCCACCAGCTGCGGGAAGAGGGAAACGTAGGCGGCAAAGTTGATGAAATTCTTCTGCGCTTTGGCATCCTTGCGGTAGACATCCGCCAGATAGCTGAGGATCTGGAACGTATAGAAGCTGATGCCGATGGGCAGCGCAATATGCTGCAGGGGAAGAGAAAACATACCGAGGAAAAAGTCGGTATATTTAAAGTACAATAGGGCGGCGATGGGAGCGGCAGCGGACAGCAGCATAGCCCACTTGGTGGGCTTCCTTTCCAGCAGAAGACCGGAAAGATAGCCCCACAGGATGGTCAGCGCCATCAGAAGCAGATATTTGGGTTCTCCCCACCCGTAAAAGAACAGACTGCAAAGCAGCAGAGATGCATTTTTTGCCCGCTTCGGTACTGCCCAATAGAGCAGTACCGTTACGGGCAAAAAGTAATACAGGAAGGGGATAGAGGAGAACAGCATATTCGGTTTTCTCCTCTCTTTTTCTTATTCGATGTCCAGATCCAGACCGGAAGCCTGAACAAATGCATCCACAACACCGTCAGCGGTGATCACGGAGGCATATTCGGAGTCGACCATGATGAACATGACGATGTCGCCTGCGGCAACGCAGCGGACGTCATCGGCTTCCACGCAGATCCACTTGCGGGTGTCGATGTTCTGCTCCATCATTTCAGCGATCTCGGCGACCTTGGAGGCATCGGCGGCACGGACGAGAACCAGAGAATAAGCCTGGCTGCCCATGGCGGCTTCGGAAACCACAGCGCCGGTGATCAGGGAAGCATCGGTGAGGCCGGTGTAGTAGAACAGAGCGTCGGAATCGTTCATGTCCACGGGGATCTCCATGACGGGGAATTCGGGAGCGGTGATGCCGTAGATGCCGGTAACAATGTTCAGCAGGCCTTCGTCAAGGGCGGGTTCCTCGGTGGGAACGTCGGGAGTGACATCGGGCATCTCGGGCATTTCGGGCATTTCAGCGGGCTGATCCATGGTGGGATCCTCGGGCATGGCGGCAGGCTGATCGATGGTGGGATCTTCCGCGGGGACGTCGGGCGTTTCGGGGACTTCGGGAGCTTCCTCGGGCAGCTGGGAGGGAGTGTCGTTCTTGCTGCCGCAGGCGGTCAGCAGGGAGAGCAGCATCATGGCTGCCAGCAGGATAGCAATGATCTTTTTCATTCGGTAAGTTTCCTTTCTTTGATATGTCCCATTATGGACAGTAATTTTGATTTTCATGACCTTCCATGAGATAAGACGAAGGAATTTCAGATTGGTTTCAAAAATATTTTGTTCCAAAGACTCTTTTACATAAAAATTCAGAATAAGTCAAGGAATATCACGGTTTTTTAACAAAAACAGGATGCAGCGGAAACTGCATCCTGTTCTGCTGCCGTTCAGGCTTCTTATTTCAGCAGCGCGGAAAGCTTTGCCAGACGGGAAAGCGCCAGATCCAGCGTTTCCTTGCAGCGGGCAAAGTGCAGACGGATCAGATGGTTCACAGGCTCACGGAAGAAGCTGGAGCCGGGAACGGCGGCCACACCGATCTCGCGGATCATCCATTCGCAGAACTGCAGATCCGTCCAACCGGAAAACTGCGGCAGTGCGAGGAAATCGGAGATATCCAGCATCACGAAATAGCTGCCCTGGGGCGTGGTGTGCTTGAGTCCCAGCTTGTCGAGACCGCCGCAGAAATAGGCCCGCTTTTCGCCGTAAAGGGCGGCAAGCTCTTCATAGTAGCTTTCGGGGAAGTTAACGCCCACGCAGGCGGCCTCCTGCAGCGGTGCAGGTGCGCCGACGGTCAGGAAATCGTGCACCTTTTTCGCGTTTTCCACCACCTCCGCAGGCCCGATCAGATAGCCGAGGCGCCAGCCTGTGATGGAATAGGTCTTGGAAAGGGAATTGCAGGTGATGGTGCGGTCGTACATACCGGGCAGTCCTGCCATATGCACATGGGTATAGGGCGGGAAGATGATATGCTCGTAGACCTCGTCGGTGATGACGAAGGCATCGTATTTCACGGCAAGAGAGCCGATGAACTCCAGCTCCTCGCGGGTAAATACCTTGCCGGTGGGATTGGAGGGATTGCAGACGATGATGGCCTTGGCGCCCTGACGGAAGGCATCCTCCAGCACGGCGCGGTCAAAGTCAAAGGCGGGCGGCACCAGCGGCACATAGATGGGCTCTGCGCCGGAAAGGATGGCATCCGCGCCGTAGTTTTCGTAGAAGGGGCTGAAAACCACGACCTTGTCGCCGGGATTGCAGACGGTCATCATGGCGCTCATCATGGCCTCCGTGCCGCCGCAGGTGATCAGAACCTCTTCCGCGGGGTCAACGGTGCGGCCGATGGCCTTGCTGTGCTTGCGGGCGAGGGCTTCGCGCAGGTTGTCCGCGCCGAAGGTGATGGAATACTGATGGGGGCCTTCGTGGGCGACCTCTGCCAGACGGTCGAGAATGGCCTTGGGGGGATCGAAATCGGGGAAGCCCTGAGAGAGATTGATGGCGCCGTATTCATCGCTGATGCGGGTCATGCGGCGGATGACGGAATCGGTAAAGAGGGAAACGCGGCGGCTTAATGCAGGCATGGGGAATGCTCCTTCCTGTTGACAGGTTTTTGATCTCTTGCTATCATAAAGTATCACGTTACGTTATAGTCAAGAGGTGGCAGCCATGAACGCATCGAAAGAAGGGATCAAAACCGCGGATTTTGCCCGCATCTGCGGCACGACCAAGCGCACGCTGATCCATTATGAGGAGATCGGTCTGTTTCTTCCCGCGTGGCGGGATGAGAATGGCTATCGCTACTACAGCGGGCAGCAGTATGAACTGTTCGGCATCATTGATACGCTCCGCTCCCTCGGTATGCCGCTTCCGGAGATCCGCGCCTATCTGGAGCAGCGTTCGCCCGATGCGCTGGAAGCGCTGCTGACCGTGCAGGAGCAGCGCATCGATGAAGAACTGCAGCGGCTGCAGCGTATCCGCGGCATCATCAGAACCAAGCGGGAGCTGCTGAAAACCTCTGCGGAGATCCGCTGCGGTATTCCCGCGTTGGCGGAGGAACGGGAGGAGATCCTCATCTGCTCCGAACCCGTGGAGAAGGATCCGTCCGCGGTGCTGCGGCGGCATCTCGCAGCCATTGCCCGGGAAGGGCTGCAGTCGGGGCATCCCTTTGGCGCCATGATCCGCGCAGAGGATGTGGCGGAAGGCCGCTTCGGCCGCTATGCCTGCTATTTTACCAAGGTTTCCGAAGGCGGGGCAGAAACCTGCCACCGAAAGCCCGCGGGGACTTACGCGGTCATCCACCTGCGGGGCGATTACCGCCAACCCGAGGAGGCCATGAAGACCCTGCTTCGCTTCGTGGAGGAGCAGGGACTGGAGCCGTGGGGCTATTGCTATAAGGAAGGCATCATCGACGAGGTCGCTGCCCGTGATCCCTCGCAGTATATCACGAAGATCTCGATCCCTGTCAAATGAAAGGAACCGCTCCCTCAATAAGGGAGCGGTTCCTTGGCTTTTTCAGATGGAAAGCAGCGATTTTGCCCGTGCATAGTCCGTTCTGTGAACATAGAGATAATAGACATGAGTGAATTCTTCCCCGTAAACCTTATAGTCCACAGCCCAGTTGCGGGGCTGAATATTTTTCTTCATCTCCAGCTGCCGTCTGATGGGCCCGTGAGAGGTGGTCGTTTTGACTTCATAGGGGATCCCTTCCTGCTTCAGCGCGTCACAGGACTTGGCCAGCATTTCGGCGGAGGAATCCGCAAACAGTTTTTTTCTGTTCCAGATCATCATTCAGCATCGCTCCTTTTTCTGATTTGCATCTATTATATATATTATATATATATCCAGTCAAGAAAAATCGGAGCATCAATCAAAGAAAATAGGCTGTGTCCATGCCCGTCTGCCCTGCGCGTCCACGATCTCGGCGCGGATGTAGTCGGTGCAGAGGTCACGCAGCTGGAACTGTCCGCCGGTCATGTTTTCGCCGCGGAGCATACGGTGCGGGCAGGAGAAATTGCGCAGGATGATCTGGCTGACGGGCGAGCAGTTGATGCAGACCTGTCCGTCCTCGATAAAGAAGTCGTAGATCTCGGGGCCGCAGGAAGCATAGAATTCGCCGTTTTCCAGCGCCTTCAGAATGGACGGCACATTCTTTTCCGCATTGACGCGCACCCAGCCGAAGCAATTCTGCTGCAGGTTGTGGCCGTCATCGGAGGCCACAGCATAGACGCGGCGGCCTTCGTGCAGCAGCACATCCCAATGGTAGGTGTTGCTGTCCGTACCCCAGTCGAGGGCGGCGCCGGTGTTCCAGACCTCGATCATCTGAAAATCATGGAGCGCCTTGATCTCTTCTACGGCATTGCCGCTCCACATGGGATGGCAGAGAACGGCGAGATTGCCGGCGCCGCGGACATTGTCGATGATGTCCTGACACTGACAGGCGCTGCCGCCCCGCTGATAGTGGACGGGCTGACCGTCCGTATAGCCGTTGCCTTCCTCGGGGCCGACGCCTACGATGTGCAGCACGGGCATACCCACGCCGTCCAGGAAACGGTCTTCCTCGATGCCGGGCAGGATCAGAAGGTCGGAGCCTTCCTCATAATTGGTGAAATTGTAGCGCTGATGGTCGGTGATGGCAAGGAAATCATAGCCCGCGTTTTCATACTGACGGATGACGGCGGCGGGAGTGCCCTTGCCGTCGGAAAGGGTGGTATGGCAATGAAGATTTCCCTTCAGAAATGTGCCTTTTTTCGCAAAAGCGGCCTGACGGATCAGCATATGAATTACCTCCTGAGATGGAATAATCGGGGATTAGAGATCGGCAAGGATCGAGCGGATGGCATCCGCCATGGCATGGGCGAGGTTCTTATGGCTCTCCTCTGACATATGAAGACAGTCTATGGTGGAAGGTTCCGCGTAATCAGCGGCATCGAGGAAATGGCAGCCGGTCTGCTCCGCGATCAGCTTGTACAAAGCAGGGAATCTTGCGGCTTCGGCAGCGGAATTGGGAGGGAAGGATGTCCACTGTACGTCGGCAATGTTTTCGTGGATCCGGATGGGACTGACCAGAAGCACACGGGGGCCGTTGCGAAGCACAGGGGAGCTGGCTGCAAAGAAAGAATCTGCCTTCATGGTACGGCGCACCAGCTCCGCAGCGCCCTTGGCGGCAATGTTGGCAGTGGTGTACTTGAGGTCGTTGGTTCCGAGCATGATCACCACAAGATCCACGGGCTTGTGTGTATTGAGCGAATAGCCGAGACCCTTCAGACCGTTGAGGTAATCCGGCTCGATGGGATCGTCCAGCGCGGTGGTTCGGCCGCTGAGACCTTCTTCCAGAATGACATACTCATCGCCCAGCAGCTGCTGGCAGATGCCGGTCCAGCGAACATCTTCGGGATAGCGCTGACGGGTTCCGGGTATGAAGCCCCAGGTGTTGGAATCTCCATAGCACAGTACGCGTTTTTTCATAATCAATGCCTCGCATTCGTAGGATGGAATTGCTCCTATTATACTGTGTAACGTGTGAAATGACAAGTGCGCTCTTGGTTTTTGGGGTTGATCGAAACTGCGATGACGGATCTGATCGCGGCAGAACAGAGGTATTCGGGCGTTCACGGAAAGAATAGACTCAAAAATAAAATAGACCGCCTTTTGCTCGCTTCTCATAAGAAAACATAGACCTCTTGCCCCGTCTTTTCCGCCGCTTCTGCGTTATTTTTCCTTGCATTACACCAAGTAGTGCTGCGAAAAAATGCCTTGAATCGGCGAAAAAATCCGCAGGCAAATGGCTGAAAACAGTTACGGGTCACAGACATACGTCTGTGACCCGTAATCCATGTTTTCTTATTCGGAACTCGCTTAGGCTCGTCTTTTTATTTTAAAGGTGTAATATTTGGCAGGAAAACCCGTCTTACTGTATGAGAGCAATGGAAAGGAGGTGGGCAGGATGGAACCGCAGGAAAACGCCCGGATCGAAGCGCTGTTTGATACCTAC
>JAFSHY010000086.1 GCA_017440065.1 Oscillospiraceae bacterium | reverse complement strand
GGCCGTCCCGTTCACACAGGTGCCAGTACTTGGCGGTGACGTAGTGGCCCAGTGCATATTTGTAGGAATGCATGGCCATCTTGGGATAGCCGGTGGTGCCGGAGGTGAAGAGCATCAGCATGGGATCGTCACCGCAGGGCGCGTCATCGGCGCGGACATAGCGGCGGCTGAAGAGGCCGTATTCTTCGTTGAAGTCGTGCCAGCCTTCCCGCTGACCGCCCACAAGGATCTTGGTCAGCTTGAGACCGCAGGACTGCTCTGCCAGCTCTACCTGATGGGCGGTATCGCCGTCGGCGGTGCAGAGGATGGCGCTGACGCCGCCTGCCTCGAAGCGGTAGGTGAAATCGTGCTCCATCAGCTGGTTGGTGGCGGGGATGGCGATGGCGCCCAATTTATGGAGCGCAAGGATGGAGTACCAGAATTCAATGTGGCGCTTCAGCACCAGCATGACGCGGTCGCCGCGCTTGATGCCGAGGGACTTAAAGTAGTTGGCGCACTGGGAGGAAGCGTCCTTGAAGTCCTTGTAGGTGAAGCGGCGCTCCGTCATATCGTTGGAAATGTGGATCATGGCCAGCTTTTCGGGGTACTTGCGGGCGATGGCGTCCACGGTATCAAAGGCGAAGTTGTAGCGGTCGGTGTTGGCGTAGTTGAGGCCGGTCATGGCGCCGTTCTCGTCTTCCGTGCCCCAGACGAATTCGTTGCAGAGCAGGCGCTGTTCGGCGGTCTGTTCCTTCACGGGACGCTGCGGGGTGATCTTGAGGGCCTGATCGCGCTTGTCGCTGGCCATGATCATGGAGAGGAAGACGCAGTCCGCGCCGTCGATGGCGATCATGCCGTGGGGCGTGGAGGACTTATAGAAGATGCTGTCGCCCTCGTGGAGGACTTCCTCATGCTCGCCCACGCGGATGCGCATGGAGCCCTTCAGAACGAGGTCAAATTCCTGACCGTCATGGGTGGTGGTGTGGATGGGTTCGTCCTGCAGTTCTTCGTTGTATTCATAGGTGACCCAGTAAGGGGTAGCCAGTTTCTGGCGGAACATGGCGGCCATGTCCTGAATGGTGATGCCGTCCTCGCTGGCGGTGACCATGCCCTTGCCCTTGCGGGTAACGGTATAGCCGGAAAGCTTTGCGCTGTGACCTTCCAGCAGTTCGGTCAGTTCAAGGCCGAAGATCTTGGCGCACTTGTGCATAAAGGTAAAGGGAAGATCGGCGGTACCGCCTTCATATTCCCGGTAGAGGTCCAGAGAAATCTCTGTTTTCTCCGCCATCTCCTCAATGGAGTAGCCGACGATCTCACGCATTTCCCGAATTCGGAGCGCCACGTCCAGCAGCGGATTGGTTACAGTGTTCAGATTGCTCATGTTGATTCCTCCTGTTCTTGATAAAACAAAAAACCCGTCTCAAGATCCTTCTTGAGACGAGTAAATATACCCGCGGTACCACTCAAATTACGGCCGTAGCCGTCCCTTCAGACTCCGATAAGTCCTATTCCTTAACGCGGAAAAACGGGAGACGTCTACTGGGTGTTGTCTTTCGGGTCTCCGGCTCGGAAGTGATAGGTACTTAGACTCAAAACCGTCGGTTTACACCACCCACCGACTCTCTGCGCGTTTCTTTGTCTGACCGTCTTCGTCAACGCCTTTATCAATGTTGGGCTTACTTTAGCACAGCAAACCGGAAATGTCAAGGATTTTTTGCAGGAAAAAACAAGGCGGAGCAGCCAAAATGGCTGCTCCGCAGGGGATCTCAGAATTCGGGATTGATGAGGAAACGGAAGGAAACACGGCGGGATGCATCCATATCCACATTGCCGTTTGCGTCATAGACGGGCAGATCGTAGGAACGGCCCACAGGGGTCAGCAGCTGGCCGAGGGCGGTGCGGGCGTCATCGGAGATGGCGCTGCTGCCGGTGCAGTAGCTCGACACATTGTCGGCACGGCGCTGGGAGAGATTCAGATTGTAGTTATAGTCGCCGCTGGTGTCGGTGTGGCCTTCCACGAGGATCTCAGAGATGAAGCCTTCATACTTTTCGCTGAAGATGACGGAGGTGTAGACCAGCAGGAAGCGGTCCAGCATGGCCTTGCCGAGGTCGGAAACGCTGTCCTCGTTGTAGCCGAAGAGGATGGCGGAGTCGATCATGATTTCGCCGGTGGTACTGTCCACCGTGACAGAGAGACCGGAGGTCTGGAACGCAATGCTCAGGTCTGCCAGCAGGCTGGCCTTGTATTCCGCAAGGCGGATCAGTTCCATTTCGGGAATGCCCTCCAGCGTTTCTAGCTCCTTGGTGGAAAGGCCTTCCATGGAGGAGAAGATGAATTCTTCGGGATCAAAGGTCTCGATGTCCAGCTCGTATTCCATATCGGGAATGGCGAAGGTGAATTCACCGGGGGTGATGCCCGCGTCCTCCAGACCCTTCACATAGGAGATGTCATCAGAGAATTCGAATTCCATGATGCTGGGAGCGGAAGCCTCGATGGGAGGCACTTCGTAGGTAAAGGAGGGGATCTCGAAGCTGATGTCGAGGTCGGGCGCGATGGATTCGATGGCGGGGGGATTGTAGCTGAAGCTGGGAATATCAAATTCAAAATCGATCAGGCTTTCGGTAGGATCGATGGCTTCGATCTCGCCGGGGTTGTATTCACCGATGGAGCCGAAATCGAGATCGAAATCGAAGGAAGGCAGCTCGGCATCGATCTCACCGGGCTTGTATTCGCCGATACCGGTATCTCCGAGGTCAACATCGACCGCGGGGGCATCCGCTTCGATCTCACCGGGCTTATATTCTCCGATGGAGATATCGCCCAGGTCGGTGTCGATGGCAGGGGCTTCCGATTCGACCTCGCCGGGATCGTAATCGCCGATGGAGCCGGGTTCGGCATCATCCGCCTCAAGCTCTTCCTTTGCGGCAAGTGCCGCATCGGAAATGGAGGCTTTCTTTTTGCAGCCTGCCAGCATGGAGCAGAGCATCAGGATCGCCAAAAGCAGAGAAATGATCTTTTTCATGGAATTTCCTCCAATATAGATGAGATTCTTGCATAATTTTAACACCGTTTGCTCCCGCGGTCAATGGGCAGAATCCCGACGGACGGTTTATCGCGGTAAACAGAGAAATTTTGGGATTGACATTTGGGATTCTTTGTGATTAAATATTTGCAACGAAAAACCACAAAGACTATGACGGAATTATGCCTCTCCCGGAGGGCTTCAGAGAGTCGGCGGACGGTGCGAGCCGATGCGGATGGGGGAATGGCAGTCTGCTTCCCGAGTCGGTTCTGTGAACGCGCAGGCAAGTAATGGAACCCGGTCGCCCCGTTACAGGCTGAGGGCTTAATGGAGTCCAAGAGAGATCCTAATGGAAGGATAATCAGGGTGGTACCGCGAAGAGATCTTCGTCCCTGAGGTCATTTGATGACCTCAGGGCTTTTTTTATTCCCAACCACGAAGAAGGAGAGAAACCGTTATGAACCAGATCCGAATCAGTGACATTACCATGAAACAGACCGGCGCTGAGATCTCCCTTTCCTTTAAGGAAAAGATCGAGCTGAGCAAGCTGCTGGATAAGCTGAGCCTGTCCGTCATCGAGCTGGAACCCATCGTTCAGCCGAAGATCGACAGTCTGCGGGTCAAGTCTGTGGCTGCCGCGGTAAAGAACAGTACCGTGGCAGTCCCTGTGGCGCTGAACGAAGAATCGGTGCAGCTGACATGGAATGCGCTGAAGGAGGCAAAAAAGCCCCGTCTGCAGGTCTGTGCTCCCGTCAGCCCCGTTCAGATGGAGTATCTCTTCCATAAAAAGCCGGACGGCATGAAGAAAGCCGTCTGCGAGACCATCGCCGCCTGCCGCGCCTGCTGCGAAGATGTGGAATTTGTGGCGGACGATGCCACCAGAAGCGATCCCGCTTTCCTGTATGAGATCATCCGCGCCGCCATCGAAGCCGGCGCGAAGACCGTCACCGTCTGCGATACGGCCGGCGCCATGCTGCCCAATGAATTTACCGCCTTTATCCGTGCGTTATACGAAGGTGTTCCCGAACTGAAACAGGTCTGCCTCGGCGTTTCCTGCTCGGACGGCCTCTCCATGGCCGATTCCTGCGCCATCGCCGCCGTCCGCTACGGCGCGGGTGAGATCAAGGCCGCTGCCTATCCCGTCAGCACGGTCTCCCTGCCCAATGTGGCAAAGGTACTTTCCGCCAAGGGCGAATACTACAATGCCAGCTGCGCCGTCCGCACCACGGAGATGAAGCGCATCACGGGTCAGATCGCATGGCTCTGCCAGACCGGAAGAAGCAAGAATTCCCCCTTTGACAACGGGGTGCAGGAGGATGACGGCGGCGTGTATCTCACCGGTCATGACGATGTGGCTGCCGTGACCAAGGTGGCGGAACGGCTGGGCTACGACCTCTCCGAAGAGGATGCTGCCAAGGTCTATGAGGCGTTTAAGGTCATCGCGGAAAAGAAGGAGCGGGTCACCGCCCGCGAACTGGATGCCATCGTAGCTTCCGCTGCCATGCAGGTGCCGCCCACCTATGTGCTGGAAAGCTATGTGGTCACCTCCGGCAATACCATTTCCGCCACCGCCCATCTGAAGCTGCATAAGCAGGATAAGGTGCTGGAAGGCGTTTCCATCGGTGACGGTCCCATTGATGCCGCTTTTTTGGCGGTGGAGCAGATCACGGGGCAGCATTACGAACTGGATGACTTCCAGATCCAGGCCGTGACCGAAGGCCGCGAGGCCATGGGCCAGACCGTAGTCAAACTCCGCTCCGGCGGCAAGGTCTATTCCGGCCGCGGCATCTCCACCGATATCGTCGGCGCCGGCATCCGCGCTTATATCAACGCGCTCAATAAAATCGTCTATGAGGAGGAAACCGTATGAATCTCTCCTTTTCTACCCGCGGCTGGGGCGATCTCTCCTGGGAGGAAATGATCGATGCCGCCCTCGATATGAAGTTTACCGGTATCGAGATTTATAATCTCTTCAAATTCCCGGAAATGACGGACCGCGGCGGCCCGTTCCACAAGCATAAGATCGCCGCCACGGTGCGCCAGCTTCGGGACCTGCGCCTGAAGATCCCCTGCTTTGATACCTCTCTCGATCTCTCTCTCGGCGATGGCTGCCTCGTCCCGCTCCGCCGCGTGATGGAAACTGCGAAGGATATGCAGGTACCCTATGTGGTGGCCTGCGCCCTGCAGGACAGGGAAGAGCAGGTGCGTGATAACCTTGCTGCCGTTTTGGAGATGGCAGAGGAACTGGGTGTCTGCCTGCTGCTGAAGACCAGCGGCATCTATGCCGATACCGCCCGTCTGCGCGCCATGCTGGAAAGCTTTGCCAGCGACTGGCTGGGCGCCCTGTGGGATATGCACCATCCCTACCGCGATTTCGGCGAAAGGGCCGATGCCACCATCAAGAACCTCGGCACCTATGTCAAGCATGTTCACCTGCGTGACTCCGATGACAAGGATACCTATAACCTCATCGGCGAAGGCAATCTGCCCGTGGCGGATATGATGCGCGCCCTGTCCTCCATCAACTATGACGGCTTTATTTCCCTGGAATGGAAGCCCGAATGGATGGAGGAACTGCAGGATCGGGAAATCATCTTCCCTCATTTTGTCAACTACATGAACCGGTTTGACAATCCCCGCACCCGCAAAAAGTCTCTTTATTATAACCACGACGGTTCCGGTCAGTATGTCTGGAAGAAGAACGATCTGATCGATCTGACCTTCCCGCAGGTGCTGGACCGCATGGTCGAGGAATTCCCCGATCAGTATGCCTTTAAGTACACCACGCTGGATTATACCAGAACCTACGAAGAATTCCGCGAGGATGTGGATCATTTTGCCCGCGCGCTGGTCTCCATGGGTGTCCGTCCCGGCATGAAAGTCGCCATCTGGGCTACCAATGTGCCCGCGTGGTATATCACCTTCTGGGCCACCACCAAGATCGGCGCCGTGCTGGTCACGGTCAATACCGCCTATAAGATCCATGAAGCGGAGTATCTGCTGCGCCAGTCCGATACCCATACGCTGGTCATGATCGAATCCGCGCTGGATTCCAACTACCGCAGGATCATCAATGAGATCTGCCCCGAGATCGCGAAGAACAAGGCCGGTCAGCCGCTGCACTGCAAGCGCCTGCCCCTCCTTCGCAATGTCATCACCGTGGACTTCCGCCAGCCCGGCAGCCTGACCT
>JAFSHY010000085.1 GCA_017440065.1 Oscillospiraceae bacterium | reverse complement strand
GCATCGGCATGAGCCAGATGGGCGCGAAAAACATGGCCAAGGAACACGGCATGGTCCACAGCGAGATTTTGGAATTCTATTACCCCGGCACCACGCTGACCACCATCGCCACAGGCAACTGGGGCGCGGATTCTTCCGTGACCATCGGTGCATCTTTCGTAACGGGCATCACCCCCGGCACAGACGCATCTGTATTGCTGAAAGCGCTGGGCGGCGGATATTCCCTCTGCAGCAGCGACGGCAGCAGCAAAACCTCCGGCAAGCTCCTCACGGGCGACATAGTGAAAGACGCCGCCGGAAAGACCTATCCCGTCGTGATCTACGGCGACCTGAACTCTGACGGAGAGATCGCCCTCACAGACCTGCTCCGTCAGCAGAAACACCTCCTGGGCATGATCACCCTCGAGGGCGCCTGCCTGGAAGCGGCAGACGTGACCAAAGACGGAAAGGTGGACATCGCCGATCTGCTGCGTATCCAGAAACATCTCCTGGGCGCGGCCACCATCGGTCAGTAAGGAGGACTTATGAAAAGAGTCTTTACTGCAATATTGTTATGTATGATGATGCTTGTCTTGCCTGCCGCATCCTTTGCGGCAAGTTCGGCACGCCTTTCCTTTTCCGGGGAAACCGAGGCCTATGCCGGAGAGACCTTTTCCGTGCTGCTGACCTTCAAAGCCTCGGAGGAATTCAGCACGCTGCAGGCGGATTTCACCTATGACGATGACCTGCTGACCTTTGTTGCGGACAGCAACATCATTCACGCAGAAAAGGGCGCCGGCAGCATCAGCGACACCCCCCACGGCGACGAAGTCACCTATTCGCTCACCTTCCGGGCGAAAAAGACCGGCAAGGCTGATCTGGACATCACCCGCGCCGAGCTGATCTCCTCTGCCACAGGCAAGCGCATCGGCAATCCCGCAGGCAGCGCCGAGATCGAGATCACAGAGGCCCCCGCGGTCACTCCGGACCCCGAAGCATCCGCCGCGCCGGAGGAACTCATCCAGCCGACTCCCTCGCAGAAACCAGCGGATGTCCACATCCCCGAGGGGCAGAACACCATCGTCATTGAAAACAAAAAATATATCCTCATGGAAAAAACGCTCCCCGAGGGTTATCGCCTGCTGGGCGACGAACAGGGGCAGCTTTGGCTATGGGCCACAGGCAGCGGACAACTGACCGAATACCGCACGGCCCAGCAGCACACCCTCTATTCCTACCCTCAGCAGCCCGAACTGCGGGATGTTCCCCAGCGGGAGGTGGTTTTCCCCGATGGGATGACCCGCCTGCTCTATGCCTCTGAGACCGAGGGCATCTATTATGTATATCTTCAGGATCACACCGGCGAAAGCCGCTGGTATCGCTATGACGAAGAGGATCAGACCCTGCAGCAAGCCATCGTGGAACAGGTCACCGTGGAAGAGACCCTGCCCGCTGACGCCACGCAGCAGCTTCTGGATACCGTCTCGCTGATCCTGCTGGTGGGGATCATCGTCGCGGCGCTGATCCTGCTGATCGTGATCTTCCGGAGGAAAAGACCATGAAAAAAAT
>JAFSHY010000084.1 GCA_017440065.1 Oscillospiraceae bacterium | reverse complement strand
TCCGTTCCGGGCGGTGCTCGTTATTTACGCAGAGGAGGAGGCAGGACGTCATCGGGGATGGGGCAGATATAGCCGCCGGGGGTCTGAGCCTCGAATTCCTTTCTGGCCTGTGCCAGCAGGGCGGGATCCTCCATCAGACGGATGGCGGTGCCTGCCACGGCCTTGCCCGCATAGAGCATGGAGCGCTTGGCATAGGGCGCGCGGCACTGGGAGCAGGACTGCCAGCTGTGGCCGGGCGTGCCGACCACCCAGTTGCCGATATGCAGCTGCACGGTGGGCACATTCCAGCTGACATCCGCCGTGTCGGTAGAGCCGCCGTGGGCTACGGGAGGCGCGGGATCCAGCACCTTCAGCGCGTAAGGCGGCATGGCCTTTTCCGCCGCTGTCAGCTTCATCGTCTTTTGGATCTCGGCGGCAAAGGCCAGATCCTCTTCCGTGGGAACGGGCAGCGGGATATCATGCATGGCCTCGTTGGCGGTGGCCTGCAGGGTGGGGATGGTGATGAGGTTGGAATAGGCGGAATGGAAATCGCAGGTCATGGTGGTATCCGTCATCAGGGCGGCGCCCTGCGCGATGCGATGCACCCGCTCATACAGCTCCCGGACGCTTTCGGAATCCACGGCGCGGATCAGATACTGCACCGTGGCATGCGGCTGCACCAGATTGGGCGCGGTGCCGCCCACATCCAGGAAGGCATAATGCACGCGGCTGGTGAGATCCATATGCTCACGAAGGAACTGCACGCCCACGTTCATCAGCTCGCAGGCATCCAGCGCGCTTCTGCCCTTGTGGGGCGCACCGCCGGCATGGGCCGCGATGCCCTCAAAGGAGAAGTTGACGCAGATATTGGCCAGAGAGGGACGAGTTCGAACCATATACATTTTTTCGGGATGCCAGCTGACCACGGCATCGACATCATGATAAACGCCGGCACGCGCCATATAGACCTTACCGGCGCCGCCTTCCTCCGCGGGGCAGCCGAAGAGCGTAACGCTGCCCTGCCCTTTTTCCTTGATATAGGACTGAATGGCCAGCACCGCGGCAACGGAGCCGCCCGCGAACAGATTGTGGCCGCAGCCGTGACCCTTGGTCACACCGGGACGTTCTTTGCGTTCGGGGCAGAAGCCCTCCTGGCTGATGCCGTCGAGACCGTCATATTCCGCCTGTACGCCGATGGCGGGCTTGCCGCTGCCATAGGTGGCGGTAAAGGCGGTGGGGATGCCGGCAATGTTGCGGGTAATGGTAAAGCCATGCTCCTCCAGCAGCTTCGTGATCATTTCCACGGCGGCAAACTCTTCATAGGCCAGTTCCGTATGATCCCAAAGGGCATCGGAAATGGCGCAGGCCTGCTCTGCCACCTGATCCACGGTATTGATGTATTGCTCAAACAGCATAGGATCGTCCCTTTCCATTGGTATTTTCTTCATTCTACCACAGCCCGTGAAGAGATTCAATTCACGCAGCATCCGATTTTGATTAACGGGAACATTATGCAGAAGCCCCGAAGCCGATGCGGCTTCGGGGCTGACTTCTGTTATTTCAGTTCGTCGCAGTAGTGGGCGCGTTCGCCGCCGATAAACCTGGGGCGGGTACGGGCGCAGAGGATATTGGCTTCGCCGATCTGCTTGATGCTCAGACGGACAGGCACCGCCACCTCCTTCAGATGCATGCCGATCAGCGTGCCGCCGATGTCAAGGCCTGCCTTGGCGCGGATATGCTCCACGGCCACGGGCTTTTCAAAGTGCTCCCACGCGGTGGTGGCAAAGGAGCCTCCCGCCTTGGGCTGGGGCTTCACATTGACAATCTCATAGCCGTATTTTTCGGCAGCCGCTTCCTCCAGAATGAGGGCGCGGTTCAGATGCTCGCAGCACTGCACGGCAAGGAAAATGCCCTTTTCCTTCAGCACAGGATAAATGCCCGCGAATGCGGCCTGCGCTGCCTCCAGACTGGAGCCCTTGCCGATCTTAAGGCCGACCATTTCGCTGGAGGAGCAGCCGATGACCATCAGATCGCCCCGCTTCAGCGCGGCAGCTTCCACAAGTTCCGTCACCGCCAGTGCGGCCTGTTCTTTGATCGTCTGATACATAATTCTATCCTTTCAGAATACCCGCACGGCCCGTTTGACCGCGGGAATATGATACAAAATCTGACAGAGCAGCGCGCCGAAGATCAGTCCGGCAGTACCCTGCAGCGCATTGCCGGCCACGGATGCGGCGGCGGAAAGTCCGTAGCCCAGCAGCCATGCCTCGTAGACGAAATAGCCGCCCACCATGATGAGCTCCGCGGCAATGCCGCCCAACAGAGCCGCCGTCAGATCGCCGGTCTTCTTCCGCAGCACACGGAAGAGCAGCGCGGCAACGGCAGCCATGGCGCCCTTGATCAGCAGAGTACCGGGTGCGTAAGTCATATAGCCCAGCAGCAGATCCGCCAGCATGGAGCCGATACCGCCCGCGGCAGCGCCCCACACAGGGCCCAGCAGGAAGCCGGCCAGCAGCACCGTGCCGTCGCCGAGATTGACATAGCCGTGCAGCATGGGTACGGGCACCACAAGGTTCGTGGCGGCGCACACCAGCGCGGCAAACAAAGCAGCAAGCACCAGTCTGCGCAGTTTATCGTGATTCATCAAAATGCCTCCATTCGTCGGCACACAGGCTGCGGCACGTGCCGCAGGGAGGTGTTCGCGGGATTTGCCCCTATTATAGCACCGCGAAAACGGCTGTCAATCCGCGCAAACAAAAAACCGGCGCTTTTCATGAAAAAGCGCCGGCTATTTTGTATATCATGCACCCTTTACATAGCGGATCAGTGCTTCTCTGCTCATCCCCGCAAGCCCCAGCATTTCTGCCGTTCTTCCCTCCTCGATACAGTCGTCAAGGATCGTCTTTCCCAACGTGACAATGGCATCGATACAGGGTGTCTTTACCCCCGCCACCTGTGCCAGCGCCTGAATAGCCACAAGAGAATACGGAATATCCTCCAGATTATATCGGGTGCGCAGCGTATTGGCGCACATGATGCCCTCATAGCCGGGATTATTCTTACAGAGCTGATAGAGCGGCGTATTGAGATCGCCGCATTGGTACATGGTGACATAGTCCTCGCGGATGGATCGGAGCGTAAAGCCCAATGCCGCAGCGATGGCGATTCGCTCTTTGTCCATGGCCTCCACATACTTTCCCACGCCGGGTGTCATGCCCTCGTGGTAATACTCAAAGGGGATAAAGGGATCGGCCTCAATGCGGGAGGTATTGAGCAGCATAGGCGCCGGATGCATCATGGCATTGATGTTGCCAAGGCTCGTCACCAGCACATCGTCCACCAGATGGAAATTGGGAATGGCAGGCCGGATGGCCGCTGCCAGCGCCTCATTGTCCGTTGCGGGCAGGGCCGCCATGGGAACATCGGCCTTGACACCGAAGACATAGACCTCGCCGGGGGACTGAATGCGGGTGGAATAGAGCAGTGTGCCGGCAGCGCCCAATACGATCTTCGCCGTACAGCCGGCCATATCCATGGCTCTGCGGAAGGCCATGGCGCCGCAGGAAGCCTCCGGATGGAGGAAGACCACCATACCGTCTTTGAGATGCGGGATCATCTTTTCCGCCATACTCTGATGATAGATGGAGGGAAGCACCATCATGACGATATCGGCGCCCTCCATGGCCTTGCCGATGTCCGTGGTGGCAAATTCGATCGCGCCGAAGCCCTCCAGCGCGTGATGAAGCTGAATGCCACCCTTCTCGTTCAGTGCGTCCACCGTGGCAGAAACCACATCATAGAGGCGAACCTTCTCGCCAAGAATGGAAAGGTGACCCGCAATGGCCTGACCGCCGTTGCCGCCGCCGAGAAT
>JAFSHY010000083.1 GCA_017440065.1 Oscillospiraceae bacterium | reverse complement strand
CGGGGATTCAGACTATTTGATCTATCTGACCCCGTTCAAACGACTGTCTTAGTCGACGACAGTGATACCCATGGAGCGGCAGGTGCCGGCCACGTTGCTCATAGCGGCTTCGATGGAAGCGGCGTTGAGGTCGGGCATCTTCTTCTCAGCGATCTCGCGGACCTGAGCGGTGGTGATGGTAGCAACCTTATCCTTGTTGGGGACGCCGGAACCCTTCTCGATACCCAGAGTCTTCAGAATGAGGGTAGGAGTGGGGGGAGTCTTGGTAACGAAGGTGAAGGAGCGGTCTGCGTAGACAGTGATGATAACGGGAATCTTGAAACCGGCCTGATCCTTGGTGCGCTCGTTGAACTCCTTGATGAACATGGAGATGTTAACGCCGTGCTGACCGAGGGCGGGGCCTACAGGGGGAGAAGCAGTAGCTTTTGCAGCGGGGATCTGCAGTTTGATATAACCAGTAACTTTCTGTGCCATGAAAAGCACCTCCTGAAAAAAATGTGGTTAATGCGCTTTGCGCATTCTTGGCGGGGTTCTTCACCCCTCCCACGTTCGACTGTTATCCAGCCGGATTATTGGGAGCAAACTTCAACCTGATCGAGTTCAAGCTCGACAGGTGTCTCGCGGCCGAACATAGAAACGACAACGCGGACCTTGTTCTTTTCGATGTCCACTTCCTCGACCGTTCCGATGAAGGAAGTGAGGGGGCCATCAGCAATTTTGACACTGTCGCCGACGCCGTAACCAACGACGATCTCGCGCTTTTCGATGCCCAGCTGAGCAATCTCATCCTCGGAAAGAGGAATGGGCTTGTTGCCGTCACCGACGAAGCCGGTAGCGCCGCGGACGTTTTTGACTACGTGCCAGGTCTCGTCAGACATGACCATTTTGACGAGAACATAACCGGGGAACACCTTGCGTTCAATGGTCTTGGGACCGTTTTCGGTGATCTCCGTGACCGTTTCCATGGGGATGGACACTGCCTGGATCAGATCCTGCAGATGTCTGGTCTCAACGGTCTTTTCGAGCGTGGCCTTCACGGTATTTTCGTAGGCGGAATACGTATGGACTACATACCATTTTGCAGTATCAGCCATCTCAGCACCTTAACCCTTTACGAGAGAAATGATGCCTTCGACTACGAAGCTGGAAGCCAGATCCAGAACCCAGATGCACAGACCAACGACGGCACAGCAAACCAGCGTGATCAGCACATTGTGGAGAACCTGCTTCTTGGTCGGCCAAACGACCTTCTTGAGCTCGCTCTTCATTTCGCGGAACCATTTTTTGACCCGCTTGAAAGCGCGGACAAAGAAGTTCTCTTTCTTGTTAGCTTCAGCCATTTTGATCTCCTTTTCCGCGATTACTTGGTCTCGTTGTGCACAGTGTGCTTTCTGCAGAATCTGCAGTACTTCTTCATTTCGAGACGGTCAGGATCGTTCTTCTTGTTCTTCATGGTGTTGTAGTTTCTCTGCTTGCATTCAGAACATCTCAGGGTGATTTTTACGCGCATTACGGCACCTCCTTAATATTGCCTCCCTGCATAACTTCCGGCTATTTTTGATTTAGGTGCTGCAGCGAAACTACTGCGCTGCAGCTCCCGGAAGCCGAAAAAGGCCGCAAAAAAATAAGCCCCTTTTTCACAGGTGCTCATATCCTATCATAAACCGCGTCGAAGGTCAACAGGAAAATACAAATTTTTCTGAACTATTTTCAATTTTTTTATTCTATGCTATACTACTTTAAAATTAAGAAAAAAGCGAGGATTATTTTATGAGGATCATGGCTGTGGACTACGGGGATGCCCGCACCGGCATCGCCATTTCGGACAGGCTCTGCACCATCGTCGGGCAGACCGATGTCATCCATTCGAGAAACCGCGAAAAGACCGCGCAGGAGATCCTGCGCCGTGTGAAGGAAAATGAAGTGAGCCGTTTGGTGATGGGCTTTCCCAAAAACATGAACGGCACGGAAGGCCCGAGAGCCGACCTCTACCGGGAGTTTGCTGCCTATCTGACGGAGGTGACGGGTCTGGAGGTCATCCTTTGGGATGAGCGTAGGACCACGGTGGAAGCCCATCAGATTCTCTCCGACCATAATTACCATGGAAAGAAGCGGAAAAACACGGTGGATGCCGTGGCGGCTTCCCTGATCCTCGAAGGCTATTTGAATTCTCTGCCCCGATGAAAGGAGGCTGCCTGTGAGAAAAAAGCGTTTGCTCGCTCTGCTGCTGGCCATGGCGCTGCTGCTTTCTGCCTGCGGTACGATGACGCCTTCTATCTCCGATGCCATGCAGCAGCGGCAGGAGGAGCTTTCCGCGGAGGACACGCCCGCGGAAGAACCGGAAACGGCGACGGAAGAAGAACCGGAAGCCGTGCCGGAGGAGGAACCTGCGGAAGAGGCGGAAACGGAGACGGAAGCGGAAGAGATTCCTGCGGCTGAACCGGAAGAAGAACCCGCCGCAGAACCGGAAGAACGGGATCTGACGCTGGGCCGTGAAAATCTGATCCCGTTTGACGAGATGGAATATGTCCGTCCCGAGCTGGCGCCGCTGGAAGAGCAGATCGCCATTACGCTGGAGCTGGCGGCTGACGGCAGCAATTCCGACGCGGTCATCGATTCGCTGCTGGAATGTGACGCCCTCTACTATACTTATTATACCATGTATGCGCTGGCGGAGATCCGCTACTATCAGGATATGACCTCGGAATACTGGTCGGAGGAATATACCGTCTGCGATGAAGGCTCCGTGGAACTGGAGATCCTTTTCGAGGATATGTACGTGGCGCTGGCGGAATCTCCCTGTGCGCAGGCGGTGGAGGATGATTATTACGGCGAGGGCTTTATCGAGTACTATACCGGCGACTTTATCGGTTATTCCGATGAGACCTATGCGGAACTGATCCGTCGGGAAAATGAGGTCATGGCGGAGTTCCGCGAGATCCAGGCCAATCCCACTGTCCGCTATAACGGCGAAGAGGTTTCCTACTATGAGGTCATGAGCGATCCCGATCTGTCCTATCTTTCGCTGCTGATGATCGAGGATGCTTATTATGATAAGTATACGCCCATCTACGGCGAACTGTTTATCGAGCTGATCCGCATCCGCAATGAGCTGGCGGTATACTGCGGTTATGAGAACTACGAGGAGTATGCCTACGCGGAGGTGTATGCCAGAACCTACACACCCGAGGAGATTGAGCCGTTCCTTGCCGATATCCGCACCCATATCACGCCTCTGTACGAAGAGCTTTCCTATGCCGGCGCGTGGAGCAGCTACGGCGATTATGAGATCGACGAAGCAGGGCTGGAAGAACGGCTGGGACTGGTCGCTGCGGAAATGGGCGGCGACATCGAAGCCGCGTGGGAGCTGCTCAAAACCTATGAGCTATACGATATCCGTCAGTCCCCCAACAAGGTGGAGATGTCTTTCCAGACCTATCTGGAAGACTATGAAGCACCCTTTGCCTTCATCAAGACCTACGGCGATTACAGCGACCTTCTGACCTTCTACCATGAGTTCGGTCATTGTGTGGATTCTTATGTAAACTACAATGACACATGGGATCTGGATCTGGCGGAGACCTTCTCGCAGGGCATGGAATATCTGGCACTCTGCGCCCTGCAGGATGACCTTTCGGAGGAAGAATGGCAGGATCTCGTTACCATGAAGCTGCTGGATACGCTGGATACCTATGCCCAGCAGGGAAGCTTCGCGGATTTCGAGCATCAGATCTATTCGCTTTCCGATTCGGAGCTGACGGTGGATCGGATCAATGAGATCTCGCTGCAGACCTCCAAGGATTACGGCTATTATGTGCCGGGCTATGAAGACTATTTTGAGAGAAGCTGGATCGATATCATTCACTTCTTTGAGCAGCCCTGCTATGTGATCAGCTACTGCATGTCCAATGACGCGGCCTTCCAGATCTATCAGCGGGAGCTGGAGGAACGCGGCGCGGGTCTTGACCTGTATCTGCAGATCCTGCCGCGGGAATACGAGGATTTCTTCGAAACGCTGGAAAAACAGGGCGGTATGGAAAGCCCGCTGGCGGAAGGACGGCTGGAATCCACCGCGCGGATCATCGGCGAATTCTTCGGCGTATGACAAAAAATGAGGCTTAGGCGGGCTCACTTAGGGATTTGCACGGTTTTGCATGAATCTTTTTCCCCGCAGAAAATCCATCGTCCTTGAAATACATCCAGTATTCCTGCGTCCTCTGAATATTCCTGCGAGAAAAAATCTTTCATTCAAAACTGCGAAGCACTCCAAAAAGAGAGATTTTCCTGCAAGACAAAGAAAAATGCCGCGGCAAGGCTGACGCCTGCCGTGGCATTTTG
>JAFSHY010000082.1 GCA_017440065.1 Oscillospiraceae bacterium | reverse complement strand
GCTTCGATGGTGGCGGCTTCCTCGTGATCCACACGGTCATAGGCGATATTCAGCCTGTCCAAAAGGTCATAGCAGGCGATCTCGGCGGGCAGTCTGCCCGCGGTATCCGCAGGTCTTCCCTGCTGCAGCGTTGTCATGTTCATATGTTTAACCCACCTTGATGTGGAGATCCTCCACCGTAATATCCTTCGTAAAGGGATTAAAATGCGCGTTGATCAGTTCCGCCACCTTGGCGGGATCCAGCACGTAATAGGAGCCGTCGCCGATCATTTTTGCCTCGCCAGGCAGGGTCGCAGTCGTACCCGCGGTGCAGCCGCGAAGATCCAGCGCCAGCGAGGCGAGATTCCAGATGCTCAGATCCGTCATCATGTTTTCACGGATGCAGGCAATGGCATCCTTCAGCTTGGGGATGCTGCGCAGGCTGAGCCACTGCTCCATGGCAGCGGAGATCACCTGCCGCTGCACCTCCACGCGCTGCAGATCCGCCATGGCATAGCCGGAGCGGAAGCGCAGCAGTGCCAGTACCTCTTCGCCGTTCAGCCGCTGATGTCCCGCGGGAATGGAAACGCCTTCCACTTCCAGATCCATCGGCACCTCGCACTCAACGCCGCCCATCAGATCCGTAAATTCCGATACGGCGGCAAAATCCACCAGCACATATTTATCGGGACGGAAGCCGATGCAATCCTGCACCAGCTCCATCACCGCCTCCATGCCTGCTTCCCCGCAGCCATAGTAGCCGTAGGCGCCGTTGATCTTCGGCACGGCATATTCCCCGTAGGTCAGCGTATCGCGCGGGATGCTGAGGATGTGAAACTGCTGTCCGTCTTTGTCGATGCTCACCAGCATCAGGGTGTCCGTCCGCAGGCCGTCGGCATCCACACCGGCTACCAGCACATTGGAAACACCCGCCTTCCGATCCCGCAGCCTGCCTTCGGGCAGACGTCCCAGCAGCTTGACCGCACCGAATGTCAGCGCCATCAGCAGCAGAAGGATCATGAGCAGCGTCAGTCCGCAGCCGCAGCCGCGCCGCTTTCTCCGCGGACGTTCCTCTTCTTCCTCCTCGGGTTCCACCCGCAGCAGTTCTTCCTGCCGCAGCCGCTCTTCCCGCAGCTGCTGCGCCATGCGTGCCTCCCGAAGCAGCTGCGCCTGCGCGGCCTTCTGCGCCTGCGTTTGCCGTCTTCTGGTATGCTGCATGCCTTTATCGGCAAAATCGTTGTTATATACACGGAAGGACGGCTCCTGCGGTTCATCCACATAGACCGGCGGCGCTTCGGCTTCCTGCCGTTCTTCCGGCGCGGCATACGCATCCGCCTGCCATGGCTGCTGCGGCGCTCTGTGCGCGCCGATCTCCGCCAGCGGATCATCGGGAAGACCGTCGTCTTCTCCGTCCGCGCCGATCATCTGATGCAGTTCTTCCAAAAGCGCGTCGAGATCATCCTCTCCGCGGTGCTGTCTGAAATGCTCCATACCGTCCTCCTTTCCGTGAAAGTCTTCACATTTCACATCATTATTGTTTAGTATACCACAGGCTGCGGCATTTGGGTACTGTTGTTTTATTCCGAACGGAAAAAGAGCCGATTTGCAGGGCAAATCGGCTCGTAATGATCAGTTTTCTTCCTGCATCCGCAGGCGGATCAGGTCGATCATCTCCTGCGCCACCTTGCCGATGCCCTCCTGGCGGGTCTGGATGCCCAGTTCACGGCAGGCAGCGGGCTTCAGCGGTTTCAGCACCACATGCTCCGCTCTTCCGCGGACGGTCAGCTCCGGCAGGATGCAGATACCGATGCCCTTGGCGACCATGCGGATCAGCACCGCCTCGTCATCCGTTTCCACCCGCAGCAGGCCGGCACCCTTGCGGCGCTTCAGGAAGGTCTGCAGCAGATCGGCATAGAATTCCATGGAGCCGGAGACCAGCATGGGAAGCCCCGCCGTGTCACCGGTGGAAAAGCTGCTCTTTTCCGCCGCGGGATGATCCTGCGGCAGTACCGCCAGCATGGGGTCGCTGCCCAGCAGCGTCCATTCCGTCTGCGGCATTTCATTGCGCTCGGTGATCAAAAAGTCCACATCGCCCCGCTCCAGCCATTTGCGCTGCTCTTCTCCGCGACCTGTGTGCAGTTCGATCTCCACCTCGGAATGCAGACTCCGGAACTCCGCCAGCAGATCCGGCAGCCAATGCACGGACACGCTGGCATAGGTGCCGATGCGGATGCGCCGCTCCTGCAGGCCGCTGATGGCATCGATCTTCTGCTGCAGTGCCGTTTCGCACTCGCAGAGCGCCCGAACAGACGGCAGCAGGCGTTTTCCCTGTTCGGTCAGGCGGATGCCGTCCCAGCCGCGCATCAGCAGCGGGAAGCCCACTTCCTCCTCCAGCGATTTCATCGTATAGGTCATGCCGGATTGGGTGCAGCCCATCTGTTCCGCAGCCTTGTTGAAGCTGCCCGCTTCCACAGCCGCCAGCAGCATCTTCCACTTTTTCACATCCATCGGATCACCCCACTGCAGTGTACGGTTATCAAGAAGTTTGATTGCATATATTATGAATTCTTCTGCTTCAAAAATCAAGAACAGTTTTTGTAAAAAAACGGCGCACCGTCTTAGGCCGGTGCTCGTAAAACAGTTCAATCCGACCTATGGTTTCGATCATAGGTCGGATTTTTTGCGATGTGTATCGGTGATAGAAAGGCTCCCTTGTGCAAAGGGCGCGACGCGTTAAGAAAACATGCCAGCGGCATGTTTTTAGCCTAAGCGGGGAGCAAGCTGTGCTTGCGACCTGGGCCAAAGGCTGTCAGCGAAGCTGACTG
>JAFSHY010000081.1 GCA_017440065.1 Oscillospiraceae bacterium | reverse complement strand
GGAGAACGAGCAGGGCGTCGCCCTGGTCAGCGGCTGTACCCCGCGCATCTTCAGCATGGTGGTCGAAGGCCGCTTCACACCCAAAGAGTACATGCTGGAGATCCTCGGCGCGGAGCGCTACGCAAAGATCGCCGCGTAAATACCAAAACATCAAACGAAAGGAGTGCCTGCGATGATCGAGATCGCCGGAGCATATAATACCGCCATCTGCTATACCGGCGCGCTGGAGGATACCGCCGCCGAGCAGATCAGGGCAGTCTGCGATCAGCCTGCCTTCGCGGATTGCAGGATCCGCATCATGCCCGATGTCCATGCGGGACTGGGCTGCACCATCGGCACCACCATGACCGTGACGGATAAGGTCGTTCCCGGCATGGTGGGCGTGGATATCGGCTGCGGCATGGAAACCGTCCGCCTCGCTGAACGGGAGATCGACCTGCAGAAGCTGGACGCGCTGATCCATAACGAGATCCCCTGCGGCAGAAACGTCCGCAAGGAGCCTCATGCCCTGCACGAACAGATCGATCTTTCGCAGCTGCGCTGCGCCTCCACGGCGGATCTTCGCCGCGCGAGAAAGAGCATCGGCACGCTGGGCGGCGGCAATCATTTTATCGAAGTGGACCGTGGGGAGAACGGAGATCTCTATCTCGTTGTCCATTCCGGTTCCCGTCACCTCGGCAACGAGGTCGCAAAGTTCTATCAGGATGAGGGCAGAAGGGCCTTTTGGGGCGGCGCTTCCCGTCAGATCGAGGCTGCCGTGGTGCAGCTCAAGGAGGAAGGCCGCTTTCAGGAGATCCAGAGCACGATCAAACTGCTGAAGAAGGAGCACCCGATCCCTGTTCCCAAGGATCTCGCCTATGTGGAAGGCGATCTTTTTGAAGATTATATCCACGATATGCAGCTGATCCAGCAGTTTGCCGCCCTGAACCGCAAGGCCATGGTGGAGGTCATCCTCTCCGGCATGGAGCTGACGCCCGTGGAGCAGTTCACCACGATCCACAATTATATCGATACCGAGCATATGGTGCTCCGTAAGGGCGCCGTTGCCGCCTATGCGGGGCAGAAGCTGCTGATCCCCATCAATATGCGCGATGGCAGCCTCATCTGCATCGGCAGGGGAAACGAGGAATGGAACTGTTCCGCGCCCCACGGAGCGGGACGGATCATGAGCCGTAAGGAGGCCTTCCGCTCGCTGGATCTGGAGGAATACCGCCGCGAGATGCAGGGCATCTATACCACCTGCGTCGGCCGCGAGACGCTGGATGAAGCGCCCATGGCCTACAAGGGCATCGATGAGATCGTGGCAAACATCGGCCCCACCGTGGAGATCGCGGAGCGGATCGTTCCCATTTATAACTTTAAGGCTGCGGAATAAAAATTTAACCGCAGGTTGAATGACAAACGGGATATCCTGTGATATCCTATGATCAGAATGATGAAAGAAAGGAGCATTGCCATGCTGAACCATACTTTTGCACAGAACCGTGATGAACGAATTGTCAGCCTTCGCCATGAATATGGCTTTGCGCAGCATACGCACTTTCAGGATAAGCATCAGGATCGGATCGGCACGGGCATTTTGGCTCCTTAGGCAAAGTACCTCCCTCCGAAATCGGAAAAGCCGCTTGTCCTGGAAGGACAGGCGGCTTTTTGCATGCCGGAAATTCGGAACAGGAGGTGTTAGAAATGAAATTTCCCATTCTTGATATGGCGCAGACAGGCGCAAACATTGTAATGCTGCGGAAGGCTGCGGGCCTTTCCGTTCACGACCTTCAGATGGTCTTCGGCTTTCATTCCCCACAGGCAATTTACAAATGGCAGAACGGAGCGGCGCTCCCGACGGTGGATAATCTGATCGTGCTCTCGGCGGTCTTCGGCGTACCGGTGGACGATATCCTTGCCATCAAAACTGTCTGAGGCAGGGAGGATCCTCCCTGCAAATCCGGTCCGCTCGTCTAAAAGGTCAGGACACGGCCCTTTCAAGGCCGGAATGTGCGGTTCAAATCCGGCGCGGATCACCAATCTGTGAGCGTGGCTCAGCAGGACAGAGCGGCTGCCTACGAAGCAGCAGATCGGGAGTTCGAATCTCTCCGCTCACACCAAAAAGAGAGGGGCAAAGCCCCTCTCTTTTTGGTGTGAAAAAAAGGAGAGATTCGAAATTAAAATGCAGCCTGCCGGTGGCAGGCTGCTGAACCGGTGCAAACACCGGTGAACACCATAATTTTCGTTTCCGGAGGAAAGGAAAATGCAGTGAATCTCTCCGCTCACACCATCTCCCTATGGAATCATGGATACATGGTTCCATAGGGATTTTTCATTATTATAGAAATCCGTATTTGCTTGTGCTATCATTCAGTTAGACAAACTTGAATTTGTCTACCAGGTTTGCACCACATCAAAGCCTCCCTTGTGTAAAGGGAGGTGGCACGGCGAAGCCGTGACGGAGGGATTGTCATGCAGTCAAAGCATAATAAGCAGTTAGTACCTTTTGCAAAGCAACTGCGTAAAGAAATGACAAAAGAAGAACGACACCTATGGTATGACTTTTTGCGTAACGATCCGATCCGGTTTTCTCGTCAAAAGGTATTGGGAAAATACATAGCGGATTTTTACAGTGCAGAAGTAAAACTTGTAATTGAACCGGACGGCTCTCATCACTATGAAGATGTCAACACAGAAAAGTATACAGAGCGAACCGCTTTTCTGGAAGGTTATGGTTTAACCGTAATCCGCATTCCAAATAATGAGGTTATGTGTAATTTTCGTGGTGTTTGTGAGGATATCGATACTGCGGTAAAACAATCCCTCAGTCAAAAATCAAAAGATTTTTGACAGCTCCCTTTACACAAGGGAGCCTTGGGCGCTCCCGCGCCAGTTCGCAAACTTGAAAGTATTAAATAGATTATATCCAGGAGTTTGGAAATGAAAATAGAATTAATAAGCTTAAAGGAAGATATCATACAACAATGCTTTGCGCTGAAAGTTGCAAGCAATCAAATGCAATATATAGCTTCAAACGAGGCTTCCTGGAAGGAAGCAATGGAAAACGAGAAGGTTGCACGTCCTTTTGCTATATATTGCGATGAGAGAATGGTGGGCTTTACGATGTTTGCGTTTGATGAGGAATACGAAGACACTAATGACAGATACTGGCTGTGGAGATTTATGATTGACAAAAAATTGCAAGGAAAAGGGTACGGAACAGCCGCCTTACAGGTAATCATTCAGTATTTTAGAGAACATGGCGCAAACAATATTCGATTATCAACAAAAGGGAGCAATACAACGGCATTATCTATGTATCGCAAAGCAGGCTTTCGTGATACAGGAGAAATGAACGACGGAGAAATTGTACTTCAACTGAATTTATAAGTTTCGGTTTATCAAAGGGACAAATTCCAATTTGCCGAACAGGAAAGGCATGCCTATAAACGCATTTTTTGTATTGTTGGGCGTGCGTTTCGCGGCGCAGCAAAGGCTCCCCTGTGTAAGGGGAAATGGGTAAAATCATCGAATCTGCCCGGAGGGGTTGTCGGGCTTCGATCACCTTGATCTGCTGACAAAAAACCTACCTGCGGTATTCGCAGGTAGGTTTGATCGTTTTTTGGACAACTGTACGGAACAGGGGTGCTTTGTTATTCGGGCAGGATCAGCTCTTCGCAGCCGTTCAGCTTTGCCAGCCTGCGCAGGCAGCGCTCCATGGCTTTCTGCACGGTTTTCGTTACGGTGATGTTTGGCTCTGTCCAGAGGTGTTTGACGGTCAGAATGCCGTTCTTCCGGTCGGCAGCTGCCTCCACTCTGCCGATAAAACGGTCGCCATAGATCATCGGCAGGACATAGTACCCGTATTTCCGTTTTGCTTCCGGGGTGTAGATCTCCCAGGTGTAATCGAAGTCGAAGATGGCTTTGAGCAGCTTCCTGTCCCAAAGCAGACAGTCCAGCGGCGCCAGCAGCTCGCAGCGGGGTTTCTGCTTTCTGGCGGAAAGAATCTCCTCCAGAAGCGGAAGATCCTCTGCAGGGCAGTAGAGCACGTCACGGATGCCTTCCACCCGTACCTCGAGGATCTTTCCGTCCCGCAGCAGGGAAGAGAAGGCTGCGTTTCGGCTCTCCTTGCTGAGCTTCGCCGATTGCTGCGCCTCGATGTTCAGCCATGCGTCCGAAGGTCTGTTCCATAAGAGACCGACGGCACGGATCCTGCGAAGGATGCGCCATGTGATGTGATCCTGCTCTTCCGGCAGCGGATCGGGCGCCGTGCGCAATTCTTCGGGCAGATGGCGGGCAGCAAGGTCATAGTACTTTCTTGTGCCTTCCTTGTGATGAATGATCAGCCTGCCGTCGGAATAAAGCTGCTCCAGCACAGATCGCGCCGCGTTGGACGGCTTGTGCCAGTTTCCGCTCCAATGGATGGAGGAATGCCAGAAGATCTCGCCCTCGATCGGCAGCTCCGCGGAGCTGACAGGACCGTTCGCTTCGATGAACGCCATTGCTTTTTCCAAAAGAGGCTGAAGTCCCTCGAACTGCGGCACAGCCGCTGCCGCTCTTTGGCGGTATCGGGCAAAGTACGGCCGATCCTCCAGCGGAATAATGGCCTGATTTTTATCGGGATAGTCGAAGAGCAGCCTGTCGCGGTAGAGCAGCTCGGAAAGGTGGCTCATGCGAAAGCCCTTCACGCGGGATTGCAGCACCAGTTCCGCGTTTCTGCCGCAGACATCCACAGGGTCGAACTGGATACATCCGCATTGACGGATATAGGCGAGGGCGCCTTCTTTTCCGCGGAACCGATGCTCGCCCAGCAGACCGTGGCGGAGAAGCAGAAACTGCCTTGCCTGTTCTTTTGTCAGTTCTGTCACGGATCTCACTTCCTTCCGTCATGAGTATACTGCATCCTGTGCACAGAATCAAACATTTGTTTTATAAGATTCGTGCCGTTCCTTGCTTGCCCTTGACTTCGGGAGAGAAACAGGATATGATAAGCCCAAATCATTTTTGAGAGAAAACGGGGCTGATTTCATGTATTATCACAGCACAAGAGATCATAAATGCTTGGTTAGCGGCACCGCTGCCATTCTGCAGGGGATTGCGCCGGACGGCGGTCTGTATGTACCCGAGGCAGGTCGTTTGCCGAAACTGGATTATCAGTCGATTTGCATGCTTCCTGTGCAGGAAATGGCTTCTGCCGTCATGGGCGCCCTTCTGCCCGAATTTCCCCCGGAGGAGATGGCGCAGCTGGTTGCCAATGCTTACAGCGGCAGATTTGAAACAGAAGACCTGACGCCGACCGTTCCTGTGGGCGACAATTATGTTCTGGAGCTGTTCCGCGGCCCTACCAGCGCATTTAAGGATGTGGCGCTGTGTATGCTTCCGCAGCTGGTTACGGCTTCCAGAGCTTATCAGGATGTGCAGGATGAGATTGTGATTCTGACCGCCACCTCCGGCGATACCGGAAAGGCCGCGCTGGAAGGCTTCCGCGATGTTCCCGGCACGAAGATCATTGTCTTCTTCCCCGATGAGGGCGTCAGCAAGGTGCAGAAGGCGCAGATGACCACCCAGCAGGGCGGCAATGTCAAGGTGTGCGCCATCCGCGGCAACTTTGACGATGCGCAGACGGGCGTCAAAAATGTCTTCGCAGCCTGTGCGGAGCAGAAGCTGCTGGATGGCCGCAAGGTTCGTCTTTCCTCCGCCAATTCCATCAACATCGGCCGTCTGATCCCGCAGACCGTCTATTACTTCAAGGCTTACGGCGATGTGGTCCGTTCCGGACGTATCACATGGGGCGAAACACTGGATTATGTGGTTCCCACCGGCAACTTCGGCAATATCCTCGCGGGTTATCTGGCCAAGCAGATGGGTCTTCCTGTGGGCCGTCTGGTCTGCGCGTCCAACGACAATGACGTCCTCACGGAGTTCCTCCGCACCGGACGCTATGACCGAAACCGTCCGTTCCATAAGACCATTTCTCCTTCTATGGACATTCTGGTTTCCAGCAACCTGGAGCGTCTTCTGTATCTGACGGAAAAGGATACGGAGCAGGTGGCTGGCCTGATGGCAGAGCTAAAGGAAAAAGGTTGGTATCAGGTGCCCGATTCCATGCTGCGGATCATCGAAAAGGACTTCTGGGCAGGCTGCTGCGATGAAGCCTCCACGAAGGAGACCATCGGCCGCGTGTTCGCCGATACCGGTTATCTGATGGATACCCATACCGCCGTCGCGTGGAATGTGGCGGAGCAGTACCGTGCCGCCGGTGGCGACCGTCCCATGGTCATCCTCTCCACGGCCTCTGCCTATAAGTTCCCCGAAGCGGTGCTGCAGGCCATCGGCAGCGAACCTGCCGCAGATGAATTCGACACCATGGAGCGCCTCGCAGAAAAAAGCGGCGCACCCATTCCCGCCAATCTTGCGGGACTGCGGCAGCGCGAAGTGCTGCATAAGGATGTCATCGGCAAGGATGAGATCCTGCAGTATGTGCTTTCTTATATTGCGAAATAAAACGAACAATCCCGACCGGGCAATCAGCCTGGCCGGGATTCTTTTGTTACAACTGTTTTCTGCGGAAAACGGGGATCGCCGCGCTGAAGCAGAGCAGGGTGAGCGCAGCGCAGATCAGCAGGGAAGCGGTGTAATACTCCGCGTCAGCCGCACCGTAGATGAGGGCGTTTCCGTCGGTCAGCAGCGTAGGCATATACTCCGTCAGCCTGGGCAGAAAACCCAGCAGATAAGAGGTCAGCACGGTGATTCCGGTTCCCATCAAAACCGCGGAATTGCTGCCGGCAAACGCGGAGAACAACACAAGGAGACCGATGACCCAAAAACCGAAGAGCCACCAGCAGCCTGCGGAAAACATCAAATTCTGCGCCACCGTGTTGTCCCAGAAATAGGCATTGTAGCCGCAGGTAATGGCGAAGCAGAGCCAGTAGCCAGCCGTCCAGAGAAGAACGAGTGTGACGGACTTGGCAAGAACGATCTGATATCTGGGCAGACCTTTGGTGAGGGAAAGCACCAGTGTTCCCGATTGGTACTCTTTGGTGAAGATAGAGCCTTCCAAAAGCACGAAGGCAATGAGCGCCATGGGAATGTTTTTGAAGAACTGTACCCAGGAATCCATGGCGCTGACGGTTACACCGGTGATGACCATGCCGCTCTGCGCCAGCGATTCGGACATCATTTCCATGAGCCATGGGGTCAGCTTGGCAATGGCGGGATTCATGATACCGAAGAGGGTAAAGAGAATCCCGAGGAACATCAGCTTACCGGTTCGGATCTGCTCAGTGCATTCTCTTTTCAGACATGCAATCAAGGATCTCATCACTCTGTCACCTCCATAAAGAGAGATTCCAGCGTGCGCTCTGCCCGCTCCAGCCTGAGGATCGGAATGTGCCGGTCCGCAAGGCAGCGCAGAAGTTCCGGAATCGCCGGTCCGGGAATCAGCAGCTGATTGCCTTCGGATTTCTTTGCGGTGGGGAAGAAAGTGAGAAGGTCACAGAGGTCGGCTTCCCGCTCCGTTTCCAGCAGGTATTCTTCCTGCCGGTAGGTTGCCCGGATGTCTGAAATCGGCCCCTGAATTTCCGCGATGCCGCCGTTTAAAAATGCCACATCGGTGCAGATCCGCTCCACATCGGAGAGAATATGGGTGGAAAATATCACCGTAGTTTGTTCCCGGATGCTCTGCAGAATGTCGAGGATCTCTTTCCGTCCCACCGGGTCCAGCGCGGAGGTCGGTTCATCGCAGATCAAAAGCTTCGGCCGGTTCAGCAGCGCCTGCGCGATGCCGAGCCGCTGCTTCATACCGCGGGAAAACCCCTTGATGCGGTGGGATTCTTCCGCAAGACCGACCAGCTGCAGCAACTCTCTGCTGCGGCTTTCGCATTCCGTGCGCTTCATGCCGCTGATCTCGCCGCAAAAGCGCAGATATTCCGGCGCCGTCAGAAAGGGGTAGAATTCCGGTACATCGGGCAGATACCCAATGCGGCGGTTGACGGCGGTTTTCCCGTATTCTACCGGTTCGCCATTGACGGTGATTTCTCCGCCATCCGTTTTCAGAAGTCCGAGAACCGCTTTCATGGTTGTGGTTTTTCCCGCTCCGTTCTTGCCGATGAAGCCGAAAATGCTGTGTTCCGGAACAGAGAGATCAAGGCCGTTCAGCACCGCTTTGTCACCGAAGCGCTTCCGCATTCCGGTGATACGCAGCATCTCCATCAGGCATCCTCCTTGCCCAACAGGAAGTAGAGGATGGGGCCGGTAAAGTTCATCAGAACGATGGTGACGACCAGCCAAAGGGCACGGGTGCCGCGTTTATAGGTTGCGTGGGTCAGAATGTGATGCAGCGTATAGGCGAGCAGGGCGAATTGCGCAATCGCGAGCGGAATCAGAAAGGGCAGAAATTCCGTCAGATTATTCATAGAACTGATTCTCCTTTTCATAAATGACTTCAATGCAGAGGCCTTTTCTGCCGCACTGGGGGCAGGTCAGCCGGCGCATCTTTGGCGTGTGGTAAGCCCAAAGCACTTCCTTGAACGGGGATCGAAACTTCGTGTGGCATTCGGGGCAGATGTAGCCCATCTTTTTGCAGTAAAGGGTCATGACAAATACGCTGAACGCGATCGCAGCCAGAAGCCATACGGCGAAGAGCCACCAGCTGCCCCGCGTGATACAGAGAATGATAGAAATCCATTCCAACGCGTTGACAGGGAGCGCGGCAAGGACCGTGAGGATCCGCATCCGTTTTAATCTCGCTTTCTGTTTCATCACATATGCGATATCTCCGATGGAATCAACAGAGAAATGATCGATCGTTTTCAGTTCCTGCCGGATGGCATTGGTCATGCCAAGCTTCTTCTCGTGTTCCGCGATCTGTTTCCGCAGGTCATCTTCCTGCTGATCGAGCAGCGTGGAGATGATATGATCGGGGTGCGTATCGGAGAATAGTTCACCGATCTGATTGATGGAAATACCCGCTTCGCGCAGGAAGCAGATGATCCGCATCCGGTGGAGATCTTCATCGGAGTAGAGCCTTCGGCCGCCTTCTGAAAGCGCGCTGGGAACGAGGATGTTTCGGGAATCGTAATACTGTACGGTTCGCACCGATACCCCGCAGAGCTTCGCAAGCTCACCCGTTGTGTATTTGGACATAGGATTCACCTCCTTACAGGGCTATGTTACATCATTACGCAGGGTCATATGCAACCCCCTGAACAGGAGAATTACAAATAAAATGAAAAATCGGAAGGCTGGCAGACCTTCCGATTAAAAAAGTTCAAAATAGTTCGTATGCAATGCGGGGAGAACCGTCAGGCTGGTAAATGATGCCGCTGCGGACAAAGCCTTTTTTCGCGATCAGATGCTGCATCACCTTGTTGTCGTGGTGGGTATCGATGCGAAGGTAACCGTAATGCTTATGCGCCCAATCCACGCAGAGGGAGAAAACCCCCTTTACACGGCCGGATGACGCAATGCGGTGGATGGTATGATACGGGGCATCGGAAAGCCATGCGCCGTCCTCAATGATCTCATAGGTGGGATCCGCGCCGTCTGCCAGATAAAACACACCTTCGATGAATCCGTCGATCTCGCAGACGATGCTCTGCTGCCGTTCAATGTCTTTGCGGACAGCGGCTTCCGGAGGATGGGTATCGCCCCATTGGGTGGGATTGCCCGTATCCTTCATGAACTGCCTTGCACGGGCATAGATGGAAAGAATCTCGGGAAGATCTTCCCATCGGGCGGGGCGGAAGCTTACGTTCATTCTGCCGCATCCTCCCGATCGAGGATCATGCGGTAGCCGCCGCTGCCGTAGTCCAAACAGCGCTTGACGCGGCCGACGGTGGCAGAACTGACACCTGTGTCATCGGTGACCTTCTGATAGGATTCACCGTTTGCCAGCATTCTGGCGACCTCCAGGCGCTGGGCCATGGCCAAAATTTCCTTTACGGTGCAAAGGTCTTCAAAATATAAGTAGCATTCCTCCAAAGAATCGAGAGAGAGGATGGAACGGAACAGTTTGTCGATGGATTCATTCTTGGGCAGGGACATGAGAGATCCTCCTTGTATGGTTCGGTGCTACTATGTTAGCACACGAAAGTGATAATTTCAATGGTTAATTGCATCTTAACCATGAAATTCGTGATATATCACCACAAGCGTAAATGGATCGATATGATGGGATCGTGGCCATGAAGCTTGCTTTCGTGCGGATGATGTGCTATTCTAACGGAAATACGGAAGGGGAGGCGGCATCATGGAGGTCAGTATGCAGATCGTTGCGCGGATCCGCAGCGATTTTAAAACAAAATTCGGTATCCCGCGGCAAAGCGGACTGGTGGGAGAACTGGAGGCGGATATCGTCTTTGAAGAACCCTACCGTGATCCCAATGCCGTTCGTGGTCTGGAAGATTTCTCCCACATTTGGCTGATCTGGCAGTTTTCGGAGGCCGTCCGCAGCGGCTGGTCACCCACGGTCAAACCGCCCCGACTGGGCGGCAATACCCGTATGGGCGTGTTTGCCACACGCTCGCCCTTCCGTCCCAGCCCTGTGGGGCTGTCCTGTGTCCGCATCAAGGAGATCCGAACCGATCCTGTTCTGGGGCCTGTGATCCGTGTGCTGGGTGCCGACCTGATGGACGGAACACCGATCCTGGATATCAAGCCCTATGTACCGTATGCTGACTGTCATCCCGATGCGAAGGAGGGCTTTACGGGGCAGAACCGCGATTATACGCTGCAGGTGGAGTTTCCCGCCTGTCTGCTGGAAAAGATCCCGCAGGACCGCCGTGAGGCGCTGAAGGGCGTCCTTTCGCAGGATCCGCGCCCGTCCTATCAGCACGATCCCGAGAGAAGCTACGGGCTGACCTTTGCGGGATTTGATGTCCGCTTCCGTGTAAAAGACGGGATTTTGACGGTTTTTGAGGTGGAAAAAGTATAAAAGAAGCTCCGTTTTCAGAACTCTGAAAACGGAGCTTTCTGTATTTACCACGAGGGGATCTCATCAAAGTGATAGTCATAATCCCGTTCCTGGAAGGGATTGACGAAGGATGCCATGATGGAAACAGGCTCTTCGCCGATGTAGAGATGAGTGGTATCACCGATGGACTGGGCGCGCCAGCAGGCACAGCCGGGAACCCGTTCTTCCGTCTGCACGATGGTGACGGAGGAAGGGGGGATAAACAGACCGTGGAGCAGTACCATAGGCGAAATGCCCAGAAGATGAGCAAGAAACACGCAGGTCACGCCGAGATGGCAGAAGCAGACGATGGTGTCGTCCCGCTTGGCATCGTCATCTACGTGGTAATAGTTGTGATGGCGGTGATAGCCGTATTCTTCCAGCAGCTTATCCAGACTGCCGGTGACATATTCAAATTCGCTCTGTCCGTTGGTGCCGCGGAACATGGGCGCTTCAAAGCAGCGATCCTTGTCATAGAGCAGGGGCTCTTCCGTCCAAACCTCGGGGAACATGTCCCAGCAGGTAGCGGTGCGGCGATTGACGACGTTGTAGGCCTGCACATTGAATTCCCGCATCCATTCCTTGGTCTCCGCCGTTCTGCCGGTTAGTTCCAGGGAAGGCTGAGCGGTGTGCTGCGCTCTGCCCAAAGGAGAAACGTAGAATTTATCCACATTCCAGCCGGCAACACGGGGCGCCAGCAGGCGGGCTTCCCGCCAGCCTTTTTCCGTAATGGTGTTGTTCGCGTAGTCGGGTTCCGCATGGCGGATAAAGATGATCTTCATAACATATCCCTCTTTTCTCCTGTTAGCCTACCAAATCCGACAGGGTTTGTCAATCGTCAGGTCACCTGGAAAGGGTGGAGGAAAGGCTGCCCGTCAGACTGCCGACGGCCTGGATGTTGTTGATGACAAGAGCGTCAGTGATGCCGTATTCCGCGATCAGAGCGGACAGGCTGCCGGAGAAGGAGCGGATGTCGCAGACGATCACGGTATCATAGTAATCTGTCATATAGGGTACGAAGCAATTGCCGAAGGAATCCTTGAAAATGATCAGTCCGTTGCCGAAGGAATTGTCCGTTTCAATGACGGAAAGGGGATTGTCGCCAAAAATAAAGCCGCTGGAATAGTACTTGGTGGAGGTGTCCATCAGAGGATACTCATATCCGCCGATCCACATGGTGGTTTCCGCTTCGGGAAGATGGTAGACGGTATAGTCGGGATTGGTCTCCAGGCAGGGCTGAGGCGATGCGCAGAAGCTGTACATCGAGCCGACGTAACCGGTTCTGACAACGGTTTCGTAGGAACCCAGCTGACGGGGCGTAATGCCGTTGGCGCGGCAGTAGGCATAGGATGCATAGTAGGCGCCAAGCGAAGTCCAGTGGTGGTCGGTGCGGTAGAAGAGGTATTCTCCGCGGTGCGCGTCCATAACAGACATGGCATCCACTGCAGTAACGGAGTCATCCAGCAGGGCATAGGTGGCATCGATGAAGGCGTGCTGATTGTCTGCCTGATCCTCCAGACCGGCAGGCGCGTTGTAGGCGCAGCTTTTGGGAATGATCAGGGCGGAAACGTTCAGTTCCGGGAAGCGGGAAGCAAAGCGGTTGACGGCATAGGCCCAGTCGGGATAGCCGTTTTCGCTCTGGCGGAAGTATTCCAGCGCGTAGTCACCGCAAACCAGCACATTACCGGAATAGTAGGCATCCAGCGTGTTGTTGTAATGCACATCCCATACGGTTTCGTGGATGTAGGTGCCTGCGGGCTCGCTGCCGTTCAGCGCCATGGTCACGCCGCAATCGGCGCAGGTCAGGCCGTCCGCGGAAGCGGTGTGTCCGGCGGGAGCTGCCAGCACGGCCTCGCAGCGCAGGCACAGCAGCTCATCGATGCAGGAAGGTGTTTCGCCCGGTTCATGGGCAGCGGGGATCAGAACCTCGGTGCAGCGGCTGCAGACCACATCTTCGGTGCAGGAGGCTTCCCGGTCGGAGGAATGACCCAGCATGGGCGTCAAAAGAATGCCGCAGGTCTTGCAGGTCTGATCCTCGGTGCAGGTGGCTTCCTCACCGGGCAGGTGACCCAAAGCGGGCTGCAGCACCTCGCCGCAGACGGAGCAGACGGAAGCTTCCGTGCAGGTGGCTTCGGAGGCTGTGTGGCCGGCGGCAGTTCGGAGGACTGTGCCGCAATCTGTGCAGATTGCATCCTCGATGCAGGTTACAGGAGTGGAGGATTCATGTTTGCAGGCACCGCAGCCTGTCAGAAAGAAAAGAAGAAAAAACAGAAGGAACAGTCGTTTCATAGCAAGGATCCTTTCGTAGATGATTCCGCTCTATCTTACTTCGGATCGGAAAAAAGCGCAAAGACAATCGGTCGAATTGTAAAAAAACTGTGAAAACCTTGAAATAGGGGAAAGCTATAGTAAAATACAGGTACGAGGTGATCCTATGAAACTACAGCTGGATACGGAAAAGGTCTATGCCATCGCGCTGGAAGGCGGCGGTGCCAGAGGTGCGTATCAGATCGGCGCGTGGAGAGCACTGCGGGAAGCCGGCATCCGCTTCCATGCCGTTTCCGGCACTTCCGTGGGTGCGCTGAACGGTGCATTGATGCTCATGGGCGATCTTGAGCGGGCGGAAGAGATCTGGAAGAATATTACCTTCTCGCAGGTCATGGACGTTGATGATGATGCGATGAAGAATCTGATGTCGCTGAATCTTCGGGATGTGGATTGGCGCGGTCAGTTGGAGCAGATGAAAAAATTCGTGCTGAACCGTGGGTTCGATGTCACACCGCTGCGCCAGTGGATCGATGAACTGGTGGATGAAGAGCAGATCCGCACTTCGGAAAAGGAACTGTATATCCAGACCTATTCGATATCGGATATGAAAGGGCTGGAACTGCGCGCCAAAGATCTGAAAGAACCGGGCGAGCTGAAGGATATGCTGCTGGCCAGCGCGTATTTTCCTGCGTTCCGCAATGAGCAGCTGGGCGGAAAACGCTATACGGACGGCGGCATGCAGGATGTGATCCCCATTCATTCTTTGGTGGATAACGGTTATCGGGAAATCATTGCCATCCGTCTGAACTGCCCCGGGGTGGAGCGCTCCTTCAAGGTGCCGCGGTATGTGAATGTGCATACGGTGCTGCCTTCGCAGGAACTGGGCGGCCTGCTGGAATTTGAAGCAGAGCAGAGCCGAAAAAACATGACGCTGGGCTATTATGATACCATGCGGATGCTGTACGGCCTTTCCGGAAGCAGGTATTATATCGACCGCGGCTGGACGGAAGAGAAGGCCTATGAGTTTTTGATCCGCTATCTCGGCCGCTATCTGCGGGATTACGGCCGGCAGCTTTCTCTCACAGAAGTGAACGAGAAAATCCTGCCTAAGCTGCGAAAGCAGGTGGAATGCAAGGGTGATTATCATGCGCTGCTGCTGAAGATGCTGGAACTGGCGGCAGAGGAAGCACAGGTAGATCCCTTCCATATCTATACGGAAGACGAATTGACGGAACTTCTGAAACACGATTACGGTGAAAAATCCGGAAGATATCCGAAATTTCTGACAAAAGCGTTGGTGTTCCGTTCTTCGTTCGTGCGGAGCAGAAACCTTTGGGACAGGAAAAAATAAGCAAAAAACATCCGGCGGGTACTTGCAAACCGTCGGATGTGCTTATATAATGGAAACGTTTCCAAAAGAATAACTGCGAATGGAGAGAGCATCATGGCAAAAAATACCGACCTGAATCTGCGAAATGCAGTGATCTATTCCGTTTATATCAGAAATCATACGAAGGAAGGCACCTTCCGCGCCGCGGAAGCAGACTTGCCCAGGATCCGCGATCTGGGCGCCGACATCGTCTGGCTGATGCCCATTCACCCCATCGGTGTGGTGGGAAAGAAGGGTGAACTCGGCTGCCCCTATGCCAACAGGGATTACCGCGCCGTCAACCCCGAATACGGCACGCTGGAGGATTTCATCCATTTTGTGGATGCCGTTCACGCAAACGGCATGAAGTGCATGATCGATGTGGTCTACAATCATACATCCAAGGATTCTGTGCTTTGTTCGGAGCATCCCGAGTATTTCTACCACAATGCCGACGGCTCCTTCGGCAACCGTCTCGGTGACTGGAGCGACGTCAACGATCTGGATTACAGCAATCCCGGCCTTTGGGAGTATCTTTGCGATACCCTGTGCTACTGGGCACAGTGGGTGGACGGTTTCCGCTGCGATGTGGCATCCCTTGTCCCCGTGGAATTCTGGAAAAAGGCGAGAGCTGCGGTAGAGCAGGTTCGTCCCGGCTGCATCTGGCTGGCGGAATCGGTACATGCATCCTTCAATCAGGCTGCCCGCCGCATGGGTCTGCCTGCTGCCACAGATGTGGAAGCGTTTGAAGCCTTTGACCTGGAATATGATTATGACATCCGCGAAACGCTGGATGCCTACTGGGCAGGAAAGGGCAGCCTTTCCACCTTCGTTGCCATGCTGAATTATCAGGAGGGCATCTATCCCAACAACTACATCAAGATGCGCTGCGCGGAAAACCACGATCAGCCCCGTATCGCCTCCCGCTACAGTGACCCTGCCATTCTGCGAAACTGGCATGCGTTTGTGTTTTTCCAGAAGGGCGCCACGCTGCTCTATGCAGGCGAGGAGCGGACGGATGCCAACTTGCCCAGCCTCTTTGAAAAAGATCCCGTCAACTGGGATGGCCCCGATATCACGGAAGAGCTGAAGCGGCTGACTCGCCTCAAAAAGTCCCTGTTCCCTATGGACGGCTGGTTCCACGGCGAATGCGATGATAAGACAGGCATCGTTTCCGCCACCTTCGGCAACGGAGCAATGGAACTGGCAGGCGTCTTCAGCCTGGAAGGCAAAACCGCGGAAGCAGCCGTGGACGCGGAAGACGGAACGTATGAAAACCTCCTTTCCGGTGCAACCGTTAGGGTCAAGGACGGAACGCTCCTTTGCGAAGGCGAGCCGATCATTTTCCGGAAGTAAATCAGAAAACGGGAAACTTTAAAAAAGTTTCCCGTTTTCTCTTGAAATTTCCGGTTTCGTGTGATAAACTGTTGCCGAAATACGGAGCTGCCACCGGGTAGTGAATTGCGGAAGCATTCGTTTTTGCATCGTTAGGTCTTGGAAGATGCAAGGAACGGGTGCTGTTTTTTGTGTGGAGGAAACGATGAAAAAGAGGAATGTATTTGCGGATCTCAACCGATTTGAACGGATCTTGTGGTCGGTTTCTTTGCTGGCGATCGTGATCTCCTTTGCGGTTTCGGGAGGAAAGGATCCGTTTTCCGCAGTCGCGTCAATGATCGGTGTGACCTCGCTGATCTTCATTGCGAAGGGCTATGTTTTCGGCCAGTGGCTGACCGTGGTATTCTCCGTCCTGTACGGCATCATTTCCCTTTGGTTCCGTTATTACGGTGAAATGATCACCTATCTCGGCATGTCTGCCCCCATGGCGATCATGGCTGCGATCTCCTGGATGCGCCATCCCTATGAGGGAACACGCGAGGTGGAGGTCAGCCGGTTGACGAAGGGAAAGCTGGCGATCCTGCTGGGCAGCTCTGTGATCGTCACCTATGTGTTCTATCTGATCCTGAAGGCACTGGGAAATGCCAGCCTCGCGGTCAGCACGGTTTCCATCACCACCAGCTATCTGGCTGCGGGCCTGATCTTCCTGCGCAGCCCGTGGTACGCGCTGGCCTACGCGGCCAATGATATCGTTCTCGTGATCCTTTGGATCGTGGCGGCGAGAGAGGATCTCTCGTGTCTTCCCATGGTCATGTGCTTTGTCATGTTCCTCGCCAACGATCTCTATGCCTTTTATAACTGGGGCAGGATGCAGAGAAGGCAGGAGCGCCACAGTGCGGCATAAAAAGAACGGATGTACCCCATTTGCTCGTTCCTCATAAGAAAACATAGCCCCTTCGCCGTACCTTTTCCGCCGCTTCTGTGTTGTTTTTTCTTGCATTATGCAAAGTAGTGCTGCGAAAAAACGCCTTGAATCGGCGAAAAATACACAGGCGAATGGCTGATATCAGTTATGGGTCACAGACATCTGTCTATGACCCATAATCTATGTTTTCTGATTCGGAACTCGCTTTCGGTGCATCCGTTTTCTGTTACAGATAAATCTCTCCGCTGAGGAACAGACGGCCCTTGCGGGACTGACCGCCCACTTCGGAAACGGAGGCCTTTCCGTGACCGCGGACGGAGATAACATCACCTTCGCGTACAGGAGCATCTGTGTGCAGACAGGGCAGGTGATTGAGACTGACCAGACCCGCATGGATCAGCGAGGCGGTCTGCGTGCGGGAAAGACGGAAGAGTCCTGCCGCCACCGCGTCCAGCCGCATGCTCTGCACCGTGAAGGTATGGCGTTTGACCTTGCGCTCGGGCGCGGGGATCTCATGCAGCGGCAGCGGAGCGGCCTTCACGCCGTATCTTCCCACCTTTTCCAGCGAGAGCAGCAGGTGCTGCTCCACGGAGGGCAGGCAGAAGAGAATGGCGGTATTGTCGGAGACCCAGATATCTCCGAGAAAGTCACGGCGGATTCCCAATCCGAGAATGGCGCCCATATAGTCGCGATGCCCCGGCTGCCCGAAGCCTGCCACGGCACGGATGGCGCGGAATTGTTCGGAAGGGTCAAACTCATCCTCTTCCATGTAGAAAGGAAGAAAGAAGGCGGCTTTTCTCTCACAGTCGGGATGCCCGCCGTGAAGTACCATTTTGCAATCGGAACGGCTCTTTGCCCATGCGGTGAGCACTGCCTGCTCCGCGGGTGTCAGATAGGCGGTGGCGGTCATTACGGAGGAACGTTCGCAGCGGGAAAGCAGGTCTTCCGCCCGCTTCAGCAGTTCGTCATGTTCCATTGGGAAGTCCCTTTCTGCCGATGGCTTCCCGGATCAGCTTTCCAACCCGTTCCAGCTCCTTGTGGAATTCCGTGGCGGACATCCGCAGGACACCGGCGCACAGCGCGGAGATCTGGATCAGACCGTCAGAGGTCACGACCCTGACGGCGTCGTTTTTGCCCATTTCATGGGTCAGCCGCTCGATGTAGAGGTCGCCCGTCTCGTTTTCTTTGGTGAAGACCACATGGATATTGTGGTGGTCAAAGCGTTCGCCTCTGCCGTCCTTGACGCGGTAGGCGTCAAATACGAGGATCAGCTCACAGCCGGTATAGCCTGCATAGTTACTGAGCAGATCCATCAGCACGATCCGCGCCCCTTCCAGATCCTGCTCCGCCAGATCCCGCAGGCCGTCCCACGCGAAAATGACGTTGTAGCCGTCTACGATCAGTACGTTGCGCTTCGGCACGGCAGCAGGCTTCTGCTTGTGCTCCTTGGCGGTGGCCGCGGGCATGCGGTAGCTGCGGCGGCTGATGGGCCCGAATTCCCGTTCCAGTATGGCCTCGAGCTCCCGTTCGTCAATGTTGAGATTGCGGGTGCGGACGGCAGGTTTGCTCTGTGCGTTGTGGGCAGGCTGCTTCCGCAGGCAGCTTTCCAGATGCATATAGTCGGGAACCTGATGCCATTTGACGGTAAAGCCCGCGCCATGGGCGCAGAACACGGAATCCGGTGTGTTTTCCAGATCCGCTTCGGGATCGTACTGCAGCTCTTCCAGCACCGCAGCCGTGTTGTGGCAGGGCGCGTAACCGGAAACATGGCAGGAGATTCTGCCTCTGCCGCGGGTATAGGCGGTCAGCTCCGCTGGATATCCGCGCATGGAGGATACAGGGGCTGTGCCCTCGAGGATCGCCATATCGCCGCTGCTATCGGGATTGGAAACGGTACCGCTGCGAAGACGGATATCCTGAATGGCACGGCCAATCTGTGCCTGCGGTACTTCGATACGGAAGGAATAGACCGGTTCCAGCAGAATGCTCTTTGCCTGCATCAGACCCTGACGGACGGCGCGGTAGGTGGACTGGCGGAAATCGCCGCCTTCCGTGTGCTTCAGATGCGCCTTGCCCGAAGCCAGCGTGATCTTCATGTCGGTGATGGGAGACCCGGTCAGCACACCGAGATGCTGCTTTTCTTTGAGATGGGTGTGGATCAGCCGCTGCCAGTTTTTGTCCAGAATGTCCTCGCGGCATTCGGTAAAGAACTGCAGACCCGCGCCGCGTTCCAGCGGCTCCAGCAGAAGATGCACCTCCGCGTAATGCCGCAGCGGCTCAAAATGGCCGACGCCCTCCACGGGCGCTTCGATGGTCTCCTTGTAGAGGATGCGCCCCGGGCCGATGCGGACATCCACATCGAAACGGCTGCGGATCAGCTCCAGAATGACTTCGGTCTGCACCTCGCCCATCAGCTGCAGCTGGATCTCCTTCAGTCGGGGATCCCATGTGATATGCAGCTGCGGGTCTTCTTCCTCCAACTGCTGCAATCGGGGCAGCAGCTGACGGTGGTCACAATCCTTGGGCAGGATCAGCCCATAGGTCATAACGGGCTCCAGCAGAGGTGCGTCGGAGGCGGCTTCAATGCCAAGTCCCTGTCCCGGCCATGTGGCGGAAAGTCCCAGCACGGCGCAGACAGAACCTGCCGGCGCCTCCTGTTCGGGTCGGAAGGCAGAACCGGAATAGAACCGCAGCTGCGTGGCTTTTTCTTCCAGTGCTTCTTCACCGCTGCGGGCAGGATAGGTGAGGGTAGAGCGGACCTTGAGGCTTCCGCCCGTGATCTTCATGCAGGTCATGCGGTTTCCCTGCGGGTCACGCAGGATCTTATAGACCTTCGCGCCGAATTCCTGCGGGTAGTGCGGCATTGCGGTATAACGATTGAGGCCATCCAGCAGATCGTCCACGGCCTGCAGCTTCAGCGCGGAGCCGAAATAGCAGGGGAACAGCTTCCGCTCGCGGATCAGATCGGCGATGTCGCCGTCGGAAAGCTCGCCTTCTTCCATATAGCGCTCCAGCAGCGCTTCGTCGCGGACGGCGGCATCTTCCATAAACTCCGCGGAGAGGAGATCCACGCAGTCCTCGCTGAGGTGCTTTTTGAGATTCTTCAGAATGCTCTGCCGTTCCGCTGCAGGCAGATCCATTTTGTTGATGAACAGGAAGGTGGGGATGCGGTAGCGGCGCAGCAGCTTCCAAAGGGTCTCCGTGTGGGACTGCACACCGTCCGTGCCGCTGATGACCAGAATGGCATAGTCCAGCACCTGTAGAGTACGCTCCGTTTCCGCGGAAAAGTCCACGTGTCCCGGGGTGTCCAGCAGGGTAATGGCGGTATCGCCGCTCTGCAGCAGCGCCTGCTTGGAGAAGATGGTAATGCCGCGGGCGCGTTCCAGCTCGTGGGTATCGAGATAGGCATCCCGATGATCGACCCTTCCCAGTGTGCGGATGGCGCCGCTGCGGAAAAGAAGCCCTTCCGACAGGGTGGTCTTGCCTGCGTCCACATGGGCCAGAATGCCCAATACAATGCGTTTTCTTGTTTCTTCGCCCATGATGAGCCTCCTTCCTTCATAGGATCGCGGGTATTATAGCATAAATCTGCCGCACAGTCGATATGGAACGGCGCGAATTTCGCGAAATAAAGGACCGGCAAGAACCGGTCCTTCCGTATGATTAATACATGGGTTCATCGAGAATGTAGGACGCTTCCTCGTTCAGCACACACTGTACGATCCAGCGGTTGGAATAGCCCTGGCCGGAGCAGGTGGAAAGGGTCAGAAGACGGTCTTCGATGGTGGGAACGATATCCGAATCCACGTCGGAATAGTCCACGGAATAGCGGATCAGCTCCTCCTTTTTGTAATCGGATTCGATGCCCAGACCGTAAACGATGGAATCCACATCAGCCCGCCGTGTGGCAAATACATCATAGCGGTAAACACCTGTATCGATGAGGACATAAACATGAGGATGCTCTGCAAAGTATTTGGGGTTGCGGTAGGAATGCAGGGAGCCGAACATATTGACGCGGCTCATATTATGGCCGTAAATGATGGTGTTAAAATCGGTCAGATCGGGAGAATTCTGCCATTCCATAAATATGGAGCCGGAATTGTTCTTGGACTGATCCCACGAGTGGGAGAGGTAAAACTCGTTGTCTGTCCATTGAAGGAGCGGGAAGGAGATGTTGGTATCGGGGATCATGATCCAGCCGATCACATCTTCGTTTTCTTCCTGCAGGGCGCTGATGTCATAGGTGAGCAGCTCCTCGATATAGGGGTCGTCGGGGATCTGCGGCGCTTCTTCCGACTGCTCTTCGGGAGCGGGATCTTCGGGAGCAGGCACATCTTCTTCCTGTTCGTCGGGAGGTAAAGCCTCTGTCGGTTCTTCTGCGGCAGAGTCCTGCACAGGCTGCTGCGGGGCGGTCTGTCCCGTTACGATCTGAAGGGCTTGCTCATAATCCTGCCTGCTTCTGCGGCTTTGAACGGCGTCACCGATAAAACGGAACAGGCCGAAACCGAGGGCAAGGATCAGAACGGTATTCATGATCCGGATCATTGTCTTCTTCATAGGGGTTCCTCTTTGAAATTCATACGGTGGGTGAATGAAATTTTCTCATATTATAGCCTCAATTCCTGTAAAAAGCAACAAATTGTATTGAGTTTCAGATGCGATTGTGCTATACTACTAGGTAACATAATAGAGTAATAGTGCTTATTTGCGCAAAGTGGATTTCAGAAAGCGGGGTGAACGTCTGTGAACGGGTTGTTGGATAACATTTTTGTGATGATCCTTCTGGGCGTTTGCGTGCTTTTGCTCTGCTTCACATGCTTTACGCTTTGGCTGCTTCGCGCGAGAAAAGTCAGAAGCAGAGCGCAGCTGACGCAGGATCCTGCCACAGGTTGTCTGAACGCAAACGGTTTCCGAAAAAAGACAGTTTCCGCGTTTGCCGAGCCAAAGGCATCCTATGCCTATGTGATGCTGAAGATCCTGAACTTCCGCCAGATCATGCAGACCTTTGGCTGCGAAAAGAGCGATGAGGTTCTCCGCCATGTCTGCCGCGTGCTGAAAAGCCAGCTGAGTGCCGCAGAGCCCGTCGGAAGAACGGACAGCGGTACCTTCTGCTTCCTGATGAAGTATCAGCAGGAAACCGTGATCACGGCAAGACTGCAGCGGATCAGAGAAAACGTCAATCAGTTTTTGCAGCCCTCGGGCATGCGCTATGTGATCGAGCTTTGCTTTGGCATTTATGTTCCGCGAACCAATGCGGAGTCTGCAGCGCAGATCCATGAAAAGGCTGCGGAAGCGCTGGAACAGGCCGGCAGAGACAATTTCTGTGTATTTTTCCGCACCGACGGCGAGGAAACGGCTTCCCGCAAGTGGGAGATCCTGGGCGCGATGGAACAGTCGCTGAAGAACGGCGATTTCCTCCTCTGCCTTCAGCCTGTCATTCGCCTCAGCGACAATCAGATCGTCCGCGCGGAAGCTTCTCTGCGCTGGCGTCATCCGCAGCGCGGCCTCTTAACGCCGGAAATGTTCTATCCGCTGCTGGAAGAATACGGCATGACGGCCCGGTATGATCTCTACCTGTTTGAGCTGGTGTGCCGTCAGCTGCAAAAATGGATCCGTGCCGGGTGGACGCCCTGTCCCGTTTCTCTGCGCATTTGCGGCGAAACCCTGAAGGCGGGCGGCTGTCTGGATACCTGCATCGGCATCGGAAAACAGTACGGCATCATTCCGGAACTGATCGAGATCGGTCTTGGCGAGCAGCTGCAGAAGGAAAATGCCGCATCCATCGGCGGTATCGTGGAGCAGATCCACCGCGCCGGTTTCCGCTGCTCGCTGGACGGCTTCGGCAAGGACGCGCTTTCGCTGCATCTTCTGCGTGAGATCAGCGTGGACAGCATCAAACTGGACCGCAGCCTGCTCTCTGCGGAGAATAATAACCGCCGCAACCGCTTCGTGGTGGAGGCGCTGCTCAAGCTGACCACGCAGCTGCAGATCCATACCGTAGCGGACGGGATCGACAACGGCAGCCAGGTCCAGTATCTCAAGCAGGCGGGCTGCGAAATGATCCAGGGCGTATATTACTTTAAGCCTATGTCCGCGGAGGAGTTTTCACAGAAGGCCTATCTGAAGGGACAGCTTCGCAGCGTGGAAGAGAATGTATCCCAGAGCATGAGCGCTGCGGATCTTTCCGCCCATCAGGAAGCCGGAAATATTATCATGTTCTCTCTGAATCTGGCCACGGACACGATCGCGTTCTCCGCTCTGTTTTCTCCCGTGCTGGAAGGCCAGTTTACGGTCAGCGGCGCCCTGTCCCTGTTCCGCCATTCTACGCTGATCCACGAAAACGACCGCAAGGATTTCTTCCGCCTGCTGGAGCGCTGCCAAAAGGAAAGCGGCTGGGTGGATAACATGATCCGTTTCTATACCGCCAAGGGACGCTATGAATGGCTGGAGGTCCATCTCCACCACGATTCTGAGCCGGGAATGGGGGAGGAAACCGTTTCCGGTACGCTGGTCAATGTGGCGGGCTGGAAGAATGAGGTGGACCGCTGGAGAGAAAAAGCCACCCGCGATGCGCTCACCGGCCTTTACAATCGCGAATACTTCGAAAACTATGCGGAAAATGCCATCGAGAATCCTGTCCATACATCCTCTGCCATCGTATTTGTCGATATCGATGACTTCAAGCGTGTCAACGATACGCTGGGGCATATGATGGGTGACGACGTCATCCGCTTTGTCGCCAAGCGAATTCTCGGCACCTTCCGCCACTCGGATGTGGTGGCCCGCTACGGCGGTGATGAATTCGTCATCTTTGTGAACGGCATCGGGAAGGATGATCTGGAAAAGCGGCTGAAGCAGTTCTGCGAAGCCTTCCGCTATCCCTACCGCAACGGTGCCGTGGAATATCCCGTATCCGGCAGTATCGGCGCCGCCATGTTCCCGCAGGATGCCGATACTTATGCCAGACTGCTGGACTGCGCGGACAGCGCGGCCTACCATGCCAAGCGGGCAGGCAAGAACCGCTTCGTCATGTATCAGCCCGGTATGGAAGAAACCGCTCAGTAACAGAAGGCCTGCCGCAGGGCAGCGCCGCGGGGAGGAACTATGATCTCCTTATTTCTCGGGATCGCGGCCTTTGTGCTGTATCTGATCTACGATATCAACAGTTATACCTGCCGCAGCAGATTTCTGCATCTGTTCTTTGCCGTCGGGACGGTTCTTCTCTGCGCTGCCACAGGAATCGATCTTTGGCATGCATGGAGGAATGGCGCGTTCCGCGGGATTGGGGATATCCTGCTGCTGACGGGCGCCGCTCTGTTCTTTGCCGCACTGATCTACTGTCTGTTCTTTGCCCTGCCTTTTGAAGAAACCTACCGCGGGCAGGAAGAAAACCGCCGCGTTTACAGCCGGGGCGCCTACGCGTTATGCAGACATCCCGGGATCCTCTGCTTTTTCGGGATGTACCTGCTGCTGGGACTGGCCGCGCTTCCCACCGCGATGCTGGTGCGCTGCCTGGTGTTTTCGGTTCTGAATCTCGGCTATGCCCTGTTTCAGGATCGCGTCACATTCCCGAAAACCTTTTGTGATTATACGACCTATCAAAAGAATGTTCCGTTTTTGATCCCGACCGCGAACAGTATCCGCACCGCGCTGCGAACTGTTTGCCGTACGGAGAGTGAGGAGGAAGCCAAGTGAGATTTCAGGAAAAACTCCATCAATATTCCAAAGAAGAGATTTGGGAGGAATACTGCGGCTTTTTAACGCTCAGCACGGAAGAATTCATGAGCATTCAGAAGCGGCTCCTGCTGGAGCAGATCGAGCTTTGGTCCAACAGCGGCATCGGTCAGAGCATTCTGAAGGGAAAGTATCCCAAAACGATCGAAGAGTTCCGCGAAATGGTTCCTCTGACGACCTATGAGGATTATGCCACGATGCTGCTCTCCAAGCAGGTCAGCGCGCTTCCCGAAGTCCCCGTGCTTTGGGTGCAGACCACGTGGGAAGGCGGCGTCCACCCCATCAAGACCGCGCCTTATACCAAAGCAATGCTGGATTCCTTTAAGCACAATGTCATTACCTGTCTGATCCTTTGCTCCAGCCGCCAGAAGGGTGAATTTGATGTCCGCGTTACCGACCATCTGCTCTACGCGCTGGCGCCGATGCCCTATGTCACCGGCCTTTTGCCGCTGCTGCTGAAGGACGAGATCGACATTGAATTCTTCCCGCCCGTCAAAGATGCGGTGAAGATGACCTTCAAGGAGCGCAATAAGCAGGGCTTCAAGATGGGCATGAAAAAGGGTCTTGAATACTTCTTCGGTCTGGGCAGCGTGCTTTATTATGTGAGCCAGAGCATTACCTCCGCATCGGGCGGCAGCAAATCTCTGAAGGAGCGGCTTATCGGTTCCTCTCCGAAGATGGTCATGCGGTATCTGCTGGCCAAGAAGAAGTGCAAGAAGGAAAACCGTGAACTGCTGCCCAAGGACCTGTTCCAACTGAAGGGCTTTATGTATGCGGGAACGGATAATCGTTGCTATAAGGAAGATCTGGAAAGAATGTGGGGCGTTACCCCCATGGAGATCTTTGCCGGCACGGAACCCACCTGTATCGGCTGCGAAACGTGGAACCGCGAAGGCGTCTATTTCTTCCCGGATTCCTGCTTCTATGAATTCATTCCCGAGGAAGAACTGGACAGAAACATTCAGGATCCTTCCTACCAGCCCAAGACGGTGCTTTGGGACGAAGTGGTTCCCGGCGGCATCTATGAGATCGTTCTGACCGTGCTGAAGGGCGGCGCCTTTGCCCGCTACCGTGTCGGTGATGTGTTCCGCTGCATCGGCATCGGCAGCAAAACGGAAGGCAACAGCATTCCGCGCTTCCAGTATGTGGACCGTGTGCCGCAGATGATCGACATCGCAGGCTTCACGCGGATCACGGAAAAGTCCATCCAGCAGGCCATTCAGCTGTCCCGTCTGCCCATCGCTGCATGGACGGCCAAGAAGGAATTCACCGAGAACTACCGCCCGTATCTCCACATCTATGTGGAGCTGCAGCGCAGCAATCTGGTGAACAGCGCCATCAGCATCCGCATTCTGCAGGATCAGCTGGGCATCTATTTCCGCTATCTGGATCAGGACTATGAAGATCTCAAGAAGATCCTCGGCATCGACCCGCTGAAGATCACGCTGCTGAAATGCGGAACCTTTGAGCTTTACGAACAAAGACACGGAACAAGGATCAGAACCATGAATCCCGATGGCGGCGAGATCAATGATCTTCTCAACTGCCACAGGATCGACAGCTTCGGAAAGGGGGACCTTTTGAATGAATGGATATAGTTGGGTCTCCGGTATTTCTATCTTCTGCTACCTGTTCCTGCTGCTGAGCTTTATCGCTTCCCGAAAAAAGGAACGGGTCATCCGCTCGTTCTGTACCCTGCTGGTCGTGATGATCTGCTGGACCGGCGGTTCTGTGGGCATGCGTCTGCAGATCTGGCCTTCCGTCAATTTCTGGCATCATGTATCCCTGCTGGGTATCATGACCCTCGCCTTCGGTTACTACCAGTTCCTGGAGGACTATCTGGATGAGGACGGCGGCTACATCCGCTACATCATGCTGATTGCGGGATTGGGCGTCTTCATCTTTAACATGATCACCAATCTCTTCATTCCGCTGCCGGAAGTGGTCACGGTCGGCGGAGAAACCCAGTTCCTCTATCACTACACATGGCATATCTACCTTCTGCTGGTTTTCATCCTGCTGGCGCTGCTGCAGATCCTTTCGCCGATCGCCCGCCATTGCCGCGGCAATCACATTGCCTTCCAGCAGCTGATCCCTGTCATTTGCGGCATTCTCACCGTCTTCCTCGGCAACGTTCTGACAACGCTTCCCATGTTTGTGGGTCTGCCCGTGGATATGCTTTCCGGTGCGATCAATGCCATCTTCCTCTTCTATGCGCTTTATAAGAAGAGACTCTTCAAGATGACGATCCTGCTTTCCAAGACCAACTATATGACGATCGCGCTGATCCTGGGCTGTGTGATCTTCTCGGATCTGGCAGGCGTGATCCAGCGGTTCCTGACGATCAATCTGAAGATGTCTTCCACAACGGCTCTTGTGGTCGTTGCCATTGCACTCTTCGGTCTTGTTGCGGTGCTGTATGCGGTGATCCGCGCTACGCTCAACTCGATATTTACCCACAATGAGAAGAAGCAGAAGGATCTGCTGGCGCACCTCTCCGAGGATATCACCCATATGCTGAGCGTCAGCGAAGTCCTCATGGCGATGACGGAAGCCATTCAGAAGGTGGTGGATGTCAACCGTCTGTTTGTGCTGGTACGCGGACTGGAAGGGGATTACCGCATTGAGCACACCATCAACCCGCTGGACGGTAAGAACTTCTTCTTCCGTTCCGACCATCCGCTGATCTCCTATTTCAAGACCAATAAGCAGCCCGTCTTTATGTCGGATTTCTCCAGAAAGACGATCTACCGCAGCCTGTGGGAGACTGAGAAGGCGCTGCTCTTCAATCAGCAGATCGAATGCGCCGTGCCGCTCAACAGCGAGGACGGACTGACCGGTCTTGTGCTGATCTCCGGCAATCCCGGAAAGCGGATGTCCGTGGCAAAGCATATCGATTTCATCCGTTCTGCAGCTGATCTTTGCGCAGGCTCTGTCAACAATGCGTATGTCTACGAACGCGCCATCGCGGAAGCGCAGAAGGACGATCTGACCGGTCTGATCAACTCCAAGTTCTTCTTTGAAATCCTCGATCGGGAATTTGATAAGTTTAAGGATTCCGCCCTTTCCCTTTGCCTCATCAATGTGGATGATTTTAAGATCTACAATCAGATGTACGGCTCCAAGGAAGGCGATATGGCGCTCCAGCGGATCGCGGGTATTCTGAAGTCCATCATCAGTGATACCTCCTTTGCCGCCCGTGTCAGCGGCGATGAATTCGCGCTGATCCTGCCCGGCTATGATGTCTATTCCGCCAAGTGTCTTGCCGACAACATCGCGGAGCAGATCGCAGCCATTCGTACCACGGACGGCAGCACCAAGCTGACGGTGAGCATCGGCATCTGCGCCGCGCCCTATATGGCATCCTCCGCCAAGGAACTCTACCGCAATACGGATACCACGGTCTACTCCGTTAAGCGTACCGGCAAGAATGCGGTTCAGATGTATTCCGCGGATATCAACCACCGCGAGCCTGTTCACGCCAAACATAAGAGCGGCTATTCCGAGCATGCCAATACCATCTATGCGCTGACGGCTGCCATTGATGCCAAGGATCATTATACCTTCCAGCATTCTCAGAACGTGGCCTACTATGCCGCGGAACTGGCAAAGGCTGCCGGTATGACGCCCGATCTGGTGGATATCGTTCGGGAAGCAGGTCTGCTGCATGACATCGGCAAGATCGGCATCCGCGAGGATATTCTCAATAAGCCCGTGAAGCTGACGCCCGAGGAATACGAGATCATGAAGAGCCACGTGGAAAATGCGGTGAATATCATCCGTCATCTTCCTTCTCTTGACTATGTGATCCCCGCGGTTCGCTCCCATCACGAGCGCTATGACGGTAAGGGCTATCCCCGCAGACTCAGCGAGGACAATATCCCCATCACCGGCAGGATCCTCTGCATTGCGGATTCCTTCGATGCCATTACAGCCATCCGCAATTATAAGGTGGCCATACCCGTCAAGGATGCCGTTGCCATCCTTCGCTCCGAAGCGGGCAAACAGTTTGACCCCCATCTGGCTCCGCTCTTTGCGGATCTGGTGGAAAGCGGAAAAATCGAGATCCGTGAACCCGCGGCAGAGATATCCAATCAGCCTGTGGGTATGGCTGCGGAAGTCTGATCCCCTCAATACTGCAAAAAAACGGCAGAACCGAAAGGTTCTGCCGTTTTGCTTCTTTTGGTGAATTATACTATCAAGTGCAACACTTTAGAAAAATAAAGGAAGTTCATACAGATCTCTGGTAGAATAGAGTTACCACACACCAAACCACGAGAGGAGACCTGTATGAACTACCACCATCTTACCATAGAAGAGCGCAG
>JAFSHY010000080.1 GCA_017440065.1 Oscillospiraceae bacterium | reverse complement strand
CATTCGATGGGACGGCAGTTGATGGGGGTGGCGAAGGTGTTGTCCACGATCAGGGGAACGCCGTGGTCATGGGCAGCCTTGGCGAACTTTTCGATGTCCAGCACAGTCAGTGCGGGGTTGGCGATGGTCTCGCCGAAGACGCACTTGGTGTTGGGCTTGAAGGCGGCGTTCAGCTCTTCCTCGGAGCAGTCGGGATCCACGAAGGTCACTTCGAAGCCCATACGCTTCATGGTAACGGCCAGCAGGTTGTAGGTACCGCCGTAGATGGTAGCACAGGAAACGATGTGGTCGCCGCAGGAGGCGATGTTGAAGATGGCATAGAAGTTGGCAGCCTGGCCGGAACCGGTCAGCATGGCAGCGGAGCCGCCTTCGAGGGCAGCGATCTTTTTGGCCACGGCATCGCAGGTGGGGTTGGCCAGACGGGAATACATATAGCCGTCGGATTCAAGGTCGAAGAGCTTGCCCATTTCGGCGGAGGTGTCATATTTAAAGGTCGTGCTCTGCACGATGGGGAGCTGGCGGGGTTCGCCGTTGCCTGCCTGATAGCCGGCATGGATGCAGGTGGTTTCAATGTGGGACATATCGATTCTCCTTATATCTGATTTTGAATTATTGTATACCCGCGCAGAAAGTTTGTCAATGACAATAAAGCTGCCGTCGGGATTTCACCGACGGCAGCAGAGGTTTTTCTTACTTTTTGATTCCGATCTTATTGAGCAGGGTCACGCAGCCGATGATCACGCCGGTCACGATGAAAATGCCCAGCATACCGGTGCCCATGATGGGCAGGGCTTCCGGCATAATGATTCCGTAAAGAAAACGGGAGCAAAAAGAAGAACAGGCCGCGGACGGATCGCCCGCGGCCTGTCCCGATCAGGAGGAAACGAAGGAATCGAAATGCTCAGTTTTCAAAGAAGGCCACGGCGATGGCGCCGGGACCGGCATGGGAGCCGATGGCGCAGCCCACGGTGGTGACCTTCAGTTTATCGGCATGCTCGGCCCAAAGGTCTGAACTGTCCGCGATATACTTCTGCAAAAGGGAATCGGAAAGTCCGCTGTAGGCCAGGGCGAAAGGCTTCTCAAAATTGATGCCGCCGCAATGGCGGATCAGCTCCCGCAGCAGGTTGTTGCCCTGCCTGGAGCCGCGGGCCTTGCCGATCATGGAGATGGCGCCGTCATCCAGCGTGACAACGGGCTTGATGGAGAGCAGGCTGCCCGCAAAGGCGGTGGCGGCGGAGATCCTTCCGCCCCTTTTGAGGTATTCGAGGGTATCCAGCAGGGCAAGCACACGGATCTGCTTCCGCTCCTGTTCCAGCGTGGATACGATGGCATCGGCGTCCAGCCCCGCGTTGGCCAGTTCCAGCCCGCGAAGAGTCAGGATGCGCTGACCGACGCAGACGCTCTCACTGTCGATCACGCGGACACGGCTGCCGAACTCCGCGGCGGCGATCACCGCGCTCTGGTAAGTGCCGGAAAGCTTGGAGGAAACGGTGACGGCGATGGCGGTATCGCCGGCTTCGGTGATCTCGCGGAAGGCCGCTTCGAAGCCCGCGGGCGGTACCTGCGAGGTTCGGGGCAGCTCGCTGCTCTCCACCAGCTTTTCATAGAATTCGCGGTGGGAGAGATCCACCGCGTCGGCATAGGCATGGCTGCCGAAGGTCACGGTCAGAGGAAGATGGATAATACCCAGCTGACGGGCTTCTTCCGGCAGAATATCGGAGCCGGAGTCCACAACAAAACGAATTGCCATAGAAAAATGTATGTCCTTTCTGCATGGAAAAGCCGCACGAAGACGCGGCAGAATGAATGTTGTATTTTCAACGATTAGCATCCTATCATATAAAAGTTGAAATGTCAACATCTATTTTGCGGGCAAGTCGGCAAAAATGAAAAGAAATCCGCTTTTTTGTTTCCAAGTATTGCGTTTTATGGTATGATAGCGGTAATCAGAACTTCGGGGAGGAATCTCGATGAAACGGAACAGAAGGCTTTGGGCGCTGACGGCTCTGCTGCTGGCGGTTTCGCTGCTGCTGACGGCCTGCGGCAAGAAAAAGAAAACGGAAGAAGACAAGCCGGTCATGGAGCCGGTCTATGAGGAAAGCACGGAAGAAAAGACGCTGCTCTTTGATCTTCCTGCCGGGGATGATGCAGAGCCTTCGGAGAAACGCGACGACGCGGAAGAACCCGAAGAACCGGAAGAACCGGAAGAATCGGAAGCATCCGGAGCCCTGATGTTTGACGGAACCAAATATCAAATGAGCTTTGTGCTTTTTGAGGACGGCACGGGATATGTCAGTGATACGACAGGCTCCGACCCTGTGACGCACCAGCAGGAAAGCGGCATCATCACCATCACCATTCCCTCCGAGAATGTCATCTTTACCGGCGTTCTGCAGGAGGACGGCAGCATGTATGTCGAGGCCGTGGACGAGACCTTCCTTCCCGTGGACGAGCCGGGCTATGTGCCGGCAAAGCAGGATGCGGCAAAAGAAGAGAATTTCTTCGGGGATCATGGCATGCTTCCCAACTGGGAGGCAGACGGCCGCTATGATCTGGACAACAGCGCCCGCTACTTCAGTTCGGACGGCAGCGAATATCAAACCGGGAAGGCAAATTGGGAACTGGTGGAGGAAGGCGCTTATGACAACGGAGACGGCACCCGTACCGTAAAGTACACCCTTCTCTGCGGCTTCCTTCCCGAGGAGAATCCGGGTTTTACCGGAATGATGAACGTCGGCTGCACCTACGGTATCTTTGATGCCTATACCGGCTGCGACCTTTCGGGTGATGCCTATTATCGGGAAGCGGACAACCGCTATGAATTCCGATATACCGCGAACGGAGAAGAGATCGAAGTCAGCTACCGCGTCGACGCGCAGTGGGTCACGGCAGAGGAATTCGATGAATGGGGCTATGATCAGGGCGAAGTAGACAATCTGTTCGTCGCAGAGCTGTGGATCACGCTGCCGGTGGATTATGACGGCCTTCGGATCGTAGCCATGATCAGCGATCCGACCTATGAGGAATTTATGGCTGCTCCCGATATGGGCATGCAGACCTATCCGCAGGAAATGCTGTATCTCATCGGGGACGGTCTGATCTATGAGATCCGCTGAACAGCGGCAGAAACGGGGAACGATGGAAGAAAAGAAACGCTATTATCTGTTGGATTTTCTGCGGGGCATCTGCATCCTGCTGGTGGTCGGGTATCACGCGCTCTATAATCTCTCCGAGATCTTCGGCGGAGAATATGCCTTTTTCCGCCATCGCGGCATGGATCTCTTCCGTGACTGCTTTGTAGGCGTGCTGATCGTGCTGGCGGGTATCTCCTGCAGCCTGACCCGCAGCAATCTGCGCCGCGGCATCAAAACGCTGCTCTGGGGTCTGGTGATCACGGCGGTCACCGCCATCGCCATGCCCGATCAGCGCATCCTCTTCGGCATTCTGCACTTTTTCGGCTGCGCCATGCTGCTTTGGGCGCTGCTGGGCAGATATCTGGAAAAGATCCCGCTTTGGATCGGTGTTTCGGTCAGCCTGGTCCTGTTCTTTGCCACGCAGGGTCTGTATGCCGCTTCCGTCGGCTGGTCAAACAGCTTTCTGTGCTATATCCTCGGCTTCTGCACCGGCCATTACTCTGCCGACTATTATCCGCTGATGCCTTGGCTTTTCCTGTTTCTGGCAGGCGGTTTTCTGGGGCGGCTGTTTCGCGAAGGCCGTGTACCCGCCCTTTTCACGCGGGATCCCGTTCCGGCTCTCAGCCGGATCGGACGCCATACACTGCCCATCTATATCGTCCATCAGCCGGTGATCTACGGCCTCATGTACCTCTTTTTTGAGATTCTGTAACTGTTTGCGGCCTGTTAAGAAATGCGGCTCTGCCCTTGCGAGGCGGAGCCGCGTTGATTTTATGCTTCCATCTTACAGGAAAATGTGCTATGATACACATGATGCAGCTGCAACAAACTGCGTCAGGAGGATATCGCTATGAACTGGAAAATGTTGTTTCACAAGGCTTTTTTCCAGATCGGCCGTTGTATCGTGCCTTTCCTGCTGAAAAAATATCAGTGGAAGACGGATAAACTGCCCAAGCTGGATGAGCCTGCACTGGTCATGTCCAATCATCTGACGGAAAGCGATATGATGATGATGATCTCCGCGGCAAGAAAGCATATGTATTTCGTCTGCGGCGAGCATCTGATGCGATCCAAATTCGCTAAATTCCTGAAGACCTTTTTTGATCCCATCCCCGCGCCCCGCGGCGGCAATACGCTGCCTGCGGTCAAGGAGATCCTGCGCCGCATGGGCAACGGCAACAGCGTGATGATGTTCCCGGAAGGCTGCCGCTCCTTTGACGGCGAAACGCTGCCTTCCGTTTTGGCCACCGCCAAGCTGATCAAGAAGGCAGGCGGCGCCCTGATCACCTACCGCATCACCGGCGGCTATTTTATCGCGCCCCGCTGGGGTCATAAATTCCGCCGTGGCCCTGCCAAAGGTACGGTCGTGGGTGTGTATTCCTCCGCCGAGCTGGCGCAGATGACGCCCCGTCAGATCGCCGATCTGCTGGATCGCGATCTCTATGAGAATGCCTATGAGCGGCAGAGAAAGGATCCCAAGCCCTACCTCTGCGATGCGCCTGCGGAAGGTCTGGAAAACTATCTGATCATCTGCCCCAAGTGCGGCAGCTACGATACCATGGAAACGAAGGGCAATGCCTTCCGCTGCACCTGCTGCGGTCTGGGCGGTATCCATGATGACTACGGCTTCCTCCGCGGCGAGGAGCTGCCCTTTGACAATGTGCTGGATTGGGGCCGCTGGATGGCCAGGCGCTTTGACGAGGATATGGATCGCGAAGCCGGCAAGGGCCTTTGCTTCACCGAGCGGGATGTGACCTTCTATGAGATCCATTCGGATCACAGCCGCGAAGATCTGGCGGTGGGTACCGAACTGGAGATCCATGAGGATAAGTTCGTCATTGCGGGACGGGAATTCCTCTATAAGGATATCACCAACCAGTCCCTGCTCTATTTCGGCAAGTCCATCCTCTTCCTGCACAGAACGGGCTATTTCGGCATCACGGGCGAGACCTTCCACGCGTGGAAAGCCGCTCGCATGCTGGAGCGCAGCAAGCTGCCCGCCAAAACAACATCTTAAAAAACGAAAACCGGCCTGTGGAAAGCGAGTTCCGAATCAGAAAACATAGATCAGGGGTCATAGACAGATGTCTATGCCCCCTGACTGATATCAGCCATTCGCCTGTGATTTTTTCGACGATTCAAGGCGTTTTTTCGCAGCACTACTTTGTGTCATGCAAGAAAAAACAACACAGAAGCGGTGGAAAAGGCACGGCGAAGGGGCTATGTTTTCTTATGCGGAACGAGCAAAATCACAGGCCGGTTTTTTATGCACAGGCTCAGATCCTGTCGTCTTCCGTGATGGGGCGCAGCACACGGCAGCTTCCTCCCCCGGCATCGATCTGTTTTCCTGTCCGATCACAGAAATACGGATCCGGCAAGAACAGGCGCGGCAGCACGTTCCGGTGGGATTGTATCCATGTGTATATGGCTG
>JAFSHY010000079.1 GCA_017440065.1 Oscillospiraceae bacterium | reverse complement strand
CTTGCCGTCCTTCACAGCGGACATGGAGGAACCGTTGCCCAGATGGCAGTTGACCATCTTGAATTCCTTCTTGCCGACCAGCTCGGCGGTACGCTTGGCAACGTACTTGTGAGAGGTGCCGTGGAAGCCGTAACGGCGGATGGAATCGTTTACATAATATTCAGTGGGGATGGCATAGCGGTATGCCTTGGGGGGCATGGTCATATGGAAGGCGGTGTCGAACACGGCGACCTGAGGAGTCTTGGGCATAACAGCCTGGCAGGCCTCGATGCCCATCAGGTTGGCGGGGTTGTGGAGGGGGCCCAGGGGGATGCACTTCTTGATGGCAGCGATGACTTCGTCGTCGATGACGCAGGAATCAAAGAATTCCATGCCGCCGTGCAGAACGCGATGGCCGACAGCATCGATCTCGTCGGTGGACTTGATGACACCTTCCACGGGATCCACGAGGATCTCGAGGGTAGCGGCGATGGCTTCGGAATGGGTGGGCATGGGAATGTCCTTGACGATCTTGTTGCCGTTGGCGTTGTGGTTCAGACGGCCGTCAATACCGATACGCTCGCAAAGACCCTTGGCGCTGACGACACCGGTATCGGGATCCATCAGCTGATACTTCAGGGAAGAGCTGCCTGCATTGATGATCAGAATGTTCATGGCTAAATACATCTCCTATGTTTATTTTTCATATTTTTCGTGTTATGATACACATAGCTACTGACATTCTATCCTATTTTGGTGTTGGGTTCAAGTGGTTTTTTGCGAAGTTGGAGAGAATTATGCAAAGTATCGGAATCATTTGCGAATATAATCCATTCCATAAGGGGCATCAGAAGCAGCTGCGTATGATCCGCGAACGGTTTGGGGAAGAGGCAGCCATCGTCTGCGTGATGAGCGGCGATTTTGTGCAGCGGGGCGAACCTGCCCTGTATCCCGCTTCCGTGCGGGCCAAAGCGGCGGTGCTGGCGGGCGCCGATCTGGTGCTGGAGCTGCCGCTGACCTATTCGCTCCGCTCCGCGGAGGGCTTTGCCGACGGCGGTGTGGAGATCCTTTCGGAACTGGGCGTTGTGGAGCATCTGTGCTTCGGCTGCGAGCGGCAGGAAGGGCTGACGGAAACGGCAAGGGTGCTTTGCACGGAGGATTTTTCCGCCGAACTGAAAAAGCAGCTGGAAACGGGCATTTCCTTTGCCTCTGCCCGTCAGCGGGCGCTGGAGGCCATGGGCTGCGACGGCACCGTCATCGAAACGCCCAATAATATTCTCGGTGTGGAATACTGCAAGGCCATCCTGCGCCGCCAAAGCCGCCTGCAGCCGATGCCCATCCTGCGGCAGGGCGGCTACCACGATGAGAGCCCCGATGCGGAGAATCCTTCCGCTGCCTCGCTGCGGAAGACGGAGGACTTTTTGCCCTATGTGCCGGAGGAAACGGTCCCGTGCTATGAGGGGCAGCCGCAGTACCGCCGCGAATACGGCGAACGTGCCATGCTTGCCCGCCTGCGTACCATGACGGAGGAGGAATTCTCTCAGGTACCCTACGGCTCGGAAGGGCTGTGGAGCAAGGTGATGCGCCTCTGCCGTCAGGGCGGCAGCGTGGAGGAGATCCTGCAGGGCGCCAAATCCAAGCGCTATGCCTATACAAGGCTTTCCCGCCTGCTGATGTGCGCCTTCCTCGGTATTTCGCAGCAGCTGCTGGAAAAACGCGCACCCTATGTCCGCATTCTGGCGCTGAGCGGCCGCGGAAGAGCCCTGCTGCGGCAGGCAAAGGCGGGATCCTCTCTGACGCTGCTCCATGCGGGAGAGCGTCCGCCGGTCTGCGAATACGCGGAAGCGGAAGCCCGCGCCGCTCTGTGCTACGATCTGTTTTGCGAGCAACCAAATTACCGGAAATACCGCGAAGAAGACACGGTTTTTTGTGCAGAAAAAATGTAAAAAGGGCTTGCAAAACCATAAAGAATGTGCTATCATAGCTAGGCGATTGAAAACGAAGGGTTCGATATGCCCTTTTACGACTATGATGAAAGAGGTGAATACGATGAAGGAAGGTATCCATCCCAAGTACGAAAAGACCACTATCCGTTGTGCATGCGGTGAAGTAATCGAGACCAGCTCCACGAAGAAGGACATCAAGGTCGAAATTTGCTCCAAGTGTCACCCTTTCTTTACAGGCAAGCAGAAGCTGGTTGACACCGGTGGACGTGTTGATCGTTTCAACAAGAAGTACGGCCTGAAGTAAGTGATCTGGGTCCGCACCGCGAAATCGGTGCGGGCTTTTTTCATACCTGTCGAAAGAAAACGGCTGCTGACGGATAGCTTCTGCATATTACAATAAGGAGTGGGAAGCTATGGAAGAAAAGATCATTATTGAAAAAGCCATTCTCGTCGGCCTCAATGCCGATGTGTTTACGGCGGAGGAGACCGCCACGGAACAGACCCTGGACGAGCTGGAAGCTCTGCTGGAAACGGCAGGCGGCGAATGCGTCGGACGGGTGCTGCAGAACCGGCATACGCCGGATCCCCACAGCTTTCTCGGTGAGGGCAAGGTCGAAGAGATCGCTGCTCTCGCGGAATCCACAGGTGCGAATCTTCTGGTGTTTGACAACAGTCTGACGCCCTCTCAGATCCGCGCGCTGGAAGAACTCACCGGTGTTTCCGTGCTGGACCGCAGCGCGCTGATCCTGGATATCTTTGCCCAGCGGGCCAAGACCAAGGAAGGCCGCCTGCAGGTGGAACTGGCGCAGTACCAGTATCTGCTGCCCCGCCTTTCCGGCATGGGTAAGTCCATGTCCCGTCTCGGCGGCGGCATCGGCACCAGAGGCCCCGGCGAAACGAAGCTGGAAACAGACCGCCGCCATATCCGCGACCGCATCAACCGCCTCCAGCAGGAGCTCAACGAGGTGAGAAGGGTCCGCGGCGTGCAGCGGGAGCGCCGCCTGCGTAATTCCGTGCCGGTGGTGGCCATCGTGGGCTATACCAATGCGGGCAAGTCCACGCTGCTCAATCATCTCACGGGTGCGGGCATCCCTGCCAACAACCGCCTGTTTGATACGCTGGATACCACCACGCGTCAGCTGACGGTTTCCGATACGCTGGATGTGCTGCTCTCCGATACGGTCGGCTTCATTGCCAAGCTGCCCCACAATCTGGTGGAGGCCTTCAAGGCCACGCTGGAGGAGCTGCAGTATGCCGATCTTCTTTTGCACGTCATCGACGCGGGCGATCCCGAGCGGGATGCCCATATCGAGGTCGTCAACAAGCTGATCACCCAGCTGGCAAAGCCCGGTATCCCGGTGATCGAGTGCTATAATAAAATGGATACGGTGGAAGAGGACGATCTGCCCCGCGGCAGCGAAAAGGTCGCCATCTCCGCAAGAACCGGCGAAGGCATGGAGGAGCTGCTTCGGCTTATCGAAAAGAGCCTCGACCGCGGCCTGCATCACACCACCTTCCTTTTGCCCTATGCCATGGCCGGTCAGGTAGATCAGCTTCACACGCAGGCCAAGGTGCTGCGCTGCGATTATACCGCGGAGGGTATCGAGATCGAAGCCATCTGCGATGAGATCCTCTACGGAAGACTCCGAAACTACGAAAAGCCGGAATGACCGGCAGTGAGGGCCTATGGACGAATATCTGATCCCCACGCAAAATGCCGAAGCGGAAATGATCGAGAAGAAATCCCGGTTTATCGGCCATATCTTTCTGACGGAAACGGAGGAAGAAGCGCTGTTTTGGCTGAAGGAGATGCGCGATACCTACTGGGATGCCACCCACAATGTCTATGCCTATATCATCAAGGACGGCCCCACGCGCTTCTCCGATGACGGCGAACCCGGCGGAACGGCCGGCATGCCGGTGCTGGATGTGCTGCAGCGGGAGGGGATCTATAACGTCCTCTGTGTGGTCACGCGCTACTTTGGCGGTACGCTGCTGGGTACGGGCGGTCTTGTCCGCGCCTACAGCAAGTCGGCAAAGCTGGCGCTGGAGGCTGCGGGCGTATCCCGCAAGCAGGTCTGGGAACGTTTGGAGATCCCTTGCCCTTACAACCTGTTTGAACAGGTGAAAAACGAGATTGGCGCCATGAACGGCATGGTTACGGATACGGAATTCGGCGCCGATGTGCTGATCCGTGCCATCTTCCCCGCGGCGGATACGGCGGCTTTTCTGAAACGACTCACCGATCTGACCTCCGCCCGCGTATCTGCCCTGTCCCTTGGGCAGGAATACCGCGCTTTCCCCGTGAACAGGACATGACCGACCGAAGGAAGAGGTGAGAGCATGACCACCCGTGAACGACTGGAACAGGAAGAATACTCGCTGCTCTCGGCCCGTGCGGCCAAGGCGGCGGAAACCAAGGGTCGCCTCTATGAAGAGGAACCCAGCGACAGCCGAACCTGCTATCAGCGGGATAAGGACAGGATCATCCACAGCAAATCCTTTCGCCGCCTGATGCACAAAACGCAGGTCTTCCTCCAGCCGGAAGGCGACCACTACCGCACCAGAATGACCCACACGCTGGAGGTCACGCAGATCGCCCGCACCATCGCGAGAGCGCTGCGCCTCAATGAGGATCTGGTGGAGGCGGCCTCTTTGGGGCATGACCTCGGCCATACGCCCTTTGGCCATGCAGGCGAGGTGGCGCTGACGGAGGTAACGGGAAAGCCCTTCCGCCATAACGAACAGTCGCTTCGCGTGGTGGATGTGCTGGAAAATGACGGTCGCGGACTCAATCTGACGGCTGAGGTGCGCAGCGCCATTCTGGGGCATACCTGGAGCGCCAAGACGCCCGATACGCTGGAGGGCGAGATCCTCCGCTTTGCCGACCGCATTGCCTATATCAACCATGATATCGACGATGCCGTCCGTGCCGGCATTCTGGCGGCGGATACGATCCCGCGCTCCATCTCCCATGTGCTGGGCGAGACCCACAGCCGCCGCATCAACACGCTGGTGGAAAACATCATCGAATGCTCCATGGACAGCGATACGCTTCAGATGGAGCCGCAGGTGGCGCAGGCCATGGAGGACCTCCGCGATTTCATGTTCCGGAAGGTTTACCGTAATCCTGTGGCCAAGGGTGAGGAATCCAAGGCCAGAGCCATCCTCAAGCAGCTTTATGAGTATTACATGAAGCATCCGGAGGAGATTCCCGCAGACTTCCAGCCGCAGCTGGATTTTGAGGGGATGCCCCGTACTATTTGCGATTATATCGCCGGCATGACCGATAAATATGCCGTTTTCAAGTATAATGAGATCTTCATCCCCGCTGCGTGGCAGCTGCGGTGAGATCCTGTAACCTTTTAAAACAAAATCCGTCTTATTCTGCAGAAGGAGGTGAGCAGCATTGGCATTCCCCCAGAGCTTCCTCGATGAGCTGGTTTCCCGAAACCCGATCGACGAGGTCGTATCTCAGTATGTCAATTTGACCAGAAAGGGTTCCAATCTGTTCGGTCTTTGCCCCTTCCATTCAGAAAAGACGGGTTCTTTTTCTGTGGCGCCTGATAAGGGGATCTATTACTGCTTCGGCTGCCATAAGGGCGGCGGCGTGATCAACTTCGCCATGGAGATCGAAAACCTCGATTATCCCGATGCGGTTCGCTTCCTTGCCAAGCGCGCCGGCATGGAAGTGCCGGAGGACGCGGGCTATCAGAGTACCTACCGCCGCCAGGAGCGGCTTTGGGCGCTGTGCAGGGATGCTGCCCGCTGGTATCACGGCAAGCTGCAGGAGGACTGCGGCAGACAGGCGCGGGAGTATCTTGGAAAGCGCGGTCTTTCCGCCGGAACGGTCACCCGTTTCGGCATGGGCTTCGCTCCCGACAGCTGGAACGGCCTCATCGATGCCATGGCAAAGAAGGGCTATGAGAAGCAGGATCTGCTGGATGCGGGTCTGGCGCTCAAGTCCGAAAAGCGCGGCACGGTCTATGACCGCTTCCGCAACCGCCTCATGTTCCCCATCATCGATGTCCGCGGCAATGTCATCGGCTTTGGCGGAAGAGTGATGGACGATTCCACGCCCAAATACCTCAATTCCCCCGAAACGGTTATTTTTAATAAGAGAAAGAACCTCTTCGCCATGAATGTGGCGAAAAAGAGCAAGCAGGGAAGGATCATCCTTACGGAAGGCTATATGGATGCCATCGCCCTGCATCAGTACGGCTTTGACTGCGCCGTTGCCTCCCTCGGTACGGCGTTGACGGAGGAGCAGGCGCATCTGCTCTCCAAATATACGGGTCAGATCATTCTGACCTACGACGGCGACGAAGCAGGTCAGAACGCCACCAAACGGGCGATCCCGCTGCTGGAAAAGGCAGGCCTGCAGGTCCGCGTACTGCGGATACAGGGCGCCAAGGATCCCGATGAATTCCTCAAAAAGTACGGCGCTGACCGGTTTAAAGTGCTTTTGGATGGTTCCCAAAGTCAGATGGACTACAGACTGGAGTCCCTCCGCGGCAAGTATCATCTGGAGAACGACGACCAGAAGGTGGAATTCCTGAAGGCTGCCGCATGGGTGATCGCCTCGCAAAGCAGCCCCGTGGAGCGGGAGATCTATGGCGGCAGAGTGGCGGAAATGGCGGGCATTACCCCGGAAACCATGAAGCTGGAGGTCAATAAGGCCTTTAAGAGCATGATGGCCAAACGCCGCAAAGAGCAGGAAAAAAAGGATCTGAACCCCGCCAGGGAGCAGCAGCCGAAGGTGCGAAACATCCGCTACGACCATGTCCGCTCCGCCATGGCGGAGGAAGGCGTTCTGCAGACGGTGCTGCGGGAAGAGAGCCTGCTGGACAGACTGCGGAATCTCCCCGGAGGACAGTTCTCCGTGCCGCTGCTGGGAAGAGCCTACGACGCCCTGCAGCAGCAGCGCCTGCATGGCGGGCTTGTCAGCCTTGCCGCGCTGGAAGGGCAGTTCACAAAGGAAGAAATGGAGCATCTCTCCGGTGTTGCCCATAAAGGCAGCGCGCTGGTGAAGGAAGATGCTTTGCAGGACTATGTAAAAATCATCAGAGAAGAGTACGCCAAACGGGAAGCCCGTCAGGATCAGGACCTTATGGGACTGAGAGACCGGCTCAAGGACAAGAAAGGACTGAACGGATGACGAAACTGATGGAACTGCTGGAAAAGGCCAAACAGGAAAAGCGCGTTTCCGCCGCGGAACTGCTTTCTGCCATGGCAGGTCTGCCGGAAGAGCAGGTCAGCAATGCTTACGCCGAGCTGGAGGCTGCCGGTGTGGAGATCGATACCGAGGAGATCGCGGAGATCATCAACCCCGATATTGCTCCCACGGAGCAGGAGCTGGGTGAGGTGCAGGAAGAAACGCTGGTGGATCCCGATAAGCTGATGGAGGATTTCGGCGTTCACGATCCCGTGCGCCTGTATCTGCGGGAGATCGGCCGTGTGGAGCTGCTGACTCCGGAAAAGGAACTGGAGCTGGCCAAGCTCGTCAAGGAATTCAGCGATGATCAGGCGAGAAATCAGATGATCGAGGCCAACCTGCGTCTGGTGGTCTCCATTGCCAAGCGGTATACCAGCCGCGGTCTGAGCCTGCTGGATCTCATTCAGGAGGGCAGCTTCGGCCTTCTGAAGGCCGTGGAAAAGTTTGACTACGAAAAGGGCTATAAGTTCTCCACCTATGCCACATGGTGGATCCGTCAGGCCATCACCAGAGCCATTGCCGATCAGGCGCGTACCATCCGTATTCCCGTGCATATGGTGGAAACCATGAATAAGGTGCTGCGTACCTCCCATGCCCTCGTGCAGGAGCTGGGAAGAGAAGCCACCCACGAGGAGATCGCGGAGCGCATGGGCCTGCCCGTGGAGCGGGTCAATGAGATCCTCAAGATGGCGCAGGAGCCTGTTTCTCTGCAGGCGCCCGTCGGCGAGGAAGAGGACAGCCATCTGGGCGATTTCCTGCCCGCGCCCTCTGCCGAGGAACCCGGCGAGGCTGCTGCCGCCACGCTGCTGAAGGAGCAGCTGATGCAGGTCATGAAGACGCTGACCCCGCGGGAAGAAAAGGTGCTTCGCCTCCGCTTCGGCTTTGAGGACGGCCGCGCCCATACGCTGGAAGAGGTGGGCAACGAGTTCAAGGTCACCCGTGAACGTGTCCGCCAGATCGAGGCAAAGGCGCTCCGCAAGCTGCGCCATCCCTCCCGTTTCAAGTATCTCAAGGATTGCCTGTAAGGGCATGAGGAAAAGTTTTTCTTGACATTACCGCAAAATCCCGTATCATAAACAGAGGAATCACTGAATGTCGGAAGCTTCCGGCACAAGATTTTCTGGAGGTAAATGGATTATGTTTGAGAAAATTGTCAACTATCTGTCCAAGCAGCTGGATATCCCCACGGAAGAGATCCGCGAAGATACCACCTTCGAGAGCCTTGGCATCGATTCTCTGGACATCGTTGAAATGGTCGTCGATATGGAAGACGAACTGGGCGTTGAGCTGGAGCTGAACGATAAGATCAGCACCATCGGCGAACTGGCTGAATTTATTGAAAGCAAAGTGTAAATCATAACTACATAGCAGACAAATCCGACCTGTGACAAGGTCGCACTAGTTGGGGAGATAGCGGTGCCTTGTAACCTGCAATCCGCTACAGCAGGGATGAATTCCCACCCCAGGGCCTATTTTGTGCTGTCTGACCCGGGTAAGCGGTGATGAGGGACCGGTCCTGCGCAACGGAATCCCGTGAACCATGTCAGGCGGGGAACCGAGCAGCATTAAGCGGATCGTTCCGTGTGCCGCGGGGTAGCCGTTTCTGAGCTGGCTGCCCGGGTAACGGGTGTAAGGTAGGTTCAAAGGTGGGTGTGCGATCTTGTCATGGGTCGGATTTTATCTGTTTGCTTGCTAATTGGATCGATCTTTGATAGAATAAACGGAGAAAGGAGGCGAGCGTGTGTATCAGGCTTTATATCGGAAATACCGTCCCAGAACCTTCGATGAAGTGGTCGGTCAGAGGAGTATCACCCAGACGCTGAAGACGCAGGTCGCCTCCGGCAGGCTCAGCCATGCCTATCTCTTTACAGGCACCCGCGGCACGGGCAAGACCTCCTGCGCCAAAATTTTGGCCAGAGCGGTCAACTGCCTCGATCCCGTGGACGGCAACCCCTGCAACCACTGCGCCGCCTGCCGCAGCATTGAGGAAGGCGCCTGCATGGATGTGCTGGAGATCGACGCCGCCTCCAACCGCGGCATCGATAACATCCGCTCCCTGCGGGACGATGCCATCTATTCGCCGGCTGAGGTCAAAAAGCGCATTTATATCATCGACGAAGTGCATATGCTCACCATGGAATCCTTCAATGCCCTCTTAAAGATCATTGAAGAGCCGCCTGAGCATCTGATCTTTATCCTCGCCACCACGGAGCTTCATAAGGTTCCCGCCACGATCCTCTCCCGCTGCCAGCGGTTCTCGTTCCGCCGTCTGCAGCAGGAGGATATTGCCTCGCGGATCAACGATGTGGCCTATCAGGAGGGCGTGGATCTGGAGCCGGAAGCAGCCCGCGTCCTTGCCCGTCTGGCGGACGGCGCGCTGCGTGACGGCGTCAGCCTGCTGGACCAGTGCGCATCCTCTGCCGCCGGCCCGGTCACGGCGCAGTTTGTTTACGACTGCCTGGGGCTTTCCGGCGAACGGATGACCCATCTCATGCTGCAGGCCATCGCCGAGCATGATACCTCCAAGGCGCTGAGCCTCTTTGCCCGCCTCTATGAGGACGGCAAGGATATGGGCGCCATGCTGGACGAGATGTGCGCCGTGGCGAGGGATCTTCTGATCCTCAAGACCGCCCCGCAGAGCGGCCTTGCCATGATCTCCGGCCTGTGTACCGGCAGGGAAGCCTCCGCGCTCAGCGGAAAATTCTCGCAGGGCGAGCTGCTCCGTATGGTCTCGCTGCTGCAGGAGACCATGTCCGGTGCGTCCCGCACGGCCAACCTGCGTATCGACGCGGAGCTGTGCCTCATCAAGCTTTGCAATCCCGCCCTGCAGAGTGACGGCGAAAGCCTCAATGCCCGTTTGACGCGGTTGGAGGAACAGATCGCTTCCGGTCAGTTGACGGTGCAGGCCGCGCCTGCCAAACAGGCGGCGGAGGACAGCTGGGAGGACGAAATGCCGCCCTTCCCGGACGATGACGATGCCCCCATGACGGAGGAGCTGCCGGTGAGCGCCCCGAAGGCGCAGCCTGCCGCGCAGATCCCCACGGGCTTCTGGCCCGATCTGGTCAATGCCCTGCGGGCAGAATTCCAGCCTCCCGTCCGCGGCTTCTTCGCGGTGAACGGGCCGGTCACGCCCATGCTGAAGGGCGATACGCTGCAGCTGCTGGCTGCCAGCGAAATGGTGAAGCAGATGATCTCCGGCGCAAACGTGCTGCAGACGGTCTCGCAGAAGGCCTCCGCCTTGCTGGGGCGGCCTGTGCGGACAGAGGTGGTGCTGCAGAGCGCGCAGTTTGAGAATGGCCATGACCGCATGGAGGATCTGATCGCCCGCGGCAGCAAGCTGGGCGACAAATTTACGCTGAAATAATTTTTTGAGATAAAAGGAGAAACGAACTATGGCAAAAGGCGGTTACCGCGGCGGCCCCATGATGGGCGGCGGCGTCAACATGAACATGATCCGTCAGGCGCAGAAGATGCAGCAGGAAATGCTGAAGATGCAGGCCGAGATGGAAACCAAGGAATATTCTGCCACCACCGGAGGCGGCGTTGTCACCGCGGTCGTCAACGGCAAGCATGAGGTCCTGCGCCTCTCCATCGATCCCGAAGCCGTGGATCCCGATGATGTCGAAATGCTGCAGGATATGGTCATCGCTGCGGTCAATGAAGCCATGCGCAAGGCAGAGAGCGAAGCTTCCGCCAACATGGGCAAGCTGACCGGCGGACTCAACCTGGGCTTCTGATGAACGGATTTCCTGCCGCCTTGGCGCGGCTGACCGAACAGTTTGCCCGTCTGCCCGGCATCGGCACCAAGACAGCGCAGCGGCTGGCCTTCCATGTGATGTCCCTTTCGCAGGAAGAGGCCAGGGAATTCGCGGATGCTATCCTTGGCGCCAAGCAGACCATCCACACCTGCCCCGTCTGCCAGAATATGACGGATCGGGAGCTTTGCCCCATCTGCGATGATCCCAAGCGGGACCAAAGCCTCATCTGCGTGGTGGCAGAGCCGAAGGATGTGATCGCCATGGAGCGTGCCAGAGAGTTTTCCGGTGTGTACCATGTGCTGCACGGCGTGATCTCTCCTCTGAACCATATGGGCCCCGATGATATCCGCATCCGCGAGCTGCTCAAGCGTGTCGCCGCGGGCGGTGTCCGTGAGATCATCATGGCCACGAACCCCGATACGGAGGGCGAAGCCACCGCCATGTACATTTCCCGTCTGCTGCGGCCGATGGAGGTACGTGTCACGCGTCTTGCCTACGGTATCCCCATGGGCAGCCAGCTGGAGTACGCGGACGATATTACGCTGATGCGCGCCCTGCAGGGCAGAAGAGATATGGACTAAACAAAAAGAACCGCTTTGGATGTTCCAAAGCGGTTTTTTGGCGCATAGAAGCGCGCCCGGACTGTTTGCCAAATTGGAATTTGTCAGTATTACAACTGCTTAATCTCATTGGCAATCACAGCCACATCCTTTGCGTTTGTATCAATTATAATGGTATTGAGTGCTTGATACATCGGTATTCTTGCTATGCTTCT
>JAFSHY010000078.1 GCA_017440065.1 Oscillospiraceae bacterium | reverse complement strand
GGCCTTAGTCAGAGCAACTTCAAATTCTTCCTTGCCGATTTCGACAGTGATCTGAGCCTTGCCGTTTTCTTTTTCTACATTCTTAACGTTCATTGTTTTTCCTCCTATATGGTGGGCCGAAAAAAGGCCATCATTCACCTCATAATTGAATCCGTACTATTCTAACAGATATTCTCCGTAATTTCCACTACTATTTTCACATTTTTCGCGTTTAGTCCAGCAATTTTATCGGTTTGAAGTTGACATAATCAGCGGCCGCCAATAAAAACTCCGTTCCGTCATGCCATCCGGTGATGGCAAGCTTGTGGCTGTCGCCGTGCAGATGGCCGTAGCAGCAGCAGCGGACGCCGTAGTCCTTCAGCAATCCCAGGATCTCGGGGCATTCATAGCCGCGGTATCTGGGCGGGTAATGCAGGAAGCAGTACTTGGTCTTCTCCCCCGCCGCCTTTAAGGATGCCTCCAGCCGGCACAGCTCGCGCTTAAATACCTTTTCGTCATGGGTGCCGCTGCGTTCTTCCTCGAAGAACCAGCCGCGGGTGCCGCAGATGGCGATGCCGCCGTATTCATAGGCGTTGTTATGCAGGATCTCCATATTCAAAAATCCGTTTTCTTTGCAGAATTTATAGAATTTGGAGGCCGTGGACCACCAGTAATCATGGTTGCCCTTGAGGATGATCTTTCTGCCCGGAATGCTGCTGATGAAGGCAAAGTCCTCCTTTGCCGCTTCCATGCCCAGCGCCCAGCTGAGATCGCCCAGCAGCACGGTGGTATCCTCCGGCCCGATGCAGGAAAGCCCTTCCCGCAGCTTGTCCATATATCCTTTCCACGCGCCGCCGAAAACGTCCATCGGCTTATCGGCGCCAAGGCTCAAATGCAGATCTCCGATCGCGTACAGTGCCATAGCGTTGCTTCCCTTTCTAAAGGCTCCCTTGTGTAAAGGGAGCTGGATTTTTCACCGTGAAAGCGGTGAAAAATACTGAGGGATTGTCAACCCCTCCGTCAAAAATCCGGGATTTTTGACACCTCCCCTTACACAGGGGAGGCATTGAAGCATATTGGATGTCCTTATGCTTTAAAATGCGTTTTCCCAATGGCGGATCACAGGCCGTTCCGTGGCGGTTCCCAAAGGGGCATAGACCTCCACCACATCGAATCGCGGCTGCTTCTCCGTTTCATGCCCGGAAAGCCACAGGGCTGCCGCCATGCGGACGCGCTCCTGCTTCCTCTGATCCACGAATTCCTTCGCTTCCCCGAAGGCCGCATCCTGCCGCGTTTTGACCTCGACGAATACCACAAAGCGGCGGTTTTCCGCGATCAGATCGATCTCGCCGCCGCGGACACGGTAGTTCTGCGCCGTCAGACGGTAGCCCTTTTTCCGCAGGTATTCCGCTGCGAGGTGTTCGCCCCATGCGCCCGTCAGCGCGTTATTCGCCATAGAACTTTTTGAGGAAGGTGCGGCGGTGGATGGGGCTCATGCCATGCTCCGTCAGCGAGGCATAGTGCGCCTTGGTGCCGTAGCCCTTGTGGACTTCAAAGCCGTACTGCGGATATTTTTCCGCCATTTCTTCCATGTAGCGGTCTCTCGTCACCTTGGCAAGGATGGACGCCGCCGCGATATTGGCGGAGAGGCTGTCGCCCTTGACCACCGTCTGCACCGGCACAGGGAAGGGACGTTCGCGGTTGCCGTCAATCAGCGCCATGGCGGGCTTGACGGAAAGCTGCAGGATGGCCTGCTCCATGGCATTGAAGGTGGCCTGCAGGATGTTGATCTCGTCGATCTCCTTTTCATGCACCATGGCGATGCCATAGGAAACGGCATTCTCGATGATGACGTCATAGAGCGCTCTGCGGCGCTTGTCCGTCAGCTTCTTGGAATCGTTCAGCCCGGGGATCTCAATTTCCGGCGGCAGGATCACCGCGGCGGCACAGACAGGCCCCGCCAGAGGGCCTCTGCCGGCTTCATCCACACCGCAGACGGGCGAAATGCCCCGCGCGATCAGACCGCGCTCCAGTTCCCAAAGATCTGTCATTTGGAAGCCTCCCATTCCTCCGGGCCTTCAAAGGTCAGACGGCCCAGTTTTCCGCTTCTGTATTCCTCCAGCACGACTCTCGCCATGCGTTCCGTATCGATCTCACCGCCGCGGAGCAGGAAACCGCGCTTGCGGCCTGCCGCCTCCAGCAGTTCGTAGCCGGGGGTATCGTCCGGCAGCTCCGCCAGCTTGTAGCGCTCGCCGACGGAATCACGGTAGCGCTCAAACAGACGGCGGATCAGATGGCAGCCGAGGGCTTCCACATCCAGCACATCGTCCTTGACCGCGCCGGTATAGGCCAGCTTGACGCCCACATCGGGATCGTCAAACTTCGGCCAAAGGATACCCGGGGTATCCAGCAGCAAAAGTCCCTGGTCCACCGTGACCCACTGCTTGCCGCGGGTAACGCCGGGGCGGTTTTCCGCCTTGGCGCCCTTTCTGCCGGAGACCTGATTGATAAAGGTGGACTTGCCCACATTGGGGATGCCCACGATCATCAGCTTGAGGGGTCTGCCGGCCTGCCCCTTTTCCGCGTAGCGCTGCAGCTTTTCGGAAAGCAGGGAGCGCACCGCGGGTACAAAGGAAGATACGCCCTTGCGGGATTTGCAGTCCGTCTGGATGACGGTCAGTCCCTGGCTCTTGAACCATGCCGCCCACTGCGCCGTGACCTTGGGGTCCGCCAGATCGGAGCGGTTGAGGATGACCATGCGGGGCTTATTGCCGCAGAGCGCGGCAATATCCGGATTGCGGCTGGACATAGGGATGCGGGCATCCAGCAGCTCGCAGACCGCGTCCACCAGCTTGAGGTCTTCCTCCATCATTCTCCGGGTTTTTGTCATGTGGCCCGGATACCACTGAATGTTCAGTTCGTCCTGTTTCATTTTATGCTGCTGATCCTGTTCACCGGAAGAACGCGCAGGATCACCTTTCCCAGAATATAGTCCGTGTCCACGCAGCCGATGGCGGTATGGCGGCTGTCCGTGGAATGGTTGCGGTTATCGCCCATGAGGAAGACGCAGCCCTCCGGTACGGTCAGCGGGTAGGTCTGTCCCTGCGCGAAATCAGTATAGGTCGGCTCATTGATATAGGGTTCATCCAGAACGGTGCCGTCCACGGTGACGGTACCCTTTCCGAAATCGATATCCACCGTCTGCCCTTCCGTGGCGATCACGCGCTTGACGATGGGCTGTTTGGGATCAAAGCTCGGCACCGTGGCGACCACCACATCTCCCTGCCGGAATTTTCCGCAGATCGGACTGTTCAGCAGCGCGACGTATTCGCCGTCCAGCAGGGTCGGCGTCATGGACGGGCCGGATACCATAACGATCCGAAGCAGAAACACGAAGAGGACCGTGACCGCGGCAAGGATCCAGCAGAAATCGTGAAGCACGGCATAGATCTCTTTCCAGATGTTTTTCTTTTCCATGTGTTTCCTCCTTTCGGTGGCTTATCCAGTTAATTATACACGCTTTTCCGAAAAAAGGGAATAAAAAAGAGACCCTTTCAGGTCTCTTTTTTATCGGTTTCGGATTAGACTCTTTCCTTGACCTTAGCGGCCTTGCCCAGACGGTCACGCAGGTAATACAGCTTAGCTCTGCGAACCTTACCGCGACGGACGGTTTCGACCTTCACGATATGGGGGGAATGGATGGGGAAAACCTTCTCGCAGCCGACGCCGTAGGAGATACGACGAACGGTGAAGGATTCCTCGATACCGCCGTGCTTCTTGGCGATGACAGTGCCCTCGAAGACCTGAACTCTTTCGCGGGTACCTTCTTTGATCTTGACATGAACGCGAACGGTGTCACCGACGTTGACTTCGGGCAGTTCTTCCTTCATGTACTGGCTGGTAAGTGCCTTAATGAGATCCATAATTTTTCTCCTTCCTAATATAGACGTTCATGGCCCGGAAGTGCCGCTGTACTGCTTGTACCGGCTGGGCAGAGGACCGTCCATTTCTCAGACCGCTAAATAATACCATACTGCAGAGCAAAATGCAAGGGTTATTTTCAATATTTTTCTTCTTATTTATCCCCTTTCGCATTCTTTTTCCGCAACATGAAAAATCGCGGTTTGATTCATCCCGTGCTTCTCTTGGCAGATGCCGAAATGCGTGGTATACTATATATAAATATGACACATGAGGTGATGATATGGATCCGATCTATGTGACCGGTCACCGCAATCCGGATACCGACTCCATCGTTTCCGCCATGGCCTATGCCGCCCTGCGCAACGCGCTGGGCGACCGCGAATTCGTTGCCGCCCGCCTCGGCCATGTCAGCGACGAAACCAGGCTCGTCCTCGACCGTTTCGGCTTTGAAGCACCGCCCAGGATCAAGACCATGCGCACGCAGGTGCAGGATCTTGATTTCGATACGCCGCCCACCCTCAACTGCGCCGTAACGGTGAATCACGGATGGACATATCTGCAGGCCAATCCGCAGATCCCCGCCCTGCCCGTGGTCAATTCCGACGGCACGCTGTACGGCATGCTCTCCACCCGTGAGATCGCGGGCTATGATATGAAGTCCTTCGATCATCCCTACATCGAGGATATCCCCCTCTTTAACCTGCTCAGCGTGCTGGAGGGTAAGATCCTCAACGAGGCAGGCTATCTCGTGGACAAGATCAGCGGCGAGGTGACCATCGCCGTGCCGCAGGATCATCCCGGCCTGCTCTTCAGCCGCAAGGATTCCATCGTCCTCTGCGGCCAGCAGCCCGATATGGTGCGCCGCGCCATGGATCTGGGCGTCAGCTGCGTGGTCATCTGTCAGGCCACGCTGGAGGAGTCGCTGCGCACCATGCCCACCGATACCTGCATCATTTCCACGCCCTTTGATCCCTACAAGGCCGCCCGTCTGATCTACCAGTCCGTTCCCGTTTCTCTGGTATGCCGCACGGACGATCTGATCTGCTTCCATCTTTCCGACTTTTTGGACGATGTGCAGGAAAAGGTCATCGAAAGCCGTTACCGCAGCTATCCGATTCTCGACGAAGAAAACAAGGTCGTCGGCACGCTTTCCCGTTTCCATCTGATCCGTCCCCGCAGAAAGAAAGTCGTACTGGTGGATCACAACGAGCTTTCCCAGTCCGTTCCCGGTCTGGAGCAGTCCGAGATCTTGGAGATCATCGACCATCACCGTCTTGCCGATATTCAGACCAGCAATCCCATCTATGTCCGCAATGAGCCCGTGGGCAGCACCGCCACCATTGTGGCCAGCATGTATCAGGAGCGCGGACTGATGCCCGAGCCCAAGCTGGCAGGTCTCATTGCCGCCGCCATCGTGGCCGATACGGTCATGTTCAAATCCCCCACCTGCACCGATCGGGACAAACGCATGGCGGAGCGCATGGCGCGCATCGCCGGCGAATCGCTGGACGAGCTGGGGCATGCCATTTTCTCCGCCTCCAGCCCCACGGCCAAAACCGCGGAAGAGCTGTTCTTCTCCGACTTCAAGGATTTCCACATTGCGGGTCATCATTTCGGCATCGCGCAGATCACCTGTATCGACTCCGTCAAGATGCTGGAGCGGCGGGAGGAATTCCTGCAGATCATGGCAAAGATCAAGGAGGAGCGCGGCTTCTCCATGATGCTTCTGATGCTGACGGATGTGCTGCTGGTCGGTTCTCAGCTGATTTTCCTCGGCGACAACGAGATCATCGAGCAGGCCTTCGGCGTGCAGCTGAAGGACAACACCTGCTTCCTGCCGAAAGTTGTTTCCAGAAAAAAGCAGATCGTTCCCGCACTTTCCGCCCTTTGGGGCTAAAACCCGAACAAAAACAGCCGTTTTTACAAGCGGCTGTTTTTTCTTCAAAATTTTAAAAAAAGTACTTGCAAAAACCGAAAAGGTGTGCTATTATAACCGAGCTGAAATCAAGCACCCGGGTGTGGCGAAGTTTGGTATCGCGCTTGAATGGGGTTCAAGAGGCCCCGAGTTCGAATCTCGGCACTCGGACCAAAAAACCGGAAATCACTTTTGTGATTTCCGGTTTTTTCTTTTGCAGGCTTCAGAGAGAACTCGGGGCCTCTTGATTACAATGGCGGCCTAACGGGCAGCCTGTAGCGCGAAGCGGCAGGCTGCCCCGAGTTCGAATCTCGGCACTCGAGCCAAAGAAGCACGATGATTTTGATACGAAGCCATATTGCTATTTTATCAACTACTTGAGGATTAGAGTGTTATTTGATATAGTGTTTATATGCTTTTGTCATAAGGAGCATCTTTATAAGGAGCATTTTTATTATGAAAAGAATGATTTCCCTTGTGCTTTTAATAATAGTATTTGTTTTGCTGAGTGCTTGCGACCCAGGCTCGTTCTCAATTGATAAAGAATCATTAAACAATGTTGTCAATATCGAGCTTGTCCAATATGCAAACCCAAATCAAAAACATTTTTCCAGTTGGGTACCTGATCAATTTGACAAGTTGATGCCATTTGTTCCTGCTAACGCAACGGTTCTTGAATCCTTACCTTCAGAAAAAACAACAGAATTCTTAGATTCATTTTCAAATACCGATATACTTCATACATATTATGCGTACAATTCCCCAAAGGATGTTTGTATAAGACTCAATTACGAAAATGGTAACTTCTTGATTATTTGGGCAAACTACGCAGAAACCAGTTATGCCGGTTATATAGGTGAATATACCTCGGACGGAACCGTTCTGTCATTTTGGGGATCCTTCAGTTCATTGAATTACTATACGGATTTGGTAAATCAGTATTTTAACTATAGCTTGAAATGAAATAAAGACTTAGCATCGTTTCAGTTTCACAAAAGAGAGTTTCACTTTCCGTTTCATAGTTTCATTTTTTTGAGTGAAACCAAATAAAACTATTTAAAACCGTAACTCAATTGAGAGCTGACCCAAACAGATAAAGCGGAAACGGCGTCTGCCGTTTCCGCTTTTCTTTCCGGATCACCCTTCGAACGTCAGGCGGATCAGCTCGCGGTATTCCCGATAGGCCTGATGGCTGCGAAGTTCATGCAGACATTCCGCGATCCCGTTATAGTACCACCAATGCTCCCGCTTGTCCTTCTGATTGAACCGCTGCCACAGGTCATCTCCGATGCGCTGATGATCCCGATGGATCGCGCGGATATTGGACAGCTTATCTCCTAAAGTGATCATCTTCACATCCACAGGCGCGGATGCGAGATGCGCAAGCGTTTCCTGCTTCCGCAGCTTCCATGTGGAGGCGGCGGGCAGGTCGCTGCGCTTATCTTCGCTTTCCGCAGCTACAAGCGCCGCCACCCGTTCTCCGAACCGTTCCCGGATCTCCTCCACCGTGGCATCCGTATCCTCCACCGCATCATGCAGCACCGCACCCGCGATCACCGCTTCGTCCGCCGTCATCGTGCCAACGATCGCCGCGGCTTCCAACGGATGCAGGATATACGGGATATCCGTCCCTTTTCGGAACTGACCTTCGTGGGCTTTGACCGCGTAAACGATCGCCCGATCCAATAATTCTCCCATTGCAGAACCTCCGATCTTCCTTTATACTGTTTTATAAGATCATGATACCATATCTGCCTGTCCGATGAAACGGACAAATACCGTTCCGTTCCGAATTTTTCAACGGAGACTGCAATTCCTCCGTCCCGAATCCGTCTTCCCTTGAAAGGAGACCCATCCATGACTTGCTTCACAAAGCCCGCCGTTCGGCACAAACCCGCAGACGCAAACGTCCTCAACTCCAAAACCGGCAGCACTCCGCTGCTGTACGGCGCCATGATCGGCGATATCGTCGGCTCCAAATACGAATTTGACAACATCCGCCATAAGGATTTTCCCATGTTCTCCAAGGGCTGCAGCTTTACGGATGACACGGTGATGACCGTTGCGGTGGCAAACGCGCTGCTGAACACGGAGGATCTTTCCGCTCTTCCTGCGGCTATGGTGGCGGAAATGCAGCGGCTGGGACGGGAATACCCCTATCCGCAGGGCGGCTACGGCGGAAGATTTGCCGATTGGCTGAGAAGTCCCGATCCGCAGCCCTACCGCAGCTTCGGCAACGGCTCCGCCATGCGTGTTTCCGCCTGCGCCATTTATGCCGAAACCATGCAAGAAGCGCTGGAGCTGGCGGAGATCTCCGCGGCCGTGACCCATGACCACCCCGAAGGCATCAAGGGCGCGCAGGCCGTGGCAGCCGCGATCTTCCTTGCAAAGACCGGCAGCAGCAAGGATGAGATCCGCGCCTGTACGGAAGCGCATTTCTATCCGCTGCGGGAATCCATTGATGAGATCCGCAGGACTTACCGCTTTAACGAGACCTGCCAGGGTACCGTTCCCCAGTCCATCATCGCGTTTTTGGAGTCCGAAAGCTTTGAGGACGCCATCCGCAACGCCGTTTCCATCGGCGGCGACACCGATACCGTTGCCGCCATCACCGGCTCCATCGCATGGGCATTCTACCTCCGAAACGGAGAAGCGGCGGCAGACCGCTGGATCAAAGCTGCCAATGCCTACCTGCCGGCAGAGTTCATCGAAACGGCCTGTCGGCTGGACACGGCAGCTGAACGCAGATACGGCGGCTGACAGTTCCCGCCTGCCGCCGCATCCTGCCGCACCGAAAAATAAAGCGAAACAAGTCATTGATTCTTTAGCGAATTAGATTGACAAATACTGAAAAAGCCTGTATGATTGGGGAAACAGGAGGCGGAGTATGCAGGAACGCGTCGAAGACATCAGACAGGAGATCATGGCATCGCTGGATGAGAAGGCGGATACACTGTTCCGCTTCGTCATGCTCTATCACGATTTCGCCATGGAGAAAAAGGATTACGGCACCGGCGAATTCGTCAGCATGGTGGAAGCCCATATCCTGCTCCGCATCGCGAACCGCCCAGGCATCACGGTTTCTGAGCTGGCTGAAGAAGCCAACCGCACCAAGAGCGCCATCTCCCAGACTGTCAAAAAACTGGAAGGCATGGGCTACACCTACCGCAAATACTCCGAAACCGACGGACGTGTCGTACAGCTTTACCCCACTGATCGTGGGCTGGAGCTGAACCGCGCCCACGGAGCATACGATTCCATCGAGGTTACAGAAACCTTTGAAGAGCTGCTGAAGCACTGCAGCGACCGTGACCTCGATTCCTTCTTCCGCGTTGTCAACGCGTATTTGACCATCTTTGCAGAAGAGGACGACTCGATTTGATTATTTACAGAATCGATCGGGGTTCGGCTTTTTTGTGCGGATTTAGTTAAGCGTCTAAACTAGTTCCCGCATCCGTGACGCACGGATACCTGAGATAGAAATACTGCCCGAAGTTTCGTAACAGGGCCTCAAATAGTTAAGCAGCTAAATGATTGTAAGGGGATAGATATGCAATACGATTTTACCACGGTGCTGAACCGCTTCGGCACCGGCTCCACCAAATGGGAGGAAATGAAGAAATACGGCATCACGGACAGCTCCATCGTTCCGCTTTCCAATGCCGAAATGGAATTTGACAACGCGCCCGAGATCAAGCAGGGATTGACCGACTACATCGGAAAGGCCGTTCTTTCCTACTATGATCCTCAGCCCGCCTACTTTGAGACCGTGAAGGAATGGTTCTCCCGCCGCTACGGTTTTGAATTTGACGTTTCCGCCATCGTTCCCAACCCCAGCATCCACGCGGCCCTCTGCACCGCCATCATGGCCTATTCCGAAAAGGACGACGGTGTTCTCGTGATGCAGCCCACCTGGCCCGGCTTCCTCGGCTCCGTCCGCAACACCGGCCGAAAGCTGATCGACCATCCGCTGGTCGAAAAGGACTGCGTCTACTCCATTGATTTTGGCCTGCTGGAGCAGCAGCTTGCCGGAGAAGACTGCAAGATGATCCTGCTCTGCTCTCCCCACAACCCCGTGGGACGCTGCTGGACGAAGGAAGAGCTGACAAAGATCGGCGAGCTTTGCGTCAAGCATGACGTCATCATCGTTTCCGATGAGATCCACGCAGACCTCACCATGCCCGGCTACCGCCACTACCCTATCGCTACCCTCTCCCCCGAGATCGCGGCAAGGACCGTGACCTTCACCGGCGCCAGCAAGGCCTTCAATCTGGCCGGTCTTGATACCTCCAATGTCATCATCACCGATGAAGACCTCCGCTCCCGGTTCCGCAAAACCCGCCGCGGAGAGGGCTTCTCCGACCCCAATATGCTCGGCCTCAAGGCGCTGGAGCTGGCCTATACCAAGGGCGAAAGCTGGCTCCGCGCATGTGTGGACACCATCGCGGAAAATGCTCGCTATGTCACCGAATTCCTGCAGACCGAAATTCCGCAGGTGCGGTGTACCAAACTGGAAGCCACGTATCTGATGTGGCTGGATTTCCGTCAGCTGGGGCTGGATGAAAAGGCTCTGGAAAAAGGTCTGATGGAAGATGCTCACTTGTTTATGGATGACGGATATTATTTCGGCATCGGCGGATCCTGCTTCGTGCGCATGAATATCGCCTGCCCGAAGGCTGTGCTGGTCACGGCCATGGGAAGGCTGCGCGACTGGGTCCTCTCGCTGCAGAAGTAACCACCGTTTGCTCATAAAAACACACTTTTACCTAGGAGGAAAAGAAAATGAAGAAACTGCTTGCTCTCCTGCTTGCTCTCATCATGGTTCTTTCCATGGTTGCCTGCGGCGCCAAGAAGGAACCCGCTGCTGATGATCAGGCCGCTGATGCGCCTGCCGCGGACGCTCCCGCTGCAGACACCCCCGCTGTCCCCAACGAAGAGGACGTTGCCCTCGAATTCGAAGCCGTCGCAGAAGTCGACGACAAGTTCGGCGGCCAGCTGATCCTGCAGACCTGGATGGACCCCATCAACATCAACTTCTATGCCGACTACGGCTCCGTTGGCTGCTCCAACTACTGGACCTGCGGTCCTCAGCTGGTCGTCTACAAGGGCGGCGAGCTGTATCCCCTGCTGCTCGAAAGCTGGGAACTGGATGAGACCGGTCTCGTTTGGACCATGAAGATCCGCGAAAATGCCGGCTGGTCCGATGGCACCCCCATCACCGTTGACGACATCATCTTCTCCATGGAGTACTTCCGCCAGGATACCTTCACCGATTTCATCTTCCAGGCTGACACCATGTACTTCTCCGAGACTCCCGTCTATGAGAAGGTCGATGACCACACCTACACCGTCACCACCACCGTTCCCTACCCCACTATCTTTGACTTCTACGCAGTCAACTGCTTCATCATCCCCAAGCACGTCTTTGAAAACGTTCCCGCTGAAGAGTTCCACACCACCACTGTGAACTCCACCCCCGGCGAGATCGTTTGCGGCGGTCCCTTCAAGATCACCGAATACAAGATCGGCGAATACATCAAGTGCGAACGCAACGAATACTTCTGGGATGAAGTTTATCTGGACGAACTCTACTGGAGAATCGCCCCCGACGGCAACTCCATGTTCACCGCTCTGCAGACCGGCGAACTGGACTTCACCTTCCTGATGGGCTCCAAGTATCAGGAAGCCGTCGATGCAGGCATGCAGATCGCCCGTACCAACGGCGCCAACTACTCCGGCATTTCCATGAACACCCAGGATCCCATCCTCTCCGACGTCAACATCCGTAAGGCCTTCTCCCACATTTATGACCAGCAGCTCTTCATTGACCAGGCCTTCGGCGGTCAGGGCGAAATCAACAAGGGTTTTGTTGCCAATATGCGCTTCGAAGATCCGGATGCCTGCGTCTACTACGAGCACGATGTGGAAAAGGCCAAGGCTCTGATTGAAGAATCCGGCTGGACTCTGAACGCGGACGGCATCTACGAAAAGGACGGCCAGCTCCTCGAAGTCACCTACATCTACGAAGCAGGCTACGACGACTTCAACGCTATGATCCTGCAGTCCATGTTCGAAGGCACCGGCGTCAAGTTCAACATCGAAGGTCAGGAATACAGCGTCTGGCTTGACAATGTTGATGCAGGCAACTACCAGATGTCCAGCAACTACTCTTCCCTCGGCCCCGACCCCGCCAACTACTATGACAACTACCTGAACACCAGCCTCTTCAGCTTCTACAGAAGCGAAACTCTGGACCAGGCATGGATCGACGGTATGACCGGCGCCACCGACGAAGATCGTCAGGCAGCCTACTCCGCCGTTCAGCACGAGCTGACCGACGCTGCCGTTTGGCTTGTCCAGCCCAGAAACTGGGGCTACTATGCCGCCAACCAGACCTGCGGTCTGGACGAGGCTCAGTTCACCTCCACCGGCATGTTCGTCTACTTCCACAAGCTGTACAAGATCGCTGAGTAATCAGTAAGATCCCTTATCCGCGTTTTAAATCTCATCACCTGCGGCGGATGGCAGTTCGCCAACCGCCGCAGCGCTTTATAATGGAGAATGCTTATGAATTCCGGACTTAAATTTGTGATCAAACGCCTGCTGGTGATGATCCCCCTGCTGTTTGCCGTCACCCTTGCATCTTATCTGCTGATGACGATCACCCCCGGCGATCCCATGGCCATGTATGTGGGTCAGGATCAGCTGCGCCAGATGACGCCCACACAGAAGGAGCAGAGAAGAGAAGCGCTGGGTCTCAACCGCCCCATCATCGTGCGCTATTTTGACTGGCTGGATGATATTCTCCATGGCACCTTCGGCACCTCCTTCAAGACCGGTCAGCCCATTGAAAAGGAGATCGGCCAGCGCATCGGCATCACCATGTCGCTGAACATCATCACCCTCTTCCTCACCTATCTCGTCGGCATACCGCTGGGCATCTACTGCGCCAAGCATAAAAACGGTATCGTGGACAACGCGGTGATGCTTTATTCCTATGTGGGCATCTCGCTGCCCGCCTTCTGGCTGTCCATCATGGCCATCACGCTCTTTGCCGTGAAGCTCAAATGGCTGCCGGGTCTCGGTCTTTCCGACCTGACCCTCAAGAATCCCACCTTCTGGCAGGAGGTTTGGGATACCATCAAGCATCTGATCATGCCCGTGGGTCTTACCGTGATCACCGGTCTCGGCTCCATGGCAAGAGCAGAACGCAACCTCTATCTCGATGTCATCAACCAGGACTATGTCCGCACAGCCCGCGCCAAGGGTCTGCCCGAACGAAAGGTCAAATGGGGCCATGCCTACCGCAATGTCATGCTCCCTCTGGCCTCTGAGATCGGCGGCTCTCTTGCCGGCCTGATTGGCGGTTCCTATATCATTGAAACCATCTTCGCCATTCCCGGCCTCGGTGCCTACAGCACCAACGCCATTCTCGACCGCGACTATCCCGTCATCATGGCCACGCTGCTGATGAGCTCCGTGCTGGTCATGGTAGGCTATCTGGTGTCCGACATTCTCTACTGTGTCGTAGACCCCAGAATCCGTGTACAGTAAGGAGGGTCTTTCATGTATCTTTTTAAGAAAAAGCACGCAGAGATCCCTCTTAAGCGCATTAACAGCGCCGTGGATCCCATGCAGGACGACGAGGATCTGTATTTCTCCGCCAAGGTCGAAGGCTACTGGACCACGATCTTCAAGCGCTTCTGCCGCCACTGGTACGGCATTGCCGGTCTGATCGTGCTGGCAGCGCTGATCTTCTGCGCCATCGCGGCGCCCGTTCTCACCCCCTATGAATACGATAAGATCGACTTTTCCGCCGCGCCTATGGGTCAGCCTCAGCCGCCCTCCCGCGAGCATCTCTTCGGCACCGACCGTCTCGGCCGCGACTACTTTACCCGCTGCCTTTACGGCGGCCGGATCTCCCTGCTGATCGGCTTCAGCGCCGTGGCCATCCAGCTGCTCATCGGCATTCCCCTCGGCTGCATCGCGGGCTACTACCGCGGCATCGCGGATCAGCTGATCTGCCGCTTTATCGACTTCTTCTCCTGCGTTCCCTCCACCTTCCTGATCCTGCTGGTCAATGCCCTGCTGAAGCCCAGCATGTTCAATGTCATTCTGGTACTGGGTGTTTTCGGCTGGACAGGCTATACGCGCTTCGTGCGCAGCTATTTCCTCTCTCTCCGCGAGCAGGAATTCGTGCAGGCAGCCAAGGCAGCAGGTCTTAAGGAACGCACCATCGTCTTTAAGCACATTCTGCCCCACACGCTGACTCCGCTGATCCTCTCTGTTTCCATGGGCATCGGCGGCGCCATCCTCTCCGAATCCGGCCTGAGCTATCTGGGCCTCGGCATGCAGGAGCCCATCCCCAGCTGGGGCGCCATGATTGCGGGCGCGCAGGAATATACCAATTCCGCCCCGTGGCTCTCTGTCTTCCCCGGCCTTATGATCACGCTGACCGTTCTCAGCCTTTGCTTCATCGGTGAAGCCTTCCGTCAGGCCATCGATCCGCGCGCCAATTAACAGGAGGTTCCCCATGTCTTTACTTGAAGTCAACAAACTGAACATCGGGTTCCAGGGTGGTGACGGCCTCATGAATGTAGTCACCGATCTGAGCTTCGACATCGAAGAAGGCAAGGCCGTTGCCCTCGTCGGCGAATCCGGCTGCGGCAAATCCGTGACCGCCCTTTCCATCATGCGGCTTCTCATCTGTCCTCCCGCCCATATGGAAGCGGAAAGCATTCTCTTTGAAGGCAAGGATATTCAGCAGATCCCCGAGCGCCATATGTGGAAGCTCCGCGGCAACGATATCTCCATGATCTTCCAGGAGCCGATGACCAGCCTCAACCCCGTTACCACCATCGGCAAGCAGCTGACGGAGACCATCCGTCAGCACACCGGCTGCTCCAAGAAGGAAGCCCTCGCCAAGGCAGAGGATATGCTGCGCGAGGTGGGCATTCCCGAACCCAAGCAGCGTCTGCGGGAATATCCCCATCAGATGTCCGGCGGTATGCGCCAGCGCGTGATGATCGCCATGGCGCTGAGCTGCGACCCCAAGCTGCTGATCGCCGACGAACCCACCACCGCCCTTGACGTCACCATTCAGGATCAGATTCTGGAGCTGATCGCCGATGCCTGCCGCCGCCGTAAAATGGCGCTGCTACTCATCACCCACAACATGGGCATCGTGGCAGAAGCTGCCGACGAGGTCATGGTCATGTATGCCGGCCAGATCGTGGAGAAGGCCTCCGTGCAGGAGATCTTCGACACCCCCATGCATCCCTATACCAACGGCATGCTGCGCGCCATCCCCGGCACCGCTCACACCGGCGAAGAATTCTATGTCATCCGCGGCAGAGTGCCTTCTCCCCTCTTCTTCTCCAAGGCCTGCCGTTTCGCGCCCCGCTGCGACCATGCCTGCGAGCGCTGCCATAAGGAAGCGCCCCAGCTGCAGGACATCGGCGGCGGCCACTACATCCGCTGCTGGAATCCCATCAAAGGAGGCAACGCAAATGAGTGAACAGAAACAGGTTTGCGTAGAGGTCAAGGATCTCTGCCAGTTCTTCGGTGTGAAGACCGGCACCTTCTCCAACATCAAAAAGACGGTCAAGGCCGTTGACCATGTTTCCCTCAAGATCTATGCCGGTGAGACCCTCGGCGTTGTCGGCGAATCCGGCTGCGGCAAGACCACGCTGGGCAAGACCATCCTCCACCTCATCGAGCCGGTCTCCGGTCAGGTCATCGTGGACGGTGTGGATCTTTCCACCCTCTCCAAGGAAGCGCTGCGCAAGGCCCGCCGGAAGATGCAGATCGTCTTCCAGGATCCCTTCTCCTCCCTCAACGGCCGTCTGACCGTAGGCACCATGCTGATCGAGCCGATGCTGGCGCATAAGCTCTGCAGCAAAAAGGAAGCCAATGAACGGGCCGTCAAGCTGCTGGAGATGGTCGGCCTCCGTACCTTCCACCTCAACCGCTATCCCCATGAATTCTCCGGCGGTCAGCGCCAGAGGATCGCCATTGCCCGCGCATTGGCCACAAATCCCAAGTTCATCGTCTGTGATGAAGCCGTTTCCGCGCTGGACGTTTCCGTGCAGGCCAGCATCCTCAATCTGATGCAGAAGCTCAAAAAGGATCTCGGCCTCACCTATATGTTCATCTCCCATGACCTTTCCGTCGTCCGCCATGTGTCCGACCGCATCTGCGTGATGTATCTGGGCAAGGTCGTGGAAATGGGCGAAAGCAACACGCTCTTCGAGAAGCATCTGCATCCCTATACCGAAGCGCTGCTTTCCGCCGTTCCCATTCCCAAGCCCGGTGCCAAAAAGGAACGCGTTTCTCTGACCGGCGATGTCCCCTCTCCCATCGATCTTCCCTCCGGCTGCCGTTTCCACGGCCGCTGCAGCCATTGCATGGATATCTGCCGCAAGGAAGATCCCGAGCTGCGCGAAGTATCCCCCGGCTACTTCTGCGCCTGCCATCTTTATAACAGCGAGGTGTAAGTTATGCTGAAAACCAATCGGGCAAAGCTCCCCATTCTTCCTCTGAAGGCCTCCGTCGCCGAAGTGAAGGAGCCCAACTACAACGGCTATCTGGATATCAACGGCAACGGTGTGCTTATGACCGGCCCCGGCGGCATCTGCCGCAATTTCAAGGTCGGAGACCGCTGCGATTCCATCCTCGGTCATCATATCGTTCCCGGCGTCTGCCTCAAGGGCGCCAATGACGGTGCGCTCACCTACTATGCTCCCACCGGCACTCCCGTCTCCAAGTGCGGCGGCGAAGCCAAGGGCTATGTCCTCGGCGGCTGCTCCTACAACGGCAGCGGTGCCATCGCCGCCGTCTTCCCCGAAAAGGACATCCTCTCCTTCGAGGGCGACGAGCAGTTCCTGCTGCTCTGCGGAAGCTACGGACTTCGGCTGGAGGACTATCCCTCCATCGTCTGCCACATCCACCCCGACCTGCTGGATAAGCTGCCCGTCAAGGAAGAAAACGGCCGTCTGCTCTTCCCCGTGGCCAAGATCCTTCCTGAAAAATATGCCGGCTATCTCGGCGCCGAGCAGCTGTCCGTTCTGACCTCCGATGCCGTCACTGCAGCGGAAGCAGAGCTGGAAACCCTCTGCGTCGGTGATTTCGTGATGTTCACCGATATTGACCACACCTGGGGCGGCGCATTCCTGCGCGGCGCAGCCACCATCGGCATCGTGACCGACAACGGCGCCTGCCATGTGGGCGGCGGTCCCACCGTCAGCGTTCTCTTCTCCAGCAAGGACAGTACGCTGGGCGGCTACGTTTCCGACATGGGCAACATTGCCCGCTACTATGAGGAGGGTAAGGAATGCTGAGAACCAACGAACATCTGCTGCCCGTGATCTCCGTGCAGAGCTATATTACCGAACCCGTTGTCATGCCCATGGGCGACGCCGAGATCGGCGACCACGGCAAGGCGCATGCCATTCCCGGTATGGGCGGCATCTGCTATAACTTCCAGATCGGCGACTGCTGCATGGGTCTCTGCGGTGAGCACATCGAAGCCGGTGTTTCCAGCAAGAATGCCAAGCTCAACGTCAACCGCAACCGCGGCACCAACTCCCATGCCTGCGTGGGCAACCGCGTGAAGATCCAGAGCGGCGAAGCCAAGGGCCGCTGGGGCTGGGTCACCGGCACCCACGGCGGCGCAGAACACGTATTCCTCCACTTTGATCCCGAAACACTGGATATGCTCTGCATGGACGACAGCTTCCTCATCAAATCCGTGGGCTACGGTCTCAAGCTGCTGGACTACCCCGACGTGATGCCGCTGGCCATCGATCCCGAGCTGCTCCACAAGATGAACATCGAGGAAAAGGACGGCAAGCTGATCATCCCCGTGGCAAAGAAAGTCCCCGCCTGCCTCATGGGCTCCGGCATCGGCCGCATGGAACCCGGCTTTACCGGCGATGCAGACATCATCACCACCGACAAGGAACTGACCGAACAGTACGGTCTGAACGAGCTGCGCTTCGGCGACATCGTGCTGATCGAGGACTTTGATTCCAGCTGGGGCAGAGGCTACTGCAAGGGTGCCGTCACCATCGGCTGCATCATCCACGGCGACACCTACTGCTCCGGTCACGGCCCCGGCGTCACCTCGCTGCTCACCTGCAAAAAGCCCATCATCGAGGGCAGGATCGATGAAAAGGCCAACCTCGCCTACCTCTTTGGTGTGAAGGAGTGATCCTCTTATGAAAGCAATTCTGGCAGGCAAGATCTATCCCGTCTGCGCCGAACCCATCGAAAACGGTGTGATCCTTGTGGAAAACGGCAAGATCACCGCTGTCGGCAAGGATCTTCCCATTCCGGAAGGTGCGGAGATCCTGCATATGGAATCCGCCGAAGTGACGCCCGGTCTGATCGATGCCCACACCTATATTGCGCTGAATTTTGAACCCCGCGGCATGCGGGAACACAGTGATCAGGACGAATGCTCCGAACCGATCACGCCCGAAGTGCAGGTACTGGACGGCTTCTTCCCCGATGATTTCGCCATCCGTACCGCCAGAAACGCGGGCTTCACCACCTGCTTCGTTTCTCCCGGCAAGAAAAACATCATCGGCGGCCGGGGCGCTGCCTTCAAAATGAAGCCCTGCAACGATCCCGCCAAGATGATCCTGCCCGAAACGGTGCAGATGAACGCATCCGTCGGCGAGATCCCCGTGAAGTTCCACAGCGGCAAGAGCGGCAGACCCCAGACCCGCATGGGCATGTTTGATATGCTGCGGGAATTCCTCCGCAAATGCGCCGATTACGCCGCAGCGGAAGCCCCCGCCTATGACCGCAAGCTGGAGGCCATGAAGCCGGTCATGCAGGGCAAAATGACGCTGCACATCTGCATCTATACCGCTGCGGATATGCTGATCCTCATGGAGCTGCTGGACAGTTACGGCATCCGCTACTGCTTCGTAGGCGCCGCGGAAGCCCATCTGATCCCCGAAGAGCTGGCAGAAAAGGACATTCCCTGCATCTTCGGCAGCTTACTTGCCTATCCTTTCCGCACCGAGCTTTTGAAAAACCGCTACGACAACCCTGTAACGATGAAAAAGGCAGGACTTTCCACGGTCTGCTTCACCTGCGATGAAACGGACGAGATCGAATTCCTCCGCACGCAGGCAGGCCGCTGCGCAGCTTTGGGTATGCCCCACACCGAGGTGCTGGAAGGCCTGACCGCCGCTCCCGCCCGTCTGCTGGGCGCGGAAGGCCGCATCGGCGCCATTGCCCCGGGTATGGATGCCGACCTTGCCTTCTTTAACGGAGATCCCCTCTCCAATCTCACCCTCAGCACCGGCACGATGATCGACGGTGTCTACATTCCCGGCGAGGAGGTGCCTGTCAAATGAAAGCCATTTTGACAAAGAAGCTCTATACCATGGCGGGCGACCCGCTGGAACAGGGCATGATCCTCATCGAGGACGGCAAGATCGCCGCCGTCGGACAGGAGCTGACCGTCCCCGCAGGCGCGGAGGTCATCGACCTTTCCGCTTACGAGGTGACTCCCGGCTTCATCGACGCCCATGCCCACATGGCCGATTTCGGCATTCAGACCACCGCCGACGGCAATGATTTTGCCGATCCCATCTGCCCGCAGATGCGGCTGGCGGACGGCATCGACCCCACCCACTTCTCCTTTGCGAGAACCCGCCTCGGCGGCTTTACCTCCTGCTGCCAGCTGCCCGGTTCGGGCAATCTGATGGGCGGCACCGGCTTCGTTGCCAAGCTTTCCGACGGCGCGAACCTGCAGAAGAAGATCTACGGCCCGCCTCAGATCAAGATGGCGCTGGGCGAGAATCCCCGCCGCTGCCACGGACAGGACAAAGGCCGCTCCCCCATGACCCGCATGGGCAACGCTTCCCTCATGCGTGAGGCGCTGCGCGAGGCCTATGAATATTACAATGCAAAGAAATCCGGCGAACCCAAGGCCTTTGACGGCCGCTGGGAAGCTCTCATCCCGCTCTTTGAAGGCGAAGCCGTGGCCCATGTCCACTGCCACCGCAGCGATGACATTCTCACCGCCATCCGTCTTCTGGAGCCCTACGGCGTAAAATTCTCCATCGACCACTGCACGGGCGGCCATCTCGTCCGCGATGTGCTGGCGGAAAAGCAGGTTTCCTGCATCGTCGGCCCCATCGGCTGCGGCCCGCAGAAGCAGGAAACCTGGGAATGCACGCCCGCCTGCGCCGCCCTGCTGGAAGAAGCGGGCGTCAAGGACATCTGCCTGACCATCGACGGCGACTGCCATGTCTGCGCGCTGCCGCTGGATGCGGGCACCTGCATGGCCTACGGCTTCTCCGAAGAAGCCGCACTGGCCAGTCTGACCCGTTCTCCCGCCCGTGTGCTGGGCATTGCCGACCGCGTGGGCACCGTGGAAGCGGGCAAGGACGCGGATCTTGCCGTGTTTGACGGCTTCCCGCTCTCCAACTATACCCTCTGCAAGGGTGTTTTCATCGACGGCGCTTATTACGAATCAAAGGAGGCATATTAAATGCATTACACCTGTGCCAGCTGCAAGATCCAGGACTGTATCAAAGCCAAGGAAGAACGCACGCATATGCCCAAAAACTGCCCCATGCGGGAGCAGGATCTGACCGATGCCGCCATGGCGGAGTATCAGAAGCCCGGCATCCATGAATTCTATGTCAACGCAGGCATGACCGGTACCTACGGCAAGGAGCATAAGCTGCCCCGTATCATGGAGACCGTGGAGCTCTGCAAGCGCATGGGCTATCACCACATCGGCATTGCCTGCTGCATCGGCTGGACGAAGGAAGCCGAGATCTGCGCGAAGATCTTTAAGCGCGAGGGCTTCGAGGTCGATACCGTCATGTGCTGCGCCGGCGGCATCAATGAGCTGGAGTTGGGCATGAACCCCGAAGAAAAATTCTGGGACGGCCCCAATTTCTGCGTGGGCTGCAATCCCATCGGTCAGGCCAAGATGCTGGAAAAGGCCGGCACGGAATTCAATGTCGTGCTGGGTCTCTGCGTCGGTCATGACTCCCTGTTTATGAAGTATTCTCCCGTTCTTTCCACGGTTCTCACCGTCAAGGAGCGGAAATTCCACCACAATCCCATGGCCGGCATCTACTATGCCTACAGCTGCCTCGGCCCCAAGAACGACACGGAGGAAGAATAATGGCTGATCTCACCCTTCTGCAGGCTGCCGCAAACCGGCTGAAGGAACTGGGTGCCGATGCCGCCTGCCTCCATCAGACCTACAAGGTCACCTGCTGCTATGCCTCCTTCTCCCAGTCGCGCAGCATCCTCAAGACCACGGACAGCACCGAGCTTTCCGCCGTTGTCCAGTTGGGCCGCCGTCAGGGCAAGGTAAGCCGTGTCTGCGCGGAGGAAGCGGATGCCGTCAAGTTGGCGGATGCCGCCTTCGCCGCGGCGCAGGAAGCTGCCGAGGGCATGAGTCTGCCCCTGCAGCCCATCGAGCCGCAGGCACATACCCGCGGCTGTCTGACCCCCGATGCCGCCCTCATGCAGCAGCGCTACACCGATTTCCTGCAGGATACGGCAGAGGCCTATCCTTCCATCTGCATCCGCGTGGGCGATCTTTCCCATATCCGCGAGGCGCACACCTTCCTGGATCTTGACGGGAACTGCGCCTCCGACACCTTCGGCTACTATCGCTTCGGCGCTTCCTACTCCGCCGTGGGAAAGGAGCGCTCCACCGCCTTCATGGGCAGCGATCTGCGCATGAACGATCTCAGCAAGCCCCTTTTCTCTTACGGCTCTCTGACTGAGCAGCTGGAGCTGACGGAAAAGCTGCTGCTGCCGCAGGCGGATCACAAGCCGGAAGAGAACGTCATCCTCTTCCCGCCCCAGTCGCTTACCCTGCTCTTCTATATGCTGACGGAATCCCAGCTTTCGGATTCTCCCATGCAGAACAAGACCAGCCGCTGGTCGAAGAGCTTCGGTCAGCAGGTGGCCAGCCCCGCGCTGACGGTGCGCAACGCGCCGCTTTCCGAAGGGATCCTCGGCGAACCGATGCTGAACGACCTCGGCCGTCCCGTGCAGAATTCCACGATCCTCGATCACGGCGTTCTGGTCGGCACCGCCCTTTCGCCCCGTGTGGCGCAGGAGCTTTCTCTGCCCGAGGGCTGCGGCGACTATTTCTGCTATGAGATCGAAGCGGGCGAAACACCGCTTGCCGAGCTGCTGGGCGGGATCCGCTCCGGTCTGCTGGTGGGCCGTCTTTCCGGCGGTCAGCCTACGGTCGCGGGCGAGATCTCCTATGTGGCCAAGGGGAGCTATCTGATCGAAGACGGCAAGATCACCAAGCCCTGCGAGGGCGTTGTGATCAGCGGCAATCTGATCGATGCCCTGCAGCAGGTGGACGGCATCTCCGCCGAGCGCCACTGCAACGGCTCCTGCAGCTTCCCCTATCTGAAGATCTCCAAACTGAAGCTTTCGTGAGGTAGCAACAATGATCTTTGAATCTATGGAACAATTCCGCAGCCTGCTTCCGGAAGAATCCGTGCTTCGCGCGCAGGAAAACAGCACCTCTTCCCTTGCGCTGGATTGCGGAGAACTGGTATCGGACGATTCCGGCATTTCCGGCGGCATCAGCGCATCGGTGCGCCGCGGCGGCTTCCTCGGCTTCAGCGCCCGTTCCGGCTTCCGTGCCGGCAATGTGGATGCCGTCCTCAGGGAAGCGCTGGCCAATGCCGGCAAAGGCAGCAGCGACCGCATCGTGCCGCCCCTGCCCGCCATTCAAAATGTGAACCGCATGGAGCAGGACGATACGACCCGTGCGGAAAGGCTGGCCTTTCTTCACGCGCTGGATGCCTACATCCGGGCGCACGGCCCCAATGTACGGGCCCGTTATCTCAGCCTTGATACCTTCGCCACCGAAAAAAAACTGATCTGCGACAACGGCACGGCCTCCGAATCCTATTTCATCCGCTATGCCGTCTACGTTTCCCTGACCGGCGAAGCTGCCGACGGCGACAGCGTATCCGTGGATATGCTGGACAACGGCTCCGGCTCCATGCGCAGCTATCTGCGCGGTGAGGCTGCCGTTTTCCGCAAGCTGGATCGGCTCATTGACGCGCTGGACCGCAAACGCCGCAGTGTTTTCGTAACGCCCGGCGAAAAGACCTGCATCCTCGGCTACGATCCCGCCATTATGCTGGTGCACGAAGCCATCGGTCACACCGTGGAGGCCGACCTGGTGATGGGCGGCTCCATCGCGGGCCGTTACCTCGGCAAGCCCGTGGCCAGCGAACTGATCACCCTCGGCGACTTTGCTCATGACATGAACGGCAGTTCCGTCCCGCAGCCCATCTATGTGGATGACGAAGGCACGCCTGCCCGCGATGCCATGATCATCGAAAACGGCATTCTTACCGGCTATATGCACGACCGCGACAGCGCTGCCGCCTGCGGTGTGATCCCCACCGGCAACGGACGCGCCTTCTCCTACTCCGATGACCCGCTGATCCGTATGCGCAACACGGCCATTCTTCCCGGCAGCTCCACCTTTGAAGAAATGATCTCCGCCACGGAGGCCGGTCTCTATCTGGTTCAGGCCGGTATGGGTCAGGCCGATACCACAGGTGAATTTATGATCATGATCATAGAAGGCTATGAGATCAAGAACGGCAAGCTGGGCAATGCCATCCGCGATACGGTCTGCTCCGGCTACGCCTTCCCCGTCATGAGCAGCGTGGACATGGTGGGCGATACCGTCGGCTGGGATATCGGCGGTATGTGCGGAAAGGGTCAGCCCATGGTCACCGGCGGCGGTTCTCCGCTGCTGCGCTGCCGTCTGAAGATCGGAGGAAACTGATTTGACTGCATTGTTTTCCCGCCCCGATCTCCCCTGTGACGCCCATTCCGTTCTTCGTCTGCAGGAAAATCTGCAGCGGACGGTCACTCTTTCGGGCGGTATGCTCACAGAAAACACCCGCAAGGAGACCCGCGGCGTATCCGCCATGCTCTGGAAGGACGGCAAGTGCGGCTTCTCCGCCACATCCGATACCTCCGAAGCCGGCGCGAAGCTGGCCGTGGCGGAAGCACAGCAAAACCTCGATGCCCTCTGCCCCGAACGGACAGCCGTTCCCGCCGCGGAAACCCGACATTTCGACTATGCCGCCGTGCGGGACGATGCCGCGCAGGCTGCCCTGCTGGAGCTGGTACGTGCGGTGGATGACCGTCTGCAGCGGCTTTGCCCTTCCACCAGCGGAAGAAGCATCCAGCTGGAGACCCTCGGCACAGAGAAGCAGACCTGGACGGGCGAAGGCCGTTCCTCCTCCTTCCTGCTGCCCCGCACCAACCTTTACATCACTCTGACCGCGGAGGACAAAAACGGCAGGCCCGTTACCATCCGCGATTCCATCGGCGGCATCGGCTTCCAGCCGAAGGTCATCCCCGACGCTGCCGCAGCCGATGCACTGGCCCTTTCCATCTATGAGGATCTGATGCAGAAGCGCAGCGCGAAAGCCATGGACTACGGCGAGCTGCCCTGCGTTCTCTCCGGCTGCACCGGAATTCTGATCCACGAAGCCTTCGGCCATATCGCGGAAGGCGATAGCGTGCTGGCAGGCTCCGTCCTGGCGGGCAAGCTGGGGCAGCCTCTGGTCTCCCCGCTGATCAGCGCCACGGACTTTGCCAATGAAGCCTTTGGCGCCGCCGTGCCGCAGCCCCGCTTCCTCGATGACGAGGGAACGGTCTGCAAAGACGCGCCGCTGCTGAAGGACGGCGTCCTTGTGGGCTATATGCACAGCCGCTCCACTTCCCTTGCCATGCAGGCGGAAAACACCGGCAACGCATGGGCGCAGACCTATTCCCATCTGCCCGTCGTCCGCATGCGCAATACCGCCATCCATCCCGGCACATCCACCCTGGAGGACATGATCGCGTCCATCGATCGCGGTGTGTTCGTCAAGCGCACCGGCGGCGGACAGGCGGATCAGACCGGCAAATTCATGTTTGCCGTCCAGTGCGCCTATGCCATTGAGCACGGAAAGCTGACCCACGCGCTGCCGGATCTGGTCTGTCAGGGCAATTCCTTCCGCACGCTGAAGGAGGTCACCATGGTGGGCAACACCGTGGAATGGCGCCATTCCAGCATGTGCGGCAAAAAGGGGCAGCTCATTCCCGTGGGTATGTCCGGCCCCGCGATCTGCTCGGTCGCTTCGTTCTATGGAGGATAAGCCAATGAAACAACTGGAACAGGCAGCCCGCCTGCTGGCGATCCTGACCGGCCTCGGCGCGGAAGGCGCACAGGTGCAGATCAGAGAAAGTGAAAAGCATATCCTCTCCATGAGCGGCAGCGAGATCGATACCCTTGCCACCGACCACAGCAGCACCGCCTCCTTAAAGCTGCAAAAAGGCCTTGCCTTTGTGGAAAAAAGCTATTCCTTCGGTTCGGAAGCCGAGTTTCCCGCTTTGGCGGGATCGGCCATGGCCGAACTGGACGGCGCACCCGAAGATCCCGATGACGCCATTTTCCCGCTGGAGGAGGAATACGCGGTCTCCGACCTCCGTTCCTCCTTTGATCCCGCGGCCATGACCGAGTGTCTTTCCCGCCTGCGCGCGGATATTGCTTCCGTCGGCGCTGTTCTCAACGAGGCCACGCTTTCCTATGAGGTGCGGCGGACGGCGCTGGTATCCACCAACGGAACGCGCTATGCCTTTGAAACGGACGGCTATCAGATCTCCTACGCGGCGGTGCTGGAGCAGGACGGCAGGACTGTGGATCCCTTCCGCGGTCACTGCGGCTTCCGCAAGCCGCAGGATTTCCGCTTCGAAACGGATTCTCTGCTGGCGCAGAACGCTTCCATGCTCTTCACGCAGAAAAAATGCGAACCCTTTACAGGCTCGCTGCTGATCGCGCCGCAATCCCTCTATTACCTTCTGATGGATCATTTCTTCGCACAGCTTTTCGAAGACAGTCTGCTTTCGGGCGGAAGCGCATGGAGCGATAGCTTCGGCAAGCAGGTCTGTGATCCGCGGTTTTCCGCCTCCATGGATCCCACCCATCCCGGTGTGACCTTCGGCGAACAGATCACGCAGGACGGCTGCCGCGCAAAGCCCTATGACCTCATTCGGAACGGCATTCTCCAAAATGCCATCGCAGGGCAAAAACCCGCGCGGATGCTGAAGATCCCGCCCTCGGGCAATACGGCCGACAACCTGGTGCTTCCCGCCGGCGAAACGCCGCTTTCCGAGCTGCTGCGGCAGACGGAAAAGGGCGTGCTGGTCTTCAGCTTTGGCGGAGACGGCAGCCCCGACGGCAGCTTCTCCGGTGTGGCTTCCGTCAGCTTCCTCGTGGAAAACGGCAAAATCGTCTGCGCGCTGGAGGATTGTCCCGTCAGCGGCAACTGGTTCACCATCCTTTCGGAAGGGAATTTCACGCTTTCCCGGGAACGTGTATCCGACGGCGAATATGTGCTGCCGTGGATGAAAATCGAAAATATTACCTTTTCCTGATAAAAGAACCCCCTCCGGTCTCAGCGGATCGGAGGGGGTTCGACTGTTTAAAATGCCCAGTTCCCGTCCTTGAAGACAGGCACAACGGAGCCGTCTCCGCAGATGGCATCGATGGAAAGATCGGCAGAACCGATCATAAAGTCCACATGCACCATGGAATCGTTGACGCCTGCTTCGATGCATTCGTCATAGGTCATGGTCTCATAGCCTTCCAGAGAATCGGTGTAGCCTCTGCCCAGCGCCAGATGGCAGGCAGCGTTTTCATCAAAGAGGGTGTTATAGTAGAGGATACCTGACTGGCAGATGGGAGAATCATAAGGCACCAGCGCCACCTCGCCCAGCATATGGCTGCCTTCATCGGTATCGATGATCTCCTGCAGTAGATTCTGATTCTGTTCGGCATGACACTCCACGGCCTTACCGCCTTCAAAGCGGATCCAGAAGTTTTCGATCAGCTGCCCCTGGTAGGCCAAAGGCTTCGTGGCATAGGCAATGCCGTCCACCACGCCCTTCATGGGGGTGATCAGCAGCTCTTCGCTGGGGATGTTGGGCAGGAAGAAGGTACCCTGCAGGGTGGTCATACCGCTGACGATAAATTTGGCGCGGGGATTCATGCCGATGGTCAGATCGGTGCCGTTGGCGCTATGGTAATGCAGCTTTTCCGCGCCGAGGGTATTGAGATAGTCGCAGCGCGCCTGCATATCGTTATTCCAGCGCTCCCACGCACCCACGGGATCCTCGCCGATGCGGCAGGCATCCAGAATGGCTGCCCACATCTTTTCCATGGCCACGGAAGCACGGCAGCCGGGGAAGATCTTCTTTGCCCATTCGGGGCCGGGAACGGCAGCCACACACCACTGATAGCGGTTTTCCATCTGAGAGCGGTAGCCCTGCAGAATGGGATATTTCTTTCTTCTGGCCTTGCCCATTTTTTTGAAGTTGAACCCCTTGAGGCCATCAGGATCCTCGCTGACCAGCGAGATGGTGCAGGGCAGCACATCCACCTGATGCTGCAGCTTGGCCTTTTCCCACTCTTCCACGCGGGAAAGGCTCTTCACCGTGCGGTAGCGGACGTGGATCTTTTCCAGCGGCTGGTAGCTCCACTCCACGGTCACGCGGGAGGCTTTGCGCTTATAGCACTCCTCCACCAGAATCTTGACAAATTCGGGCTGATCCAGTGCGGCATAGATGATGACCTCCTGGCCGGGCTGAATATTGACACCGCAGGCCGCGATGACCTGCGCGTATTTTCTGAGACGGGATTTCTGCATATTCGATTCCTCCGATCGTTAAGTACCTTAATTATATCACAGAATCTGACAGATGCAATGTTCTATCTACAGAAATAGAAAAAGAGCAGCAAAATTGCCGCCCAACAGATTTATCATACCGCATTTCCGAAAAATTTGTCAACCTTCTTTTGGTCATAAAGCAGGATTTCTGTGTTTTGCACCAAAGCATTCGGGCATCTTTATGGAACATTCCAAATTGCCGCCTTCTAAAAACGGTGGTATGCTTGAACCATAAGGAACCGATAAACAAGGCTTCCTTTCTTCCGAAGATTTCGGAATAGAAAGACCGGCTCCATCAAATCTTCCGATCATATAGATGCTTCGAAAACCGCAGGTTCTTGAACTTTTACGGAAGTGTTCACAACATTCAAACAGGGAGCGCCGTGTCTAATCCGCAGAAAGAGAGGTTAACCAATGACGTTAGATACGAAAACACAACAGGAATGACCCTCGACCATCAGAGTGATTAGCTGATGTGCCGAGGGTCATTTCTTTTTCTTTACAGTTCGATATACTCGCAGCCGATCTCTTCCAGTTTGGCATCCACCCAGGGACGCACATAGCTGCCGGCCGCGATCAGCTCCGCGATTTTGGCTTCCTTTTCCACCACGCCGCGGGCTGCCTTGGCGATTTCTTCGGCATCCTCGGGACGGATGACGACCACGCCGTCCTGGTCACCCACAACGATATCACCGGGATGCACCACGATGCCGCCCACGCAGATGACGGTGCCGATCTCGCCGGGGCCGTTCTTATAAGGGCCGTTGGGCGTGGCGCCCTTGGCATAGATGGCGAAATCTTCCATCTCCTGCAGCTCCTCCGCGTCGCGGATGCTGCCGTCCACCACAATGCCGTTCAGGCCGCGCACCTTGCAGTAGGAAGCCATCAGCCCGCCGAAGATCGCGCGGTGGGGATCGCCGCCGGCATCGATCATAATGACGTCACCGGGCTCGGCCATATCCATGGCCTTGTGGAACATGAGGTTATCGCCCTCCGCCACCTTGATGGTAAATGCAGGCCCCAAAAGGGCGGAGCGGTTCAGCGGACGGATCGAATGGTGGATCGCCGCTGTTCTGTTCATGCAGTCATCGATGTTCGCCACGGGGATTCCGCAAAATGCCTCCACCAGTTCCCTGGCGGGGCGCTGCCAGCCTGTGACGATCCTGCAGCCTTTTGCCATGATTATCCTTCCTTTCCGACCCGTTCCATGACGGTTCTGATCCGTTCTGCCGCCTTGATCAGTTCGCTCTCCTCCGTGGCAAAGGAGAAACGCACGCAGCAGTCATCCGTGCCGTAGGCATCGCCGGGAACGCCGACGACCTTGGCTTCGTTCAAGATAAACTCGCAGGCCTGCGCCGCGTCCATGCCGGGCAGGTCAAATTTTACCCACGCATAGAAGGCGCCCTCGGGATAAGCGCAGGTCACGCCTTCAATGGCATTGAGGTCGCCGATGAAGCGGTCGCGGCGGCGCTCATAGCTTTTCCGCATCTCCTCAATCTCTGCGGTACAATCCAATGCCACAGTTGCGGCCTTCATGATAAAGCCGCTGACGCAGGACACCGTGTGCTGGAACAGCTTGTAGATCACGGCGCGCAGCGGGCCGGATGCCGCCAGATAGCCGATCCGCCAGCCGGTCATGGCCACGCTCTTGGAGAAGCCGTTGACGGTGATCACGCGGTCAGCCACGGAAGCAAAGGCCGCGGGGCTGACATTTTCATAACCGCTGAACACGATGCGCTCATACATCTCATCGGAGAGCAGCAGCACATCGGGATGGCGCAGCAGAAAGGCTTCCAGCTCCGCCGCTTCCTGCCGGTTCAGCACACGGCCGGTGGGGTTATTGGGGTAGTTGACGATGAGCATTTTGGTTTTGGGGGTAACAGCCTGTTCCAGCTTTTCCGCCGTCAGGGCAAAGCCGTCCTCAAACCGCAGCCGCACCGGCACCGGCACGGCGCCGGAAGCTTCGATGATGGAGGGATAGGACACCCAGCCGGGCTCGAGGAACATGACCTCGTCACCGGGATTGACGGCAGCCCGCACCGCCAGATAGATGGCAAACTTGCCGCCGGGCGTAACGATGATATCATCCGCCTTGTAGCCGCAGCCGTTTTCCTCCCGCAGCTTTCTTGCGATGCGCTCCCGCAGTTCGGGAAGGCCGGGGCCGATGGTATAATGGGTGTAGCCCGCGTCCAGCCAGCGCTTGGCTTCCTCCCGAATGGGCATCGGCGTGTCAAAATCCGGTTCACCGCCGGAGAGATTGATGACCTCGGGATCCGCCGCCTGAAGCTGCTTCGCCTTGACCATGAAGGTCATGGAACGGGAGGGCTGCAGGCCGAGAATATTCTGATTGAATTCCATTTCCGTTCACCTGTCCTTATCGCTCCCATCGGGGAGCTTTTTCTATCCTCATTATGACCGCGGCATCATTTTCTGTCAATCATGGAAGTTATCGGGAATCTTAATTTATAAATTGACCGAATTTGATAATATCAGCGGCGCTTGCTTTTTTTGCTTCCTTCGGTTACTATCATTATGATCCCGATGCAAAAGGAGCATGACGCCATGTTTCACTGGCTCTCTTTTCTGACCTATGCCGTGGTGACCACCGTAACGCCCGGCCCCAATACCATCGCCTCCATGTCCGGCGGCAGCAAGAACGGCTTCCGCAAAACGCTGCCCTTCAACTTCGGTGTGCTTGCCGGCGTTTCCGTGATCATGGCGCTCTGCGCCCTGTTCTGCAGCCTGCTCTCCTCCGTGCTGCCGAAGATCCGCTTCCCGATGCTGATCATCGGCGCAGCCTATATCCTCTATCTCGCGTTTATGACCTGGCGCGGCGGCGCGGTGAGCGAAGGCGAGGCGCCCGGAGGAGGCTTCCTCTCCGCGGTGCTGCTGCAGTATCTGAATGTGAAGCTGATCCTCTACGGCATCGTTTCCATGGAAACCTACATTCTCCCCTACTATCAGGGGAATATTCCTGCCCTTCTGGGCTTTTCCCTGCTGATGGCCGTTTTCTGCTTTGCCGCCACGCTGCTGTGGTCCGCCTTCGGCACGGCCTTCAAATGGCTCTTTGCCAAACATTCCAAAACCGTCAATCTCATCATGGCGCTGCTGCTGGTCTACTGCGCCGTATCTCTGTTCCTTTGACCGAATGATTATTTGAGGTGGATCATGAACCTTCAGTCTTACCACCCGCGGCTGGACCGCGGCACCCTTGCCCTCATCTTAACGCTGGCATGGCCCACCATGCTGGAGCAGCTGATGCAGACCGCCGTGCAGTATATCGACACCGCCATGGTCGGCTCCCTCGGCACGGAGGCCACCGCCGCTGTAGGCGCCACCAGCACCGTCAACTGGCTGGTCATCATCACCATCTCCTCCCTCGGCACGGGCTTTCTTTCCTTCATTGCCAAAGCCTGCGGCGCAGGCGAACGGGAGAAAGCTGCCCGCTCCTCCTCACAGGCCGTGCTGCTGACGCTGATCGCCGGTTCGCTCCTCACCGTACTGATCCTGTCCCTCGGCCGCTTTGTGCCCGTATGGATGCAGGTGGATCCCGCCATTCAGGAGCTTTCCGCCACCTATTTCCTCATCCTTTATTCCCCGATCCTCTTCCGCACCGCCACGGTGATCTTCGGCACGATCCTTCGCGCCGCCGGCGACACAAAGACGCCCATGCGGGTCGGCATTCTGGTGAATCTCCTCAATGTGACCCTAAATTTTCTCCTGATCTATCCCACGAGAACGATCTCCGTTTTCGGGCTTTCCTTCCCCATGATCGGCGCGGGACTCGGCGTGATCGGTGCGGCCATTGCCAGCGCCATTGCCTTCGCGGCAGGCGGTATCTTCATCACCGTCAAGCTTTGGCAGCACCCCTTCCTTTCCCCCCGCGGACAGTCGCTGCGTCCCGACTGGACGGTGCTGCAGCCCTGCTTCCAGGTGGCGCTGCCCAATATGGTGCAGCGGTTCGGTGTTTCCTTCGGCTATGTGACCTTTGCCGCCATGATCAACTCCGTCGGTGAAGTGGCCACCGCCGCCCACACCATTGCCAACACGGTGGAATCCGCCTTCTACATTCCCGGCTTCGGCATGCAGACCGCCGCTGCCACCCTCGCCGGCAACGCCTTCGGCGCCAGGGACAACGAGCAGCTTAAGAAGCTGACCCGCACCTGCCTTGTGATTGAGGTGCTGCTGATGCTCCTTTCCGGCGGCGCCCTGTTCCTGCTGGCAACGCCCATGATGCGCCTCTTCTCCCGCAGTGAGGATGTCATCCGTCTGGGCGCCACCGTGCTGCGGATGGTCGCCCTCTCCGAACCCTTCTACGGCGTGTTTATCATCTTTGAGGGCGTACGTCTCGGTCTCGGCGATACCAAGACGCCGCTCATCTACAATCTCGCGGGCATGTGGGGCGTCCGCATCACCGGCACATTTATCTGCACGCAGCTGCTGCATTTGGGGCTTGTTGCCGCCTGGGGCTGCATGATCCTGCACAATCTTCTGGTCTTCACCCTGTATACGATCCAGTACGTCACAGGCCGATGGAATCCGCTGGCGCGGGAATGCGGCTGAGCCCTTTGTGCAAAACTTTTAAAAACTTTCTTTACAAATCTTTCATAGTTTGTTAATTTGACGGAATTCCCTTTTTCTGCTATACTATAATCAGAGCAGAGGACAGATGGAAAGGAGCAAACCATGAAATATCCGCTTTGGGTCGATCTGCAGAACAAACAGCTCTCTTTGGAAGAGCAGGATGGTTTTACCCGCTATGTCTACGACACGGAAGCCTGTCTGCAAAAGGTTCTCAAGCTGCTGGCGGCAGACGGTTTCCGCATGTACCGGCTCGCAGTTTAATGATCTCCCGTTTTCTACATAAGACGCTCCCGGGCAGAGTTTCTGCCCGGGAGTTTTTTGACCTGTCTTCCCGCAGAGTGTTCTGAAAACGGCTATTTCCCCAGCATCTGTTTGACATTCCTTTCTTCCTTCTGTATAATCGAAAGTATCATACGATCCTCAAACAGGAGGTTTTTTATGGACATTTTTGACGAATACCGAAAAGCGCTGAAAGCCGGCCAGAAGGAATATAAAGAATCCGTCGCGGCAAAAGAATATCCCTATGCCCTTGTGCTGGACGATATCATCCCCGACATTCTCTCCCTGCAGCAGATCAACGTCGGCACACTGGAGATCCCCATTGAGCTGATCGTCGGCACCAAGACCGCCGGCCGTCATACCTCCTTCTCCAAGAGCTTCCTGCCGCTGCTGGATGTGGAAACAGAATTCTCCATGAAATGGGCGCGGCTTTGCGATGCCCACCTGAGCGATACCGGTATCACCGACCCCATCCGCGTCTTTGAATATTACGGCAAATTCTATGTGCAGGAGGGCAACAAGCGCGTTTCCGTCATGCGCTACTTTGGCGCCACCACGATCCTCGCGCAGGTCACCCGCATCATGCCCGTCAACAACGGTTCCGCCCAGTACCAGCTCTATCAGGAATTCCTGGACTTCTATCAGAAGGCGCCCCTGTATTTCATGCAGTTCACCGTTCCCGGCTCCTATAAGAAGCTGTTCTTCGTCCTTGACATGGTGGACAAGGAATGGAGCGAGGACTTCATCCAGCGGATGCGCTCCAGCTATGCCCGCTTCGTCCGCACCATGCAGGGCGTTCTGAAGCTGAAAAAACTGACCAAAGCCGATGCCATGCTGCTCTTCCTGCAGTATCATCCCTTCGAGGATCTGCACAAGATGGCACCCGATGCCCTCAAAAAGGCTATCGCCGCCCTGCAGCCCGATGTCAATATGGCCGAGCAGCCCAGCCCCGTGGCACTGAGCGCCGACCCCACCATCAACAACAAAAAAAGCTTCTATGAAAAGCTGCTGAGCCGCAGCCGTATGCTGCGTGTGGCCTTTATCTACGAGCGCAATCCCGAGGTCAGCCGCTGGGCCAAGGGCCATGACGAGGGCCGTAAATATCTGGAGACCGTCTTCCCCAAGCGGGTGGAAACCATCGTCTATACGGACGCGGTACCGGGCTTCAAGACCGATGCTCTGATCGCGCAGGCCGTGGAGGACGGCGCGGACGTCATCTTCACTACGACTCCGCCCCTCATGGGCGCTACCCTGCGCTGCGCCGCCAAGTATCCCAACGTGGTCATGATGAACTGCTCCGTGGATATGCCCTATCCCAACGTCCGTACCTACTACGGCCGTGTCTATGAAGCAAAGTTCATCACCGGTGCCATTGCCGGCGCCATGGCCCGGGACGGCCGCATCGGCTACATCGGCAGCTACCCCATCTTCGGCGTTCCCGCCGGCATCAATGCCTTCGCGCTGGGCGCCCGTCTGGTCAATCCGGATGTGCAGATCGATCTGGAGTGGAGCTGCTGCACCGTGGACTGCTTCGATATCTTCCGCAAAAAGGGCATCTCCGTGGTCTCCAACCGCGATATCCCTACGCCCGGCAACCTCGATCCCACCTACGGCACGCTGATCATGCAGCCCGACGGCACCTATACCTCGCTGGCTTCTCCCGTCTGGCACTGGGGCAAGCTGTATGAGATCCTCATCCGCAGCATCCTCGACGGCAGCTGGGATCAGGAGCAGAACGAATACGGCAAGCGCGCCATCAACTACTGGTGGGGCATGCGCAGCGGCGTCATCGACGTTCAGCTGAACAAGTCGCTGCCGGAAGGCGTTGCCGCGCTGGCGCGGATCCTGCGCCGCCAGCTGCGTGACGGCATGCTGGATCCCTTCGCGAGAACCATCATCGATCAGAACGGCATCCAGCGCAACGACGGTTCTCATGTTTTCAGCCACGAAGAGCTTCTTCATATGGACTGGTTCGTGGACTTCGTCCACGGCAGTCTGCCGGAATTCGACACCATTCTGCCGATGGCAAAGAACATGGTGCAGCATCTCGGTGTTTACCGCGACGAGCTGCAGCAGCGAAAGGATATTTGATATGAAGATTCTGTGTGTTGCCGATGAGGAATCCAAGGCATATTGGGATTATTTCCGAAAGGAAAAGCTGCAGGATATCGATCTGATCCTCTCAAGTGGTGATCTCAAGCCGGAATACCTCTCCTTCCTCGTCACCATGGGTCATGCCCCCGTCTATTACGTCCACGGAAATCATGACGGCCATTACGCCCATAAGCCCCCTGAGGGCTGCGACTGCATTGAGGATAAGATCGTGAATTTCCGCGGTCTGCGCATCCTCGGCCTTGGCGGCTGCAGAAGCTACAACGAAGGCCCGCACCAGTACACCAACGAGCAGATGGACCGCCGCATCAAACGGCTCAAGGGCAAGCTGAAGCAGGGTGTGGACGTGGTCGTCACCCACGCTCCCGTCCGCGGCTACGGCGATATGCCCGATCACACCCATGTGGGCTTTGATTCCTTCCTCGGGCTGATCGATACCTACCGCCCGCAGTATCTGCTCCACGGCCATGTGCACCAGCAATACACCAGAAACAACAAGCGCGAAATGATGTGCGGCGATACTACCCTCATCAATGTCTGCGGCACCTATATCCTTGAGATCCCGGATCCTCCCGCGGACCGCATCCCCAAGGAAAGCGCCCTGCAGAAAGCCATCAAGTACATCAAGATCCATTACCTGGATTAACGGAAAAAAGCCTCCGAAGCGCAGCTGCTTCGGAGGCTTTTCTATGGCATGTAACAGTTTGTTGTTGCAATTCCGTTTTTCGGGGTTTATTCTTTACAAAAAAGGAGATGATATCATGAGCTTTCTGAAAAAATACTTCCCCTTCTCGTTCGGCCCCGCCGATGTCAAGGCCTTTATCATCACACTGGTGGTCTATGCCGTGGTCGGCGCAGTCGTCGGCTTTTTGATCAACATTCTCTCCAAGATCTGGCTGATCGGATGGATCTTCGGCATCCTCGGCGGGCTTGTGGATCTCTATGTGCTGGTGGGCGTGATCCTGACCATCCTCAGCTTCACGGGTGTGATCAAGTAACAAAAAAAGAAGAGAGCTTCCGCTCTCTTCTATTTTGTTACATCAGTTCATCCACGATGACCTGCTCCAGCAGTGCTTCCGCGTCGGAAAGCAGAGCAGGCTCCGAACCGGGGCGCATGACCTGCGCGGCGCTGACCGCCACGGAACGCATGGCAGCTTCCTTCCACTCCATGCCCTCCTGCAGATAATAAGCCAGCGCGCCCATCATACCGTCGCCGGAACCGACGGTGCTGACCACCGGCACCTTGAGACCGTAAACACGCAGCACCTGATCTTCGGTGATAAACAGAGCGCCTTCCGCGCCGAGGGATACGGCAACGCGCTGCACGCCGTTTTCGATCAGCACCTTGGCTGCCGCGATCACGTCCACATCGAAGTACAGTCTTCTGCCGCAGATCTCTTCCAGTTCGCCCTTATTGGGCTTGATGAGATCGGGGCCTGCCGTCAGCGCTCTCCGCATGCTGACACCGGTGCAGTCCAGACAGACCTTCACGCCCATGGCCTTCAGCTCTCTCGTCCATTCGCCCAGCAGTTCTTCCCGGGTTCCGGGAGGATTGGTGCTGGCAACGATGACCGTATCACCGGGCTTGGCTTCCTGCTTGAGGTTCTCAAAGACCTGCTGCAGGGTGGCTTCGTCCACGGGTTCGCCGCGTTCATTGATATTGGTGGATGTATGCATGGAATTATCCACGATCTTGATATTGGTACGGGTAGGAGCATCCACAAAGCAGAACTTGCTGGGAATGCCCAGCTTATCCATGCTGTGCTGGATATAGAGGCCGCTTTCGCCGCCCAGAATACCCATGGCCAGAGTTTCGCCGCCCAGCGCCTTGACGGACTTGGATACGTTGATACCCTTGCCGCCGGCATCCAGCCGCGTATCTTCCACACGATTGACGCCGTTGATCATCAATCTGGAAACAGAGATCGTCTTATCCAGCGCGGGATTCAAAGTAACCGTAATGATCATAAATCTGGATTCCCCCAAGCTGTTAATTACCTTTAATTATATCCATTTTTCCTCCCGTTGTAAATAGCGGAAAGCCTCTCTACCTGCACCAAAATTCCCCTGTTTTTCGCAGATTTTTTATGAATTTTGGACGGAAACAACAGGAATGAAATGCGATTGACAACCCATGCAGGAATCTGTATAATGTTACTAATGGAAGTTTGTGTTCCTGCAGAACTCCAAATTACCGTTTGAAGATGGGACCCATCTTTATTTTACACGGAAAGGAAAGATACCATGATTTACACAGCAGAAGTTCAGCATATGTGTCCTGTCGCCAAGGGCGCATACCATGGTCCCGCTCCCATTCCTGAAGAAGGCAAGTGGGTGCAGGCAAAGCAGATCAGCGATATTTCCGGCTTTACCCACGGTGTCGGCTGGTGCGCTCCCCAGCAGGGCGCCTGCAAGCTGACCCTGAATGTCAAGGAAGGCATCATCGAAGAAGCGCTCGTTGAGACTCTGGGCTGCTCCGGCATGACCCACTCCGCAGCTATGGCTTCCGAGATCCTCATCGGCAAGACCCTGCT
>JAFSHY010000077.1 GCA_017440065.1 Oscillospiraceae bacterium | reverse complement strand
CAGGCAATCCATGGTGGCGCGGATGTCTTTGGACAGCTGCGGGCAGCGGATTGCGGAGGGGGTATCTGCCAGCGCGGCGCAGATCAGCAGCCGGTGGGCCTGTGACTTGGAAGGAATGGCGGCAATGCAGCCTTCCAGACGGGCGGGATATAATACTTCTGTCATACTGCCAGCCCTTTCTCAAGCCATTCCCGCAGATCCGAAACCGGCATGGGCAGCAGCCTGCAGCCGCCGGGCGCTGCGGGAACCACCAGACGGATGGTTCCGGAGGCGATCTTTTTATCGGAGCAGCAGACGGCATAAAGCTCGTCCGCGGTAAATTCGGTTTCGGTGGGCAGACCGTACTTTCGGATCAGCGCGAGGACTCTGTCCCGCAGGGCTGCGGAGCAATGTCCCATCTGAACCGCGGCGCGGATCACGGCTGCCATGCCGATGGCCACGCACTCGCCGTGGAAGAGGCGGTAGTCTGCTTTTGTTTCCACCGCATGACCGATGGTGTGGCCGAGGTTCAGGAGCTGCCGTTGGCCGCGGTCAAATTCGTCACCTGCCACGATATCGCGCTTGTAGGCAATGCAGGTGCAGATCACCGCTTCCAATTGATCGGAAACAGGCGTTTCTTCCAGCGAACGGAGGAATTCCTCCCCGATGAGCAGACCGTATTTTAGGACTTCTGCGCAGCCTTCGCGGAAGGTGCGTTCGGGCAGCGTGGCGAGGGTATCGGGATCGCAGATCACCAGCTCGGGCTGCCAGAAGGCGCCCGCGAGGTTCTTGCCCGTATCCAGATCCACGGCGGTCTTGCCGCCCACGGAGGAATCCACCGCCGCCAGCAGCGTGGTGGGGATCTGAATGAAGCGGATGCCGCGCAGATACACGGCGGCCACAAAGCCTGCGAGATCTCCGACTACACCGCCGCCCAGCGCAACGATCAGATCGGAGCGGCTCAGACGGTGCTCGGCAAGAAAGTTCAGCGCCTGCCCGAATACGGTGAGATTTTTGGAGCTTTCTCCCGCGGGAAATACGAAAAGGAGCGTTTCAAAGCCCGCCTGCTCCAAAGAACGGCGCGTCCGCTCGGTATAGAGGGCATCCACGGTACTGTCCGTGATGATGGCAGCCTTGCAGGGCTTCACCACACGGGCGGTCAGCTCGCCGGTCTGATCCAGCAGACCGCTGCCTACCAGCACCTCATAGGTTTTGGATGCGGAAACTGTGATGGTCTTCATCGTCCGTCCACCTCTTCTTTTCTGCGTTTGCCTTCTTCCAGCAGCTGCTCCAGCCGCTGCGCGTCATGCTGTTCCAGCGCGTCGCGGTACTGCTGCAGATTGTTCATCAGGCAGTCCAACTCCGTGATGAGGCAGTCCTTGTTCTCGAGGAACAGTTCTGTCCACATGGCGGGGTTCAGCCATGCCACACGGGTCATATCCTTGTAGCTGCCGGCGGAGAAGCCCTTGTGGAGCTTTGCTGTGGGGCTTTTGATATAGGCGTTGGAAACGAGGTGCGCCATCTGAGAGGTGAAGGCGATCATCTCGTCGTGCTTTTCTGCGGTCGTCACGGAGAAGCGGCCGAACTGCAGCGGCGCCAGCAGCTCCTTCACGCGGGTCAGCAGCTCAATATTGTCAAAGGTCGGCGGCACCAGCACCATGGGTGCGCCCTTAAACATGGTCTCTTTGGCGAATTTAAAGCCGGAATTGTGGGTGCCGGCCATGGGATGTCCGCCCACGAAGGTGAAGCCGTGTTCACCGGCCAGACGGAAGCCTGCCTCGCATACGAGGCGCTTTGTGCCGCAGCCGTCCACCACGACGGTGTGCGCCGCAATGTGGGGTGCCATGCGCTCCAGCCAGCCGATGCTGGCATCGGGATAGAGGACAACGAGAAGAATGTCGCATTCCGGGAGCGTTGCCTCGTTCAGTTCCGCATCCACCGCGCCGGAGATCATGGCGAAATCCAGCATGCTTTTGCTGCGGTTCCACGCGAGCACGCGCCAGCCTGCCGCGTGATAGGCTTTGGCCATGGAGCCTCCGATGAGACCGAGGCCTACGATGCCGACGGTCATTCTGCCATCACCTCACGAATCTTCAGACACTTGGCTGCCACATCGGCGAACTGTTCCGGCGTCAGCGACTGCGGGCCGTCGCAGAGAGCATGGGCGGGATCGTTGTGGACTTCGATCATCAGGCCGTCCGTACCGGCAGCGGTGGCGGCGCAGGCCATGGGCTTGACCATGGCGGCCACGCCGGTGGCATGGCTGGGGTCGATGACCACGGGCAGATGGCTCATGTCATGCAGGGCGGGAATGCAGGAAAGATCCAGCGTGTTGCGGGTGGCGGTCTCAAAGGTACGGATGCCGCGTTCGCAGAGGATGACCTGCTCGTTGCCCTCGGCGCAGATGTATTCCGCGCTCATCAGCAGCTCCTTGAGGGTGTTGGCCATGCCGCGCTTCAGCAGCACAGGCTTGTGCAGCTTGCCCATTTCCTTCAGAAGCTCAAAGTTCTGCATATTGCGGGCGCCGATCTGGATCACATCCACATCGTCAAAGAGCGGCAGCTCGGAGATGTCCATCAGCTCTGTCACGATGGGAAGACCGGTCTCTTTTTTTGCCAGAGAAAGCAGGCGGATACCCTCCGCGCCGAGACCCTGGAAGGAATCGGGGGAGGTACGGGGCTTGAAGGCGCCGCCGCGGAGCATCGTGGCGCCGGCAGCTTTGACGGCCTTTGCCACGCCTACGATCTGTTCTTCGGTCTCCACGGAGCAGGGGCCTGCGATCAGCGCGAAGCTGCCGCCGCCGATGGCGGCATCGCCCACGCGGATGACGGTGTCCTCGGGATGGAATTTGCGGTTGCAGATCTTATAGGAGTCGGATACCCGCTTGGCAGCCTCCACGATATCAAGGCTTTCCAGCAGATCGAGGTCGATACGGCTGGTATCGCCGATGAGGCCGATAACCGTGTGGATATCGCCATTGGATACATGGGTGCCGACGCCCTGACTCTTCAGCCAGCCGATCAGATGCTCAATGCGAGCTTCAGGCGTTTTCGGTTTCAGAATAACGATCACAGGGATCCGCTCCTTTCAAATAAAAAAGCCACACAGATCAGTAATCTGTGTGGCTCAGGTCGCTGGTGATATGACAGCTTAGACTGTTTTCCTGCGCAGCACAAATTACTTTTACCACTTCTTAAAGCAGTAAAAGTAAAAATAGCCGTATTCTGCGCGGAATGCGTGTGCCATTTTTGCTGCCTCTTTTCTTTGATAGCATCATTCTACCGCTTTACTGTAGAAAAGTCAATTTTTTTTGAAAACCTCTGTGAAATTTGTGGTCAATATACAAAATCGGGAAGAAAAACACAGGACTCATCGTGGAGAATGCTAAAGGATACGAACAGCACATAAAAAGAACCATCGGGCAGGTATGCCCGACGGCCGCGGATCAAAGAACGTAAGGGGTCACCTGATAGACGTAGTAGTTGAGCCAGTTGGAATAAAGGGTATTGGCATGGCAGCGCCAGGAGCGCATGGGCTTTTTTGTGGGGTCATCGTCCGGATAGTAGTTGAGGGGAATATCCGGATTCATGCCGCGTCCCATATCGCGCACATATTCGCTGTTCAGCGTCATGGCGTCGTATTCGGGGTGACCGGTGACGAAGATATTTCTGCCGCCTTCATCGATGATCAGATAAGGGCCGGTCACATCGGATTCCGCAAGAATCTCCAGCCCGGGAACCTTCAAAACATCTTCCTTATGGATGGTGGTATGGCGGGACTGGGGAACGAGGAAGGTATCGTCAAAGCCGCGGGTCAGTTCCACCTTCTGCCGCAGGGTGTTCTGCAGGTAGACGCCGGAGATCTTCTTGTCCAGATTGTATTTGGGGATGCCGTAGTGGTAATAAAGACCGGCCTGTGCGCCCCAGCAGAGATGCAGCGTGGAGGTTACATTGGTCTCGGACCAGTCCATGATCTCGCACAGCTCGGGCCAGTATTTGACTTCCTCAAATTCCATCTTTTCCACGGGTGCGCCCGTAATGATCAGACCGTCGAACTTACGGTGGCGGATGGCCTCAAAGGAGGAATAGAACCGCTCCAGATGGCTCAGCGCCGTGTTCTGGGAATCGTAGGACACGGTGCGGATGAAGGTGATGTTGACCTGAAGCGGGGTGTTGGAAAGGCTGCGCAGCAGCTGCAGCTCGGTGTCTTCCTTCAGCGGCATCAGGTTCAGGATCACGATCTCCAGCGGACGGATGTCCTGCGAAAGCGCGCGGTCACGGTCCATCACGAAGATGTTTTCCGATTCGAGGATCTTCTTGACCGGCAGGTCGTTGTCGATGTTGATGGGCATAGCGATTCTCCTTGGTGTCTGTTTGCGCCATTGTACCATCCGCTTTGCCGCCTTGTCAATAAAGAAAGAACTTAGCGAACCGTAAAGCCGGGGATTTTGGAGATGACCTTGGGATCCGCGAGGCAGCTGCCGTCCACGGAATTGTGTTCGATGATCTCGCTGATGAGTTCGTATACCATTTCGTTGGAGCGGCGTTCGGAATTGACGCCCGCGAAGGCGCTGTGGCTGGTGAGGACGACCTGCTCCATGCCGCGCAGCGGACTGTCCGCGGGCAGAGGCTCCTGCTCAAAAACATCCAGACCCCCAAAGCGGATCTCGCCTTCCTGCAGGGCGCGGATCAGCGCCTGCTGATTGATCAGCGCGCCTCTGGCCACATTGATGATGGCGGCTTCGGGCTTCATTTTGCGGAATGCTTCTTCACCGAAGGTATGGCGGGTCTCGCTGTTGAGAGGCGCGTGGATGGAGATCACATCGGAGCGCTCCAGCAGTTCTTCAAAGGAAACCAGCTCCACATCAAATTCGGGAATCATTTCTTTGGTCAGATAGGGATCGCAGGCAATGACCTTGGTGCCAAAGCCCTCGTGGAAGATCCGCCAGAGCCGTCTGGCGGAACGGCCGAAGCCGAAGAGACCCAGCGTGATATCACCGGGATGGGGCGGTTTCACGCCATTGGCCTTGCACCAGGCGCCGCTTCTCATGGTGCGGTCATGGAGGGATACATTGCGGAAGAGATTCAGAATGAAGGCCGTGGCATGAACGGCCAGCTCTTCCGCGCAGTAGCCGGGGGAGTAGAGGACGAGGATGCCGAGGTCGCTGGCAGCCTGTATATCAATGGAATCGTAGCCGATGCCGAACCGCTGGATGACCTTCAGCCGCGGCAGCTGCTCCATGATCTCGCGGGTGAGGATGGGATTGCCCGTGCAGAACAGGATGTCCGCATCTTGCAGATTGGCAATCATGTCCTCTGCCGTTTCATAGTGCCCGATCGTCAGATCAACACCTGCTTTTTCGATCAGCGCTTTGGCATGCTCCAGCCGTTCACCGACCACGGAGCCGTAATTGATATCAATGATATAACCTTTCCACATTGTGATTTCTCCTTCTTGTGTATTTCCGGTTTTCATTGTATGATGGATCCGCACATTATTCAAACTGTGAAAATTTGGATTTTTCACAAAAATATTTTGTGGAGTGGACGACATGGATCTTCTGAGTCTTTATTATTTTGCGGAGCTGGCCAAAGACCTTCATATCACGCGCACCGCCAACCGCCTCTTCCTTTCGCAGCAAACGCTGAGCAGCCGCCTGCAGCGGCTGGAGGCCCATTACGGCACACCGCTTTTCAACAGAAAGCCGTCCCTGTCGCTGACCTATGCGGGAGAGCAGGTGCTGGCCTTCGCGCAAAAGGTGCTGAAAGAGGAGCAGGAGCTGCACCGTCTGCTTGCGGATATCGCGCGGGAGGAACAGGGCTCCATCCGCTTCGGCGCCAGCGTGCTGCGTATGAATCACAGTCTTCCGCCGATCCTTCCCGTCTTTGCGGAGCGCCATCCGAAGATCACGCTGCATCTGACGAACCAGAATTCCGTAAAGCTGGAAACCATGGTGCAGGAAGGAGAGCTTGATTTCGCACTCATCCTTGCCCAAAGCGGAGGACTTTATCGGGAAAATCCGCGCCTGTGCTACCGCCATATGACCGAGGATCCCATCTACCTTTGCGCGGCGGACGCGCTGCTGGAACGCTGCGGGATCACGGAGGAAGCAAGGGCGAGGATGGAGGAAGGTGTGACGGTCGACAGACTGCCGCAGCTGCCCTACTGCATCTTTGAAAACAGCATCGGCAGACAGGTGCAGGCCTGTTTTGAGGATCACGGGCTGCAGCCGAAGCGGTTTCTGACCGACGGCAGCGCCACCACCGTCAGCGTACAGGCCTGTTTTCAGGGGCTGGCCGCCTGCTTCCTTTCCGGTACGCATCTGGCGGATCTGCGCAGCAGGATCCCGCAAGGCATGTGGGTCGTTCCGCTGTACCGGCAGGAAACACCTGTCACGCAGAGCCTGTATCTGATCTGGGAAAAAAACCGTTACCTGCCGCGGTTTGAGCAGGATTTCATCGATCTGCTGGCGGAGCAGTTCGCGAAGGGATAAGAAAAGGCTGCAGCCCGCAGGGGCTGCAGCCTTGTTCTGTATTATGCGTTTACGGTCAGCTCGCCGTCCTGTTCCTCCACGGTCAGCTTCGCACCGGGCAGGATGCTGCCCTCGAGGATCTTCCGCGCGATCAGTGTTTCCACGGTGTGCTGCACATAGCGGCGCAGCGGTCTTGCGCCGAACTGCGGATCGAAGGAGGCGTCGATGATGTGCTGCTTGGCGGCATCGGTCAGTGTGCAGGTCAGCTGCTTTTCTTCCAGGCGGCGGTTCAGCGCCGCGACCTGCAGGTCGATGATGGACGTGATGTTTGCCTTCGTCAGCGGCTTGTAGAACACGGTCTCATCCAGACGGTTGAGGAATTCGGGGCGGAAGCTGCGTTTCAGCAGCTGCTCCACCTGCTCCTTCGCTTCGGGCAGGATGCTGCCGTCTTCTCCGATTCCCTCCAGCAGGTACTGGCTGCCGAGGTTGGAGGTGAGGATCAGGATCGTGTTCTTGAAGTCCACGGTGCGTCCCTGCGAATCGGTGATGCGGCCGTCGTCCAGCACCTGCAGCAGGATGTTGAAGACATCGGGATGGGCCTTTTCCACCTCGTCAAAGAGGACAACGCTGTAGGGTCTGCGCCGCACGGCCTCGGTCAGCTGACCGCCTTCCTCATAGCCCACGTAGCCGGGAGGCGCACCGATGAGACGGGAGACGGAGAACTTCTCCATATATTCGGACATATCCAGCCGAACCAGATTCTTTTCATCGTCAAACAGGGTCTCTGCCAACGCTTTTGCCAGCTCTGTCTTGCCCACGCCCGTGGGGCCGAGGAACAGGAAGGAGCCGATGGGACGGCCGGGATCCTGAATGCCGGCGCGGGAACGGAGGATGGCTTCGGAAACGGAGCGGACGGCCTCGTCCTGTCCGATCACGCGGCGGTGAAGGATCTCCTCCAGATGCAGCAGCTTTTCGCGTTCGCCCTCCAGCAGCCGTGCCACGGGAATGCCCGTCCAGCGCTCGATGATGCGGGCGATCTCCTCTTCGGTCACGCGGTCACGGAGCAGATTGCTTTCCTTTTTCTGCTGCGCCAGCTGCTCGGCGGCCTCCAGCTGCTTCCTGAGTTCCGGAAGACGGCCGTATTTCAGCTCTGCTGCCTTGGCGAGGTCATAGGATTCTTCGGCCTTTTCGATCTGCGCGTTCAGCTCTTCCAGCTGCTCACGCAGCTTCTGCACGCCGGTGATGGCATTCTTTTCGCTTTCCCACTGGGCTTTCATGGCGTTGAAGGTGTCCCTCTGCTCCGCCAGCTCACGGCGCAGCTCTTCCAGCCGGCCCTTGGAAAGGGCATCCTCCTGATTCTTCAGGGCAGCCTCTTCGATCTCCATCTGAATGATGCGGCGGCTGATCACATCCAGCTCTGTAGGCATGGAATCCATTTCCGTGCGGATCATGGCGCAGGCTTCGTCAATGAGGTCGATGGCCTTGTCCGGCAGGAAGCGGTCGGTAATATAGCGGCTCGAAAGGGTCGCTGCGGAGATGATGGCGGGATCGGTGATCTTTACGCCATGGAACACCTCGTAGCGCTCCTTGAGTCCGCGGAGGATGGCAATGGTGTCTTCTGTGGTAGGCTCCTGCACGAGGACGGTCTGGAAACGGCGCTCCAGCGCGGCATCCTTTTCGATATACTGGCGGTATTCTTTAAGCGTTGTTGCGCCGATAAGTTGAATTTCGCCTCTTGAAAGCGCGGGTTTCAATATATTAGCGGCGTTCATACCGCCCTCTGCATT
>JAFSHY010000011.1 GCA_017440065.1 Oscillospiraceae bacterium | reverse complement strand
GCCGTGGGCTTCACGCTGATGATGGTGCTGGATGTGGCGCTGGGATAATTGAAACAAATCGAAAAACAAGAGCAAGGATTTTATAAATCCTTGCTCTTGTTGTTTATCCAGCCAATGTTTGGAGCTTTTTCGTGTCCGTCAGTTCCACGGCGCCGCGGGTGAGGCGTACCATGCCTTCGCTCTGGAAATAGCGCAGCATGCGGGTGACGACCTCGCGGGCAGTTCCCATGTGGTTGGCGATCTTTTCATGGGTGAGCTTCAGCGAGGGGCTGCCCTCAAGGGCGCTTTCCTCCAGCAGGAAGGAGGCAAGGCGGCGGTCAAAGCTCTTCCACATGATCTGCTCCATCAGCCACATCAGTTCGGAAAAATGGCTTGTGATCAGGTTGTGGGAATAGTTGGAAAGGGCGATGCATTCGTCCATCATGTTCTGATAGAGACAGGCGGGAATGACCCAGAGCTCCGTGTCCTTTTCCGCTTCGATCAGGATGTCAAACTGCATATTGGGCATCACGCAGGAGGCGGAAAACAGGCAGATATCCATCTCAAAGAAGCGGGAAATGGTCACCTCACGGCCTTCCTCGGAAAGCATATAGGCGCGCAGCTGACCGCTGCGGATCAGCAAAAGACCGAGGCAGTTGGCGCTGCCGTCATGCAGCACGGTGCCTTTTTTTACGCGGCGGAATTCCGCCATGGAGCGGATGCGGGTCTGCTGCTCCGATGTAAGTTTATCCCAAATAGGAAAGTATTCAGCAAAATCCATGATTGCACCTCCCGGATAAATCCAGTATAATGAAGAAAGAACAAGAAGTCAAATTTTTACAGGGAAGAAGTGCTTTTTTGTGAGTTTGTCACGGAAACGCCGTGCATCAAATGCTAGAATCAAGACATCCTAAAAGAAACACACAAAAAATATCTGGAGGTAACTGTTATGAAGTATGTATGCGATATCTGCGGCTGGGAATATGATGAAGAAGTCGGCTACCCCGAAGGCGGCATCGAGCCCGGAACCAAGTGGGAAGACGTCCCCGAGGATTTTGAGTGCCCGCTGTGCAGCGTCGGCAAGGATAACTTCTCCGAAGGCTGAGTGAAGATCCCAAACCGGCATGACCCCAATGGGTCATGCCGGTTTTTTGTCATCACGCGCACGGTGTGGGATTGAAGCGTAAAAACCGGAGATGAAAGATATTTGTCATTCCGGGCGGATGCGAGAAATCTTCTACCTATCAAAATACGGAAACCCAACGGGTGATCGGTGATCGCCCCTACGAATATCCACGAACGTGATTCAGAACTTGTAGGGGCGGTCATTGACCGCCCGCAAACGGTGCAGGAACCGAAAGGACGAAGTGAAGAATCTCCCGCACATCGATGACCAGGAAAATCGGAGATGATTTATCGCTTTTCTGTGATTTCATCACGGAAGAACAGAAGAAAGCGGGGTATACTAAAGAAAAACGAAAGGGGAGAACCCTATGATCGATATGAATCATGCGACGTTCCAAAACCATATGGAGGATCACCGCCCCGTGCTGGTGGAATTCTGGGCGCCGTGGTGCGTGTACTGCCGCCGCATCGCGCCTGCCATGGAAAAGGTGGCGGAGCAGGCAGGAGGCCTGACGGTGGGACGGGTCAATATTGACGAAGAACCGCTGCTCTCCGCGAAGGAGCAGATCGAGGTGATCCCCACGCTGGTGCTTTATCGCGAAGGAAAGGCGTTGGGATCCATTGTGGCGCCGGAATCCAGAGACAGGATCGAGGCATTTGTCCGTGAAACGTTAGGAGGCTGAAATGATGGAACACATTTATGATATGATCGTCATCGGCGGCGGGCCGGGCGGCTATACGGCAGCCCTCTATGCCGCCAGAGCCGGGCTGGATGTGCTGGTACTGGAAAAACTTTCTGCCGGCGGGCAGATGGCGCTGACGCAGCAGATCGATAACTATCCCGGCTTTGCCGAAGGGGTGGACGGCTATACCCTCGGCGAGGAGATGCAGAAGGGCGCCGAACGCTTCGGTGCCAAAACGGAGCTGACGGAAGTCCGCGCCATCCGTCCCGAGGGCAGCCTCAAGCGGGTGGAAAGCGGCAGCGGCAGCTATCTGACGAAAACGGTGGTGCTTTCCACGGGTGCCGACCATCGGCATCTGGGCATCGAAGGTGAACAGGCGCTGGCGGGACGGGGCATACACTACTGCGCCGCCTGCGACGGCATGTTCTTCCGCAATAAAACGGTCGTGGTGGTCGGCGGCGGCAATTCCGCTGCGGCGGATGCCCTGCTGCTTTCCCGCATCTGCAAAAAGGTCATCGTGGTACACCGCCGCGATACGCTGCGGGCCACGAAGGTCTACCATGCCCCGCTGATGCAGGCGGCAAATGTGGAGTTCCGCTGGAACAGCGCCGTAGAAGAACTGCTGGCAGACGGCAGGCTGACGGGTGTCCGCATTCGCAACCTGCAGACCGGAGAAAGCTCTGTGATGGAGGCGGACGGTCTCTTCGTCAGCATCGGCAGAGATCCTGCGTCTTCGCTGGTCAAAGACCTTGTGGAGCTGGACGCGGCGGGTTACATCGTGGCCGATGAAAGCACGAGAACGAGCCTGCCCGGTATTTTCGCCGTGGGCGATGTGCGGACGAAGGCCGTGCGGCAGGTGGTCACGGCGGTGGCGGACGGCGCTGCGGCTGCCCATTACGCGGAGCAGTATCTGGCGGAACTGGAGAACTGACCGGGTAAGATCTGCTCTCCCGCGCATCAAACACAACCTCCCCTATGTACCCCTCCCGTGGCGCATGTTTGGTTCATTTATTGAAACCGGAGAAGTTTTTGCGTTGCGGTAACGCCTGAAGCAGGTGAAGGATTCGCGCCTCATCAAAAAGAACCGCCCTGTGTTCGAATCACAGGGCGGTTCTTGTTTGATCCGGCAGGGCGTTGTGTTAGGGAGTAAAGGTCAGCGGGAAATCGTAGACGTTGTGGCCGGTTTCCAGGATCTGACCCTCTACGGTGAACATCAGTACCTCGGAGCCGTAGGCGGTGAGGAAGGTATTGGTCACGCTGCTGAGGACGATCCATTCGCCTGTGGTGCCCATACTGCACACATGGGTCTTAAATGCCTCGTTAAAGTCCACGCTCATGCCCGCCGCCGCGGCATCCACGGAATTGACGGCGCAGCCTTCGGGCAGAACGCCCGCGAGGATCAGCTGCTCCATGATCACTTCGGGGGTGACCTCCGGAACCATGACGTTCTCCGCGATGATGGCATCGGCATTGTCGTTGCCGCGGTAGACGGTGAGGAGGATCTCCTGCGCAGGCTCCGGGTTTTCATATTTCGCCAGCGGGAGATCGTAGACCGTGTGTCCCGTTTCGATGACGGAGCCGTTGACGGAAAGCAGAAGCAGCTCTGCGCCGTAGGCGTCGAGGAAGGTGTTTACCACGCTGTTTACCGTGATCATTTCGCCGCTTGAGCCCATGGTCTGCAGCTTCGCGAGGAATTCATAGCTCAGATCCAGATACAGATACGGCGCGATCAGCTCCAGGCGGTTGACCAGCGTGCCTTCGGAGAGGACGCCCACGCGGATCAGCTCGGATACCACGGCTTCGGGCGTCAGTTCGGGAACGGTGACCTCCTCGGAGAGGAGCATGGCGGCGTTCTCATCGCCGTAGTACACGGAGAAGGTGACGGGCTGCGGCGCTTCTTCGGGAACTTCTTCGGGAACTTCTTCAGATTCTTCCTCAGATTCTTCCTCAGATTCTTCCGCCTGTTCCGCTTCGGCTTCCGGTGCTTCGGCGGTGTCGGCGGGGGCTTTTTCCGGCTCGGGCGTGGTCTCCGCGGTGTCTGCGGGCGGCTTTTCGGGCGGAATGGGCGTTTTCGCGCAGGCGCTCAGCAGCAGGGCCGCAAGCATCAGAACGGCGAGCAGAAGGGTCAGATGTTT
>JAFSHY010000076.1 GCA_017440065.1 Oscillospiraceae bacterium | reverse complement strand
TCGCGGTAGCGCTCCAGATTTTCCTTGCAGAGGGAGAAGAAGAACTCCTCCTTATCCCTGAGTCCGAGGAAGGTCTGACCGCTGACATGGGGCGTGATCAGCGCGTTTTTGCAGCCCCAGAGCGGATGCTCCGCAGGCAGCGGCTCCGGATCCGTCACATCCATGGCGGCGCCGAGGATTTTCCCCTCCTCCAGCAGCCGCGCCAGCGCACCGTGATCCACCAGCGTGCCGCGTCCCACATTGACGAACACCGCCGTCTTCTTCAGCAGGGATAGTCTGCGGGCATCGAACCAGCCGCGGGTCAGCGGCGTATTGGGCAGGGCGCAGATGACGATATCCGCTTCGGGCAGCACCGCTTCCGCTTCCTCCAGCGTGACCATGCGGTCAAAGTTCTGCGGTACCTCCCGCACCACGCGGCGGACGCCGGTGATCCTGCAGCCCAGCAGCTTGAAGAGGGCTGCGGCATTGCTGCCGATGTCACCCGCACCGAGGATCAGCACGTGCTTTCCCGTGGGACTCATCTCATCGCCCATGCGCTGCCATACCCGCGCGTTCTGATTGTCGCGATAGAGGTGAAAGCGGCGCATCAGCGTGAAGACCGCCGCGAAGGCATATTCGGCAATGGGGCGGCCGAAGGCGCCTGTGGCATTGGTCAAAAGCACATGCTGCGGGAAATCGGGATGATCGGCATAGCCGTCCGCACCCGACCACGGGATCTGCAGCCATTTGAGGTTTTTGGCGGCTGCCAGCCGCGGCACGGAGGGAAAGCCGACGATGACCTCCGCTCTTGCCAGTTCTTCGTCCGAAGGGTCTTCCACATGGCGGAAGTCATAGCCTTCGGTGGCGACCTTTTCCATCAGATAATCCGGCATTCTGCCGGTGATCAACGCGGGAATGGGCATAAAACCGCTCCTTTTCTCGTTTTCTTTCATGATACGGCATGGAGAACGCAATTGCAACCCCTCAGGACATCCACTCCAGCTGAATCGGCACAGAGCCGTATTCCGCCACATGGTAATCCCAGTTTTGCTCATCCATACCTGTGGAGAGGCTGCTCTCCTGCACCCCGTAATAGAGAAGACCCGAGGCATCATAAACCGCCAGGCACAGGTCGGCGCCGTTTTCGATGCTGTAATCGTAATTCCATCCGGTATCGCAGACCGCCAGCTTCTCTCCGTCATAGGCCAGCGCCGATCTGTGGCGGCTCATCAGCCTCGTCTGCTCCGCATCCATGGGGCAGATCCAGTCCAAAGCCCAGCTGCCGTCCGCATGGCGGGATACCACGGCCATCTCCTCGCTGTGCCAAAGCAGTATAGCAACATACCCTTCCCTGTCAAAGAAGGCTCCGCTGCCTTTGCCCTGTTCCCAGGGCGCGATTTTGAGATGCTGCAGCTGCTCCATGGTCTCAATATCGATCACATGGAGGCAGAGCATATCCTCCTCGCGGATCCAAAGCAGCAGCTGCCGCTGCTCCGCATCGGTGTGCAGATACAGTACCTCATCGGCGGGATCCAGCGGATAGACCATTTCCATCTTTTCCGCCACCAGCGGGCCGTCAGAGTCGCCATCCTCATCCACATGCATGGGATCCAGCGGGATGCGGAACAGACCGTAGCCATCGGGCAAAAGAGAGGTATCCACCACCTGCCCCTCCACGCTATGGGTATGGATGGTGAAGTAGACCGCATCCTCCGTGGCTGTGTTATAGGTGTAGATATAATAGGCATCGCCCTCCGCAGAACCGGAACCAAGGCTGCCGACGGTACCGTTGGCATTCACGCCGACGGAAACCATGCAGGTCTCTTCCGGTAAAACGGGGATCTTAAAATACTCAAAGATCGGCACCATGGCAGCCGTATAGGGATCGGCAATGCCGCCCTCCTCCAGCTGCGCCATGATCTCATAGCTGTTGGCGCCGTGCATCCCGTCCTCCAGATCCAGCGTGACCGAAATGGGATAATACTCCAGATAGTCCGCCACACGGACGGTGACCGTTCCCTCTTCTCCCGGCTTCAGACTTTGATAAAGCTCCTCCGCCGCTTCTCCGAGGCCGAAGGAAAAATGGCCTTCCTCCGTCAGATAGAGGTCATGGGCGGCGGAATTGATGTTCAGTCCGCTGCGCTCATAGTAGGGCGTGGGATACCGCGGATCGGCAGAAAAGGAATACGCCGTTTCGGCTTCGCCCTTCGGCGTGAACTCCGTTTCCCAGATCAGACGATTGTCATAGCCGGTTTTGTAGCAGATCTTCAGCCCTTTGGCCGCCTGCGGGTCACCGCTGACGGTATGCTCCGTCAGGGTCACCCGATCGCAGGCTTTATGGATCGCAGAGCCGAGGATCGCCACAGCGCCGATGCATACCGCCAGCACCACAGCCAGCAATACAGCAGCCTTCCGCATGGCTATCCCTCCTCCCCGGTCATATCCTGCAGCGCCTTGCTGACGCGGTCAGGACGGTAGTGGTAGGTATTTTTGATATAGGTCATGAGATCCGTGCCCTGTTCCTCCAGTTCCTCCATGGTAACATCGCCGACGATACTTCCCTCACGGATGAGGATGGCTCTGCCGATAAAGCCGGAGACCTCCTCGATCAGATGGGTGGAAAGCAGCACCGTTTCATGGGGCTCGAGGATGCCCAGCAGCACCTTATAGAAATCCTCGCGATTGAAGACGTCATTGCCCGCAAAGGGCTCATCCATCAGAATATAGTCCGCGCCCTGCGAGAGCGCCAGAATGACCTCAAACTGGTTTTTCTGACCGGTGGAAAAGCCGCGAAGGGGTTTTCCCATGGGCAGATCAAAGAACTCGATCAGACCGTAGAAACGCTTCTCCGAAAACCTCGGAAAATGCTCGCGGTAGAACTCCGCGTGTCCGCGGGCGGTCAGATCCGGAAAGAAGGAATGCTCCGAGGTGGCAAAGGAGATGCGGGCGATATTTTTCGTTGTGATGGGAGCGCCATCCAGCGTAATCGTTCCCTCATAGCGGATAAAGCCGAGGATGGCCTTCATCAGCGTGGTCTTGCCCGCTCCGTTTTCGCCGAAGAGGCCGATGATCTCGCCCTGCGGCAGCTTCAGATCCACATTTTTGACGGCGCGCTTATGGCCGTAGGATTTGCAAACCTGCTTTAATTCGATCATAATATCACGCTCCATAGTTTCTTCCACTGATCCGGCGCGAGGTTCTCCGCCGGCGTGACAAGCAGATAGACGGCATAGTAGATGAGCAGCAGCAGGAAGCCCGCCAGCAGAATGGCCGCGAAGCAGCTAAGCGGCAGCGTCCAGCAGCGGAGGTGCAGCTCCAGGCGATTCGGCAGCCGCTTCATCGTATAGATGCTTTTGCTGACCCGATGGTGGTACTGATAATGAACGCCCACAAAGGAAAGCGCCCACAGCGCCGCCACGGCAAAGCCGCTCATATACGGCCATACCATTTTTCCGAAGTCCCGCATGACCGCTCCCGGGATCGGCCTTAAAACGCCCAGATAGCGGTCAAACAATGCCCGCCTCGCTTCCCGCAGATCCGTAAACCAGAACAGGCTCAGCACCAGCGCTCCGCCGACGATCCAGCACAACGCTTTGAGTTCCGGCCCATAGTCAAAGCCCGGCGGCACCAGACGGGATATCTTAAGCCGTTTCTTTTTCATATTGCGCCTCCCGATCCATGGCACGGTAAACGGACACACCGATGGTAATCAGAGATATCAGAATGGAGATCGCGCCGTTCACGCTGCCGATCTCCTCCACAAAGAAGGCAATGGCCGCGCAGCATGCACCGCTGATCTCCTGCTGCTTGCTCCCCTGACGCAGCGCCATGGGATAGCGCGCGGAGGCAATGCCCAGCGAAAGCACGAGCAGAACATTCTTGACCCAGAGAGCGGTCTCTTCAAAGGGCAGCAGCGCATGAAGAAAATCGCTGCGGTAGAAGGCCAGAAATACGGTCTGCTCCGTGACATATTCCGCCGGCGCCAGATGCACATAGACCGCGCAGAGCAGCATCACCGTCAGAACCTGCCACATCCAAAGCAGCAGATAGCAGAGCGTATTGTACGCACTTTGCCAGAAGAACACCCAGCGCTCCGAAACAGAAAGCCGCCGCAGCGTGTAGCCGGTCTTCGCGCCCTTTTCCGTTCCCGTACGGATCAGCAACAGCGTCATCAGAACCATCACCGCGCCAAATATCCACGCGATCCTTCCCTGCCGCAGGAGCAGCTCCGGGCCGAAACCCTTTGCCGTCGGCCCGCGCAGGCAGAAGGCAACAAACACCGCTGTTTCAGCCAGCGTTGCCGCGCCCAGCAGCAGTAATACTTTGTAAAAGGTGCTTCGCACCATCAAAAGGAATACAGAACCGTGTTGTTTCATTCGGTATCACCCCACTCCCAGTAGGTATCGATCAGATTCTTTGCTTCTTCACGGGAAAGTCCCATCTGCTTCATGGCGGTGATGATGCCGCGGGCATCAGTCTCCAGCAGTTCCCGCCGCACCCGCAAAACCGCCGCGTCATCGGCGCAGACAAAGCTTTTCGCGCCGGAATGGGATACGATCAGCCCTTCTTCTTCCAGCATGCGGTAAGCCTTCTGCACCGTATTGGGATTGACGCCCAAAAGCGAGGAAAGCACGCGGCGGGAAGGAAGCTCATCGCCGTCCGTCACCGTGCCTGCCACGATGCCGCGCTTCAGATGCAGCATGATCTGCAGATAGATCGGCACGCCCGCTTCCATCGAGAAGGAAGAAAAGGAAACCATTGCCGCCACACTCCTTTCCGTAACCGTACCATTCGAGTAATACAGTTCTATAACCGTATTATACGCATGATACAGTTATCTGTCAATCCCCCAGCAGAAAAACCCCGCGGAGCAGCCTGCTCCGCGGGGTTCTTTTCCGTATATTATTTCTTTTCGGCCCGTCTTTGCACGATAGCGCGGTAGGCGGCAAGGCCTGCGATGCTGACGGCGCCCGTGATGCCGTAGAGCAGCAGCGCGCCCCAAAGCTTTCCCTCTCCCAGCAGGTGACCGCCAAAGGTGGAGGAGATCACCGAGGGGATCCGTGCTGCCAGCGAGATGGCAAGGAACTGCCCCAGCCGCATATCCGTCAGCCCCACAAAATAGGTCAGAAGGTCTTTGGGTGTTCCGGGGATGAAGAAGAGGAGAAACACCAGCGCATTGCGCTTGCGCTCCGTATTGAGAAAGCGCAGCTCGCTGATCTTTTCCCGGGAAATAAAGACCTCCACCAGCCGCACACCGAAGCGGCGCGTCAGCAGGAAGACCAGCGAGGAAGCCGCCGCCACGCCGAGATAACAGATGACCGTCCCCGCAAACGGGCCGAAGGCATAGCCCGCCGCGGATTCCAGCAGCTCACCGGGGATCAGCGCGATGAACACCTGCAAAAACTGCAGAAGGAGCAGCACCAGCCAGCCCCAGACGCCAAAGGAGCGGATATAATCCCGAAAGCCTTCCTGCGAAAAGGAGGAAAGCCAGCTCCACACAAACCATGTGACCAGCGCAGCCAGCAGCACGACCACGGCAATGGAGATCCCGGCCAGCAGCCTGCGCCTCTTGGTATATGCTTCGGTATTCGGATGCACGGTTTCGCCTCCCTTCGTCTGCTGCTACCATTATACCCCTTTTTTCGTCCCATGCAAGCCTTGCTTTGACTTGACAAAACCCCACGGCTTGGTAGAATGAAATCAATGATTGGAGGGATCATCCATGACCGAAACGCTTTGTGAAGCTGCGCTCCCCTACCCCAGACTCTGCGCCCACCGCGGCTTCAGCGCGGCTGCGCCGGAAAACACCATGCCCGCCTTCCTTGCCGCCATCGAACTGGACGCACAGGAGATCGAATTTGACCTGCGGGAAACGGCAGACGGTGAGCCCGTCTCCCTGCACGACAGCACCCTCGACCGCTGCTCCGACGGCAGTGGAAAGGTTTCCGATCACACGCTGGCCGAGCTTCGCCGCCTGGACTTCGGTCTCCATTACAGCGAAGCCTTCCGCGGCATGAAGATCCTGACCTTTGAGGAGATCCTTGCCGCATTGGGACGGAAGATCATCATGAATGTGGAGATCAAAACACCGAACCTGACCGATCCGCTGCCGGAGGCTTATCTGAACAGGATCGTCAGCCTCATCCGCGCCTACGGCTGCGAGGAATATGTTTATCTCACCTGCGGCTGCGATCCCGCCTATGAGCAGCTGATGCGCCTTGCCCCGGATATTGCCCTCTGCTGCTCCGGCGGCGGCACCACGGAGCGAAGGTGGCAGATCGTGGATCGTGCCATCCGCTACGACTGCAAAAAGATCCAGTTCCACAAGAGCTGCATGACGGAAGAGATGATCAAAAAGGCCCACGATCACGGCATCCGCTGCAATGTCTTCTGGTCGGACGATGCAGCGGAGGCTGCCCGCTTCCTCTCCATGGGCATCGACACGGTGCTTTCCAATGACTGCGCCGCCGTTCTGCCCGCCTTCGGCCGATAAGCCGAAGCTTTGACGCCCCTTTCCTATATCAAATACACGGAGGATTCAATATGATTTTAACCGCCGACTATCTTCTGACCGGTGACCGCAATACCGTGGTGGAGCAAGGCGCCGTGGCCATTCGGGGTGACCGCATCCTGATGGTGGGCACGCAGGCCGACGTCTGCGCCGCTTACCCCGACGACGAGGTAAAAACCTATCCCGGCAAAACGCTGATGCCCGGCATGATCGACATGCACGTACATCTGGCCTTCTTCAACGGCAAGAAGAACGAGAAGGATTTCCTGCGCTATCCGCCCATCCGCGCCCTGTTTGCCGCCAAGCGCATGGCGGATACGCTGAAGGCAGGCGTTACCACCATTCGTGACGTCGGCTCTGCCGACCGCATCGGCACCGCGCTGACACTGGCCGCCAAGGCAGGCTATCTGGAGATCCCCCGCATCTATACCTGCGGCCTCGGCATTGCCATGACCGGCGGTCACGGCACCAACCTCTATGATCTGGCTGCCGAATGTGACGGCGATACGGAGATCCGCAAGGCCATCCGCACCAATTTCCGCGAAGGCGCCAACTACACGAAGATCCTCACCAGCGAGGCCTACCGCGGTGTGGAAATGCGGCAGGAAGAGATCGATGCCGCCGTGGATGAGACCCACCGTCTCGGCTACCGCATCGCTGCCCATGCCGGCTTCGGCCCTTCCCTGCAGATGTGCATCGATGCCGGTGTGGATACCATTGAGCACGGCACCCATCTGACGGAACAGCAGTGTATTCAGATGCGTGACAACGATCAGACCTGGGTCCCCACCGTCTATATCTTTGAATCCAGCCTCGAGGACTGCAGAAAGATGCCGCCCGAACAGGCCCAGGCGCTGCACATCGACTACTACATCGACAGCTGCGCCTGCTACGAAAACGATTTGAAGCGCCTTTACGATACCGGCGTCCGCATTGCCTGCGGTACCGATACCGACTGCGACAATTTCCCCGAAGCCTCCCCTGTCTATATGGAATGCTACTGGCTGGTGCAGTGCGGTCTGACCCCGCTGCAGGCCATCGAGTGCGCCACGAAGAACGGCGCGGAAGCGCTGGGCGGCGCCGATGAATTCGGCATGCTGAAGGCAGGTCTCTGCGCCGACATCATCGCCGTGGAAGGCAAGCCCTTTGAGGACATCACCGCGCTGGGTCATGTGGCCCCCGTTTACAGAGCAGGCAAAGAGATCGTCTGACCGGGAAAACATTCCTAAAAACAGCCCCGATGCGAATTCACGCATCGGGGCTTCGTTATTCTGTTCAGCTCTGACGGTAGGTGGAGAGGAAGTCGGAAAGCTTGCCCATGGCATCCTCCAGCACTTCCACGCGGGGCAGATAGACCACGCGGAAATGATCCGGCTCCGACCAGTTGAAGCCGCGGCCGTGGATCAGCAGCACCTTCTTCTCCCGCAGGAAGTCCAGCGCGAACTGCTCATCGTTCTTGATGCGAAACTTCTTCGTATCGATCTTCGGGAAGATATAGAAGGCAGCCTTCGGCTTCACGGCAGTGATGCCGGGGATATCATTGAGCGCCTGATAGACAAATTCCCGCTGCTCATAGAATCTGCCGCCGGGAACGATATAGTTCTTAACGCTCTGATAGCCGCCCAACGCCGTCTGCACGATGGACTGGGCAGGCACATTGGAGCAAAGGCGCATATTCGTCAGCATATTGATGCCCTGAATGTAATCCTTCGCGACCTTCTTATTGCCGCTGAAGATCATCCAGCCGATGCGGAAGCCCGCGATCATATGGCTCTTGGAAAGGCCGCTGAAGGTGACGCAGAAGAGATCCGGCGCCAGAGAGGCAATGGAAAGATGTTCGATGCCGTCCATGACCAGGCGGTCATAGATCTCATCGGAGAAGATGATCAGCTGATGCTCACGGGCAACCTCCACGATCTGCTCCAGCACTTCTCTGGGATAGACCGCACCGGTGGGATTATTGGGATTGATGATGACGATGGCCTTGGTTCTGGGGGAGATCTTTTTGCGCATATCGGCAATATCGGGATACCACTCGGATTCCTCATCGCAGCGGTAATGCACCGCCCTGCCGCCTGCCAGCGTCACGCAGGCCGTCCACAGGGGATAATCCGGCGCGGGGATCAGCACCTCGTCACCGCTGTCAAGCAACGCGGACATACTCAGATTGATGAGCTCGCTGACGCCGTTGCCGGTATAGATATCGTCAATGGCCACATTGGGGATGTTTTTCAGCTGGGCATACTGCATGATGGCCTTGCGGGCGGAAAACAGACCCTTGGAATCGGAATAGCCTTCGCAGTCCGTCAGCTGACGGCGCATATCGAAAATGACCTCATCGGGCGTGCGGAAACCGAAGGGCGCGGGATTGCCGATGTTCAGCTTCAGCACCTGCATGCCTTCGCTTTCCATGCGGGCAGCCTCTTCCACCACAGGGCCACGCACATCATAGAGGACGTTATTCAGCTTCGTGGACTTTTTAAACGTACGCACGCTGTCCTCCTGCGCTTCCGCGGCAGATGCCGCGTCCTCACCGCAGAGCCAGTTCAGATCGACTTCCAGCAGTTCAGCCAGCAGCTGCAGAACTTCTGTTCTGGGCTGCGTCTTTCCGGATGCGTACTGGGAGATCTGACTTTTGCCCAATTTCGCGCCACGCGCTTCCGCCATCGCGATCAAATCGATCTGCTTGATCTTTTTGTTCCGCATGGTTTGATTGAATCTTTCCGCAAAAATTGAACTGTTCATGATTTGACCTCCGTTTGCTTGAATCATACCGGTATTATAGCGCGTATCACCGCCTAATTCAAGTTTAATTTCATCAGATTCAACACTTGTTCATTTTTTATATTCAAAAGCGGAGATTAAACCGTAATTGGTTCAATCTCCGCTTGGTTTATCGATTTCGATCCAGTTTGCTTTGAACTGTCGGAAACCGTTCCATATCCGTATGCGGAATGAACTTCGCCGCATGCATTCTCACAAGGAAATCCGGAACCGACGCGAACTGCACGCAATAGAGATTCTCCGCCAGTTCCTTTGCCTCCCGCAGACGGCTGTGATCCAGCAGCAGAAGGGATGCGCCCTCCAGCGAGGTATTGGAAAGCACCCGATACCGCTCCCGCGGCACATCTGGAAACATCCCGATGGTGATGGCGGATTCCAGATCCGAATGGGCGGGAAACGCACCGGAGAGATAGAGCTTTTGCAGTTCTCCTGCCTCCACACCCGCCGTTTCCAGCAGGCATTCCACCATGGTCACGGCTGCCGCCTTGGTATCCAGATACTGCAGGATATCCTGCTGCGTAAAGAACAGGGGCTGCCCTTCGGCGGCTTCCTCTGCCGTTGCGTAGACCGCAGCGTACTGTCCCTCCTCCTCCAGCCAAAGGATGCGGGAGGAAGCCTTCTCATTCAGCCTGCCCGCGATGTCGATCCAGCCCTCCAGCCGCATCTGCGCCAGCAGGTCGATGATGCCCGATCCGCAGATGCCCACGGGCTTTTTGCCGCCGACGGTGGTGAAGGTGAGATCCTCTCCGCGGATCGAGACCGAATCCACCGCCCCGTCCGCTGCCCGCATGCCAAAGCGGCTGATATAGCCCTCCAGCGCGGGGCCTGCGGCGCCTGCGCCTGCCATCATCCATTCTTTGCAGCCGATGACCAGCTCGCCGTTGGTGCCGATGTCAAAGAACAGAGAAGGCGTTTCCTGCTTATGCAGTTCCAGCTTCAGAAGGCCGCTGATGATATCGCCGCCGATATAGTTGGAGGCGGCGGGAATCACATAGACCATACCCGCGAAATCCATCCCCAGTTCCCTGCCCCAAAAGAAGCCGGGATCCATGGTGACGGGTGCGTAGGGCGAGGCAAACACCGTCCACGCATCCAGCTTCAGCAGAAAATGGATCATGGCCGTATTGCCGGAAAGCACCATGACAGGCAGCGAAGCCGCCTCGATGCCGGTCTGCTCCGTCAGCTCCGCCAACAGCGCTTCAAACGTCCGCACCGTGGCCTTCTGCAGATCTTCCCGACGGGCAGGATCTTCCATGGTATAGGTGATGCGGGTCAGGATATCCGTGCCGTAGGCCACCTGTCCGTTGACGGCCTTCGCCTCATGGATCACCGCCCCGGAGTTCATGTCGATCATCCGCATCAGCACGGTGGTGGAGCCGTAATCCACCGCAAGACCGTAGTGCTGCCGCGTGGTATCGCCCGCCTCCACGCGGACAAGGACCCAATCGTCCTCCCGATGCACCAAAGTTACCGTAATATCAAAATCCGCGTTTCGGCACAGAGGATACAGGCTCTGCAGCACAGAGAGCGGAACTGTGACCCGATCGTAGCCCAGCAGCTGCAGCGCCAGCAGGATCCTTCTCTGATCGCTGACGGGCGCATCTTCCGCGGGCATGGTAAGACGGAGGTAGATTTTTTCGCTGATTCCGTTCATGGGATCGCCTCCTTTGCTTTCTGAAGCCATCATAGCAGAGCGTTTCCGCTTTCGCAGTGAGAAAGTCACAAAAAAAGAACGGCCGCTGCATATCATAAAACGCAGGAAATCTGCTTCTGTGCCGTCAGACGGATCTTCGGTTTACGGCTTTACGGGAAACGCAAGATCACTGCGGTCGGTGATCACGCCGCTGATCTCTTCTACGGCGCAGATCCGAAAGGCAAAGCGCTTCGGATACTTGCTGCTGTCAAACAGGAAGTACTGCTTTTCGGAATTGCGGATCATCCACCTCCGCAGAGAGCTTTCCAGCTCGGATTGATCGGATACCGTCCCGTTCTGATCCACACCCTGCGCGGAAAAGAAGCAGATATTGGCATGCAGACCCGCTACCGTCTGCTCCGCAATGGGACCGACCAGCGCATAGGAATAGTCCACAGGCATGCCGCCCGTCAGATAGCAGCGGATGTGCTTATCTCGCAGTTTTTCCGCGACCAGCATGCTGTTGGTGATGACCGTCAGATCCTGTTCCGCGGAAAGGTAATCCGCAATGTGACTGACTGTAGATGAGGCATCCAAAAACACCACGTCTCCGGTTCGAATGTACTTCGCCGCCCGTTTGCCCAGCTCCTCCTTGACCAAGAAATTGGTCCTGTTCCGGATCTCAAACGGGATCTCACGGTTTTCGTATTCCGGAACGGTCGCCCCGCCGAAGCACCGCGTCAGAAGTCCTTCTGATTCCATTTCGCTCAGATCGCGGCGGATCGTGATCGGCGCCACATACAGCTGCTTCGAAAGGTAATCCACCGTGCAGTATTTTCGTGATTTGAGGATCTCCAAAATATGATCCTGCCGTTCTTTCTTGAGCATCTTTGTTCTCCTCTGTTTGTTTCTGATTGAAAATATGGTTGTTTATCATCTTTTCGGACAGCAATTGACTTCATTCTGTTCATTTTCTATAATACTAGCAGATCACGGAAAGGATGTCAAAGTATGAAAACGATCACGATCATCGGCGCGGGCATGATGGGCTCTGCCCTTGCCTTCCCCGCAAGAGAAAACGGCAACGAGGTGCGCATCGTGGGTACCCCACTGGATCGGGATATCATCGAGCATTGCCGCAGAACGAACCGCCATCCCAAGTTCCAAAAGGAGTTCCCCGCAGGCATCACCTATTACCATACCGAAGAACTGGAAGCAGCGATCTGCGGTGTGGATTTTATCATTTGCGGTGTCAGCAGTTTCGGTGTGGATTGGTTCCGCGACGAGATCCTTCCGCGGCTGAACGACCATGTTCCCGTCATTTCCGTCACGAAGGGACTTATGGATCTGGAAGACGGTTCTCTCATCACCTATCCCGACATCTGGCAGCAGAAGCTGGATGAGCTGGGCAAGCAGATCCCGCTGAATGCCATCGGCGGCCCCTGCACCAGCTACGAGCTGGTTGCCCACGATCAGACACAGGTCACCTATTGCGGCAAAGACATGCAGGTGCTCCGCATGATCAAGGCGGCCATGGAAACCGATTATTATCATATCAGCCTTTCTTCCGATGTGGTCGGTGTGGAGAGCGCCGTGGCGCTGAAGAACGGCTACGCCCTGGGCGTTGCCCTCACCATCGGTCTGAATCAGCAGGAATTTGGCCTCGACAGCGAGCTGCACTTTAATTCGCAGGCAGCCATTTTCGGACAGTCGCTGCGGGAAATGAGCAAGCTTCTGAAGCTGCAGGGCGCAGAGGATCTTGATAACCTCGTGGTAGGCATCGGCGACCTGTACGTCACCGTCTACGGCGGCAGAACACGGCTGATCGGTATTCTGCTGGGTCGCGGTCTGGACATCGATGCGGCAAAGGCAGAGCTGCAGGGCATCACGCTGGAATCTCTGGTGGTGGCAGAGCGTGTCGCGAAGGCAATCCGCATCAAGGCAGCGCGCGGACTGGCCGACCTGAAGGAATTCCCGCTGATGATGCATATCGACGAGATCATCACACAGCATAAGGCCGTGGAGATCCCGTGGGAGACCTTCACCTACGAGGCATAAACGACGCCGCCGCGAATATATAAAAACGAGCAGGAACAAAAGGACATGATCCTTCTGTTTCTGCTCGTTCTGTTTCTGTAACTTACGTTTTTATCCGAAACAGGCCTTGATCACCGCGTCCGCCAAAATTTCGGAGGCTTCTCTGCCGAAATGCACCCAGTCCGAATACATGGAATCGTCCATGGCAGAGGTGATCGCGTACAGGTCATTGACGGGAACGCCCAGTTCCTCCATGACCTCCACCGCCTTGCGGTTGTACAGTTCGATCTCGCGGTTATAGCGGAAAAACTCCGGCCGCATCCACTCCTCTACCACGGATGTGGACGTGGCAAACACCACCTTCGCATGGGGAAACACCAGGCGAATGCGCTTATAGACCCGCTTGAGCATATCGCCGTACACCTCGACGGGTGTCAGCGGTTCATCGTCAAAGAGGCGCAGCGCATCCCACAAGCCGTTGTTCCAGTGCACGACATCGATCTCCTCTTTCGGCGTTTTTCCGGCCCACTGATGGAGATAGCGCAGCGTATACTCGGCAAAACGACAGTTTTCGTCGGGGGCATAGACCTCCGCAATGCCCTTCAGTTTCTCCTTGACGCAGATCCCGTAGCCGGGAGAGTCGGTAACCGCGGGGCTGCCCGGCCTTCCCGGATTACCCGACGCACCGAAGCGGATGGAATCTCCGATCAGAAAAATCTTTTTCATATCATTTCCCTTTCTTTCACAGCACGTTACCCTCAGAATGTAAACAGACCGGTTACGCAGGCGAAGGCAGTCATGGCGACCGTAACCAGAACAAAATACTTGAGGCAGTATTTCTGCCATGCGCCGATATCCAGATCCAGCAGGCCGGTAAAGAGGAAGAAGGTACCGACCATGGGAGAGGTGGGCCAGCCGACCGTCATCTGACCGATCATGGAAGCACGGGCAATATCGATGCCGGAGGTACCCAGCGTTTCCGCCGTTTCGATCAGAATGGGCATGATACCGTAATAGTAGGAATCCGCATCAAAGAGGATGGAAAGCGGTACCGTCAGCACACCGATGATGGGCGCCATAAACTTCGAGATCGATACGGGGATCAGCTTCACCAGCGTATTGGCCATGGCGGTGGACATTCCCGATTCGCCCATAATACCCATGAGAACACCGGCGGAGAAAATGATACAGGTCAGACCGATGGCATCCTTGCCCTTATCCTCCAGCAGTTTGCGCTGCAGGGCGGGATCGCGGTAGTTGATAAGCAGTGCCAGCGCGGCACCCACCATGAAGGCGATCACGGGCTTGACGATGCCGCTGATCATGATGCCCAGCACCAGCAGGATGAGGATCCAGTTGACAAGGAGCAGTTTCGGGCGGCGCATCTTCTCCTGCTCCTCCGTCAGCTTGGCGGTAAATTCATTCATATCGAGACGGGCATCGGCAGAGAGGATGCCCTCCGCGATCAGACGTTTCTTTTCCTGCCGTCCGATCAGAATACAGATGCCCAGCGCGAACAGGAGGCCGAAGATCTGCGTGGGAATAAAGGGGATCCAAAGCTCCATGACGTCCATTTCCAGCACGGTGGCAGCGCGCATGGTGGGGCCGCCCCAGGGGATGGCATTCATGATACCTGCGCTGAGACCCAGCGCCATGGCAAAGGAGGTATTGCGCATATGCAGCCGCTTGAAGATGGGCAGCATGGGTGGAACGACCAGCAGGCAGGTCACCACACCGGAACCGTCCAGATGAACGATGGCCGCAAAGAGGAATACGCCGATCATCAGCAGCACGGGATCGCCCTTCGTAAATTTGATGATGCGGTTCACGAAGGGATCAAAGGCGCCCGTTTCACTGACGATGCCGAAGAAAGCCACGGAGAAGATAAACATAACGCCGGTCTGCGCGATGGAATTGATGCCGCTGAGGATATACTCCCCCACAAACGCACCCTTGCCGATCAACAGGCAGGTCAGAATGGGCGCCAGCGCGATGGCAACATAAGGGGAAGTCAGCTTTCTGTTCAATACCAGCAGGATCACCGCAATGGTGAGAAAGCCCGCAATGCTCAATACGGTTTCGGACATACGATCACCTCATACACAGTTTTATTCCAGGCCGCCAACGCTTCGGGCGGCAGGATTGACACAGGTTTTTTTAATGGCTATAATGGCTCTATCCGAAGGGAAAATATAGGAAAACGGAGGCAGCCATGAAGCAGCAGGACATCAAGGTATTCCTTGCCATCGCGAAGCACAAAAGCCTTTCCGCAGCGGCGGAGGCACTTCACTATACGCAGCCCACCGTTTCCGGCTATCTCAGCAATCTGGAGCAGTCGCTGGGGGTACAGCTGGTAAAGCGCACCAAAGGAAAACGGGAGATCGAACTGACGCCCGCGGGAACGGAATATCTTCAGCTGGCCCGACGGTACGAGGATCTGGAAAATCAGTTTGCCCTGTTCACCAAGACCCATCAGCACGGTATCCTGCGGCTGGCAGCCAGCGTGGTATCCCATCAGTATATCGTCTGCCATGTGGCGCAGAAGCTGCTGCGGGCCGTTCCGGATGTGGAGATCCGCCTCAGCACGCTGGAGATCAAAGACATCGGGCAGGCCGTGGAGGATCGCTCCTTTGATGTGGCCATTACCTATGACTCTCCCGCTTATCCCAGAGAAAACCGCGATTTTATGGAAGAGATCCCGCTGTTTCGGGAAAGCTACAGCATTCTCTGCCCCATCGACACCCCGCTGCCCGACCGCCTGCTGACCCCCGAAGAGCTGGATCCCGCCTTTGAGATCGTCCACGAGGGCTACGGCAACACGCTGATCCGGGAATGGCACGATGCCCACGGTTTTGGAAACAGTAAGCCCTTCTTCACCGCCAGCAGCATGCTCTCCCTGCCCACCTATCTGACCGATCCGCGCTGCTGGAGCTTTGTGCTTTCCAACGTGGCGCTGCAGCTGGCAGCGGAGCATCCCGGATCGCTGACTGTCCGTCATGTCTCACCCGCGCCCGCAGATCGCATCTGCAATGCGCTGATCCTGCGCGCCTATCCGGACGATACGATCATCGAAACGCTGCTGCGGTGCGTGAAAGACTTTCTCTCCGAGCGTCCTCACCTGCATACGCTGCTGTAAGCTATCTTCTATTCTAACGAAAAAACGCCCCGTTATATAATAGATTTCGCAGCTGCGATTTCAGATAAAATATAGATATTTCCCTATATTTGATCCCCTGCCTTACGGCAGGGGATTTTTCTTCCGGTTTTGTGATATCGTCACAGAAAAAAGCAGAGGATCCGGGTATACTGAAAACACAAAACCAAACAGGAGGTGCTCTATATGAGATTAACCAATAAAGTTGCGATCATCACCGGCGGCAGCAGAGGCATCGGCTATGCCACCGCGGAAAAATTCCTGCAGGAAGGCGCCACCGTCATTCTGACCGCCAGCTCTCAGGCCTCTGCCGACAAGGCCGTTGCCCGCCTGAAGGAGGCTTATCCCGATGCCACCGTTGCCGGCATCAGCCCCGATCTTTCCAGCCTCGAATCGGTGCGGGCGGCCTTCCGCGAAGCCACAGGGAAATACGGCTGCGTGGACATTCTGGTCAACAACGCGGGCATATCGGAAAGCACCCCGTTCATGGACTATACCGAAGAGACCTTTGACAAGGTCATGGATCTGAATGTGAAGGGCGTTTTCAATGCCACCCGTGCCGCCGCGGAATGCATGGTAGCCAGAGGCAGCGGCGTCATCCTCTCCACCTCTTCCATGGTCAGCATTTCGGGACAGCCCAGCGGCTTTGCCTATCCCGCCTCCAAATTTGCCGTCAACGGTCTGACCGTTTCCCTCGCCCGCGAGCTTGGCCCCAAGGGCATCCGCGTCAACGCGGTGGCGCCCGGCATCACCGAGACCGATATGATGAAGGCCGTCCCCAAGGAAGTGATCGATCCTATGATCGCCCGCATTCCGCTGCGCCGTCTGGGGCAGCCCGAGGACATCGCCAATGCCTTCGTCTTCCTCGCTTCGGACGAAGCCTCCTATATCACCGGTGTGGTGCTGAGTGTGGACGGCATGGCCAGAGCATGACTCCATAAACAGCAGAACCGCCGAACCCCATTTCGGGTTCGGCGGTTTTTCCATATTCTCTTAGCCGTTCAGATAGCTCTGCAGCTTTCCTACCGACTCCTTGGCATCACCCAGCATCAGCAGCACGTTTTCCGCCTCATAAAGCGGATTCGGCACGCCGGCATAACCGGGCTTATCGTCAAAGTTGCAGAATACCGCCATGGGCGCCTTTTCCACATCCAGCACAGGCATGCCGTAGATGGGCGTGCCTTCCGCCGTGTTGGCGGCAGGATTTGTGACATCATTGGCACCGATGACCACAGCAATATCGCAGGAAGCAAACTCTTCGTTGATGTCCTCCATCATGAAAAGCTTATCGTAGTCGATATCCGCTTCACAGAGCAGAACGCTCATATGGCCCGGCATACGGCCCGCCACGGGATGGATGGCAAACTTGACCTCTGTACCGCGGCGCTCAAGGCTGCCTGCCAGTCTTGCCACCTCGGCCTGCGCCTGCGAGAGCGCCATGCCGTAGCCGGGAACGAGGATGACCTTCTTCGCGGTCTGCAGTACCTGTCCGACTGTATCCACCGTCACCTTCGCCGCTTCTGCGGGCAGTTCCTCCGCCGCGGCAGGAGCGGTTTCACATTCGGCATAGCCGATCAGCTTCTGCACGGATGCCTTGGCATCACCCAGCATCAGCAGCACGTTTTCCGCCTCATAAAGCGGATTCGGCACACCGGCATAGCCCGGCTTGTCATCGAAATTGCAGAACACCGCCATGGGCGCCTTTTCCACATCCAGCACGGGCATGCCGTAGATGGGCGTGCCTTCCGCCGTGTTGGCGGCGGGATTCGTAACGTCATTGGCGCCGATGACCACGGCAATATCGCAGGACGCAAACTCTTCGTTGATGTCCTCCATCATGAAAAGCTTATCGTAGTCGATATCCGCCTCGCAAAGCAGCACGCTCATATGACCGGGCATACGGCCCGCCACAGGGTGGATGGCAAATTTGACCTCTGCGCCCTTCTTTTCCAGCGCTGCAGCCAGCGCCGCCACATCGGCCTGCGCCTGCGAGAGCGCCATGCCGTAGCCGGGAACGAGGATGACCTTCTTCGCGGTCTGCAGTGCGGCGGCCACTTTTTCTTCCGTCAGCGCTTCCGGTTCTTCGGGGAGCTCCTCCGCAGGCGCTTCGGCAGGCTGCGCTTTGGCAGCGGGAGCGGAAACGGTGGTCTTGCCGGTGAGGATGGTGATCAGCTTGCGGTTCATGGCCTTACACATATCCTCGGTCAGGATCAAACCGGAGGCGCCCACAATACCGCCGACGGCAACCAGCAGCGGCTCATTGATGGCCATGCCGGCAATGCCGCCCGCCACACCGGAGAGGGCATTGAGCAGCGAAATGGTGATGGGCATATCGGCACCGCCCACGCGCATGACGAACACCACACCGATGACCAGCGACAGGACGGCCACAAGGATCGCCCACGCACCGGAGGAAACGGTCTGCAGAACGATGCCGATGAGGATCAGCACAGCCAGTGCGCCCATGACAGCGCTGTGATGGGGCAGGCTCTTGGGTCTGGCATCCAGAATGCGGGCCAGCTTGCCTGCCGCGATCAGGCTGCCCGTCAGCGTCAGCGCGCCGATGGCCAGCGCAAGGCCTGCAGTGACCGCCTCAAACACGGGAACGCCGCCGTTGACCGCGTTAACAGCCGCCACCAGCGCGGAGGCGCCGCCGCCCAGGCCGTTGAGCAGGGCGATGATCTGCGGCATGGAGATCATTTTCGCTTTGGCAGCGCCGTAAACACCGATCACGGTGCCGACGGCCAGCGCGGCAAGGATGGCAAGGACGATGCCGATGCCGGCGCCCTTGACATGCATAAAGAAGATCAGCGCCATGGCAAGGATCATGGCCGCAGCGGAGAGGGCATTGCCCTGCACGGCCGTTTTGACCTTGCTCATCATATTGATGCCCAGCAGCACCGCTGCGATGCAGATGCCGCAGAGAGCATAGTAAACGAAATTACTCATCCTCGTCCTTCGCTCCCTTCTTCACAAAGCTGCTGAGCATCTTGTGGGTCAGCGCAAAGCCGCCCGCCACATTGATCATGGCGATGACGCAGGCTGCCAGCGCGAGAACGACGGCAAGAATTCCCTTGGCGGTGAATGCGGCAATGATGGCGCCCAGCACCGTCACACCGGAGAGGGCATTCATGCCGGACATCAGCGGGGTGTGCAGCAGAGCCGGCACATTACGGATGATCACATAACCCAGAACCGCTGACACAGCAAAGAGGATCACCAGCAATACAGGGTTCATATTTAACCTCCCATGGCCGCCAGAGCGCCCGCGTGGACGACCTTGCCGTCCTTGGTGGTCAGCATACCGCTGACGATATCGTCGCTTTCATCCAGATTCAGCGTACCGTCCTTGGTCAGATACTTGACGAGGTTATACATATTGGCGGCATACATAAAGGTGGAGGATTCCGCCAGCATGCCGGGGATATTCTTGATGCCCTCGATGATGACGCCGTGCTTGACATCGCGGACACCGGGCGTGGTGATGGCGCAGTTGCCGCCCTGG
>JAFSHY010000010.1 GCA_017440065.1 Oscillospiraceae bacterium | reverse complement strand
TTATTTTGTTGCGTTCGCTAGGGGGGAAGCTTTTGGGAAGACAACTCCAAGATTCGCTCTCCTCTTTTCAAATTACACAAAACTTCGCCCATTCAGGCAAACGAAAATGTGCTTTACTTTTTTTCGATATGATTATAAAATGAAGACAGATTCTACTGACTGGAGGAATTCACAATGAGTATTCGCAGAATCGGTGTTCTTACCAGCGGCGGCGATGCCCCCGGCATGAACGCAGCTGTTCGTGCGGTCGTTCGCACCTGCAAAGCAATGAACATTGAATGTATCGGCATTCGCAGAGGCTATCAGGGTCTCATTAACGGCGATTTTGAGCGCATGACCGTCAGCAGCGTTTCTCATATTATCAATCGCGGCGGTACGATCCTTTATACTGCCCGCAGTGATGAATTCAGAACCCCCGAAGGACAAAAACGGGCAGTTGCTACCTGTAAACTCCTCGGCCTAGACGGCATTGTGGTCATCGGTGGCGACGGTACGTTCCGCGGCGCACAGGCGCTTTCCAGACACGGTATTTCCGTGGTCGGTATCCCCGCTACCATTGATAATGATATTGTTTGTACCGATTATACCATCGGCTATGATACCGCTGCCAATACTGCCATTGACGCCATCGACAAGCTGCGCGATACCATGCAGTCCCATGAGCGCTGTTCAGTTGTTGAGGTTATGGGTCGCAATGCAGGTCACCTTGCCCTTTATGTCGGCCTTGCGGTCGGTGCCGCCGCAGTACTGATCCCAGAAAAACCGCTGGACATCGAAAGGGACGTCGTTGAAAATATCAGAAATGCCCGTCTGAACGGCAAGACCCACTATATGGTCGTCGTCGCGGAAGGCGCAGGCAGTGCCTTTGATATTGCCAAGGGCATCAAGGATTCGATCGGCTTGGATCCCAGAGTCACGGTCCTCGGCCACATCCAGCGCGGCGGCTCCCCCAACGCCCGTGACCGCGTGATGGGTACGCGTATGGGCTTCTGTGCCGTAGAAGCGCTTGCAGCCGGCAAGACGAACCGCGTTATTTGTCAGCGCAATGCCACGCTCATCGATATTGACATCGAAGAAGGCCTTGCCATGAAGAAGGGCATCAACGAGCAGCAGTTCCGTATCCTCGAAACCATGACCAACGGCTGATTTCATACCGTATCTCCCCTGCTGATTACAAAGCCCCGGATAACCGATGAGTTATCCGGGGTTCATTTTATGCTTTTGGATGTGCTTTGTGGTAAACGGATTTCAGATTCTGCTTGACTACCTGCGTGTAGATCTGCGTGGAAGAAATATCGCTGTGACCCAGCATTTCCTGAATAGACCGCAGATCCGCGCCGTTTTCCAGCAGATGGGCGGCAAAACTGTGCCGGAGCGTATGAGGCGTAATGTCCTTGCTGATCCGCGCTTTTTCCTGATAGAGCTTGATGATCTTCCAAAAGCCCTGACGGGACATCCGCTCACCGTTCAGATTCACGAACAAAGCGCGCTCGGAAGCAGATGCGATCAAATTCGGGCGAATACCGTTCATATAATCGGAAAGCACACGGACAGCGGCGGGATAAAGCGGGATGATACGAACCTTGGAGCCGCGGCACCGTAAAAAAGCGCCGGAAAGACTGATGTCCTCCATATCCAGCGAAATCAGCTCGCTGACACGAATGCCCGTAGCATAAAGTACCTCCAGCATGGCACGGTCGCGGTATCCCTTGGGATCCACGCATTTGGGCTGCTGAAGCAAAAGTTCCACTTCCTCACTGGTGAGGATCTGAGGAAGCTTCTTTTCCTTCTTTTCCAGATGAATATCGTGAACGGGACAACGGGCAATATGACCGGTAGAAACCAAATAATTATAGAAACAGCGTAAAGAAGCGACGCATCTGGAAACGGTCGAAGAGGACTTCCCTTCTTCATGCAGATGATCCATATAATCACAGACATCGTGATGGATCACATCACGGAGATCCGCATGACCGTGGGAAGAACAGTAAGAATCAAACTGACGGATATCACGCAGATAGGAAGCAACCGTGTTATCCGAAGAAGCTTTCACATTGCGTAAGTACGATTCAAAGGAAGATATCAGATCATTCACAAACGGCGCCTCCTTTCATGGTGAATATAAATTCCTTTCTATACAAAAATATCCACAGGATAAACAACGAAATGCACAGGGTGTGAAATTGTGATTCGGCTCTGCGAACCGGCAGTGGAATCACGGATGTCACAATTTGTGACAGTTCTGTTTGCGTGGATAATCGCAGTGAAGAAAACGCACTTTTTGTGCGCTTTCTTAATATAACCTAAATTGGTTAATTTTTCAAGTGTTTTAAGGACAATTCGTTTAATTTTGTTCCATATGCCCAAATATTATGTTTACGAGGTTATGTTAACTTATTGTTGTGATACTGTTATTTTTACTTTTTCGAAGAAACCGCTATATCTAGTTGCAGAAATCCCATATTGTAACAATATTTTGATAATTACAATCTGTCAGAATTGAGTCGCAATATGTTATTATTTGACTTTTGTGCATTTCCACAAATTTTCAATATTTTACGCTTCGTTTCCGACCGCTTATAATCACAGAAAAGAGACTTCCCAGCGTAATACTCAGCAATGTCCATACGTTTTCATACGGTTCTGCTCCGTTAATGACCGCGTGAAGTATCCCATAGAGCAAAACGATCAAAATGATATGGATCAGCAATTCCATACCGCTTCCTCTTTTTCCGATCATCACGCTTGCAGATATTGCGCTGCTTATCATACACAGTAGTAACGCGGTCGGATCTATCCATTTCTGAGGTATAATCCCTGCCGCAATGGCCGCTCCTGCCGCGGAGCATAATAGAAGCAGAATCAGCATATGCACGATCATGCTTCCTGCCCATCGTTTCAATTTCCCGGTCATCTTTTTCATAGTCCCCTCCCCTTTCTGATTCATGCTATGTAGACAGGGGTCATTACAGAACAAAAAACAGGCTGCTGTTGGCAGCCTGTTTTTATACCGGTATGATTACTTCTTTTTCTTTTCAGCGGGTTTGGCAGCAGCCTTGGCGGCATCCTGCGTGTTGTTGGTGGAAATGGACCACTTGGTCAGCTCCATACGAACACGGTCTGCGCTGGTTTCGATGACAACGTTGTCTTCCTTGATATGGACGATGGTGCCAACAATGCCGCCGATTGTGGTGATCTTATCGCCAACCTTCAGAGAGGAGCGCATTTCTTCCGCTGCTTTCTTCTTCTTGTTTTCGGGGCGGATCAGCATGAAATAGAAAACCGCGACCATGACAACGAGCATGATGATGGTGGAGCCGCCCATGCCAGCAGGTGCAGCTTCAGTCAGAAAAGTGAACATTAGATTGTTTCCTCCGTTTTTTGGTTTTTGTTATTATAACAACTGAAAGATTACATTGCAAGGGGCTATCAGATTTTTCTGGATAGCTTTTCCGAATATTCCGCGCGGAACGCGTCAAACGTATCATGATCCAGCGCTTCGCGGATCCGACGCGTCAGCTCATTATAGAAATAGAGATTGTGCATGACCGCCAAACGCATAGCCAGCATCTCATCCGCCTTAAAGAGATGGCGCAGATAAGCTCTTGAATATCTTCTGCAGGTGGGACAGCTGCAGGCAGGATCGATGGGCAGCGTATCCAGCTCGTACTTGGCATTTCTAATGTTGATGGCGCCTTCCCACGTAAACAGACGTCCGTGACGGGCGTTTCTGGCGGGCATCACGCAATCAAAGAAATCCACGCCTCGTGCAACACCTTCGATGATATTGGAAGGGGTTCCGACTCCCATCAGATAGCGGGGCTTATCCTTGGGCATATGCGGCTCTACAGCTTCGATGATCTCATACATCGTCTCTGTGCTTTCGCCGACGGCGAGGCCGCCGATGGCATAGCCGGGAAGATCCAGCTCCGCGATCTGCTGCATATGCCAGACACGGATCTTTTCATAGGTTCCTCCCTGATTGATGCCCCAAAGCTGCTGCTGCGGGTTTACCGTCTCAGGCAGCGCATTGAGACGGGCATTTTCTGCCTTGCAGCGAAGCAGCCAGCGAAGCGTACGCTCCACGGAGGCTTTCACATAATCGTAGGGAGCAGGGTTTTCCACGCATTCATCAAAGGCCATGCAGATATCGGAACCCAGATTGGACTGGATCCGCATGCTTTCTTCCGGACCCATGAAGATCTTGTGTCCATCCAGATGAGAGGCAAAGGTAACGCCCTCTTCCTTGATCTTGCGAAGGCTCGAAAGCGAAAAGACCTGAAAACCGCCGCTGTCCGTGAGGATCGGCTTATCCCACGTCATAAACTTATGAAGACCGCCCATTTTGCGAACGACCTCATCACCGGGACGAAGGTGCAGATGATAGGTATTGGAAAGTTCTACCTGACATCCGATGTTTTCAAGGTCTTCCGCGCTGACCGCTCCCTTGATGGCAGCCTGCGTACCGACATTCATGAAGACAGGCGTCTGCACTGTGCCGTGGGCGCAGGTAAATTCTCCGCGGCGGGCTTTACCGCAGGTTTTAATCACTCGAAACATAATTATCCTTTCATTCGTCCATGCTCAAGATCGCGGCCTCGAGCGCCGCTGCGATCTCAAGCAGGGTAAGACTTGGCTGACCGTTCGTTGCCTGTTCAGGAAGGAACGGTACATGAATAAAACCGACCTTAACAGCGGAATTTCTGAAATGGAACAGTAGTGAATATAAGACGTCATTGCAGACAAAGGTACCGGCATGATAAGAGATATCCCCGGGAAGACCAACAGAACGAATGGCATCGGTCATCTTCCGGACGGGAACCGTGGCGAAGAGACCGTCGGGGGCATCGGGAGCGATTCTCTCCCCTGCCAGACAAACGCCCTTGTTATCTGCAAGCTTGGCGGCGCGTACATTCAGTGCGGCGTATTCCGGCGTAACGGCGCTTCTGCCGCCAGCCTGTCCGATGCAAAGAACAACGTCCGCCTTAGTTTGTTCCGCTGCCGCGATCACCGCTTCCGAAGCTTCACGATAAACGGTTGGAAGCTGTAATTTATAAAGGCGAAATGAACCGACAGTATCAGGCAAAGACGACACCGCCAGCCACGAGGGGTTGACAGTTTCTCCGCCAAACGGCTCAAATCCTGTAATCAGCAGTTTTTTCACGCGGTTACCTCAACGGATAAACATGGCATCACCGAAGCTGAAGAAACGGTAGCGCTCCTGTACGGCGATATCATAGGCATTCAGCACATGATCTCTTCCCGCAAAGGCGGAAACCAGCATCACAAGGGTGCTTTCCGGTAAATGGAAATTAGTGACAAGCGCGTCCATGGCTTTAAAGCGGTAGCCCGGATAGATGAAAATATCCGTCCAACCCGAAGTCTCCCTGAATCTGCCGTTCTCGTCCGCAAAGGATTCCAGTGTACGGCAGGAAGTGGTTCCAACGCAGATGATCCTGCCGCCGTTTTCCTTGGTTCTGTTCAGAACCTCCGCGGTTTCCGCAGAGATCATGCAGAATTCCGCATGCATGTGATGATCGTTGATATCATCCACCTGCACGGGACGGAACGTGCCAAGACCTACGTGAAGCGTCACAAAAGCAACGGAAACGCCTTTATCCCGAATGGTCTGAAGCAGTTCTTCCGTGAAATGCAGGCCTGCCGTAGGCGCTGCAGCAGAGCCGTTGATCTTGGAATAGACGGTCTGATAACGTTCGCCGTCTTCCAGCTCTTCCTTGATATAAGGAGGAAGCGGCATCTTTCCGAGCCGTTCCAGCACTTCCAGGAAAATTCCTTCGTAATGGAATCGTATCAAGCGGTTTCCGGTTTCCAGCACGGTTTCGACGGTAGCGGTCAGCGCACCGTCCCCGAAGGAAAGCTGCGAGCCCTCTCTGCATTTCTTACCGGGCTTGGTCAGGCATTCCCAAAGGCCGTCGCCCTTGTCCTTCAGCAGCAGGACTTCCACAGCGCCGCCCGTAGGCATTCTGCAGCCCAGAAGGCGGGCAGGAAGAACTCTGGAATTATTCAGCACCAGACAGTCTCCCTCACGAAGGAATTCGGGCAATTCATAAAAATGATGGTGCTCGACCTCGCCTGTTTCACGGTCAAGTGTCAAAAGACGGGAAGAATCGCGTTGCTGCAGCGGCGTCTGCGCAATCAATTCTTCCGGTAAATGATAGAAAAAATCACTTGTTTTCAATTAAATATCCCCTTTTCGCATTGCAAACCTCATTATATACAACAGTGGATGGAATTGCAACCGAAATTTCCCCTTTCACCGAAAAGACGGCATTTGCATAGCATAACAGGCGAAAGGAGGAATCTTATGAAGAGTCCTGTATTTACGGGTGTTGCAACTGCCATTGTCACACCGTTCACAGAAAACGGCATCAATCATCCCCTGCTCTACCGCCTGATCGACCGTCAGATCGAAGCAGGCATTGACGGGATCGTTCTCTGCGGTACTACAGGAGAAGCCTCGACCATGACAGAATCGGAGCAGCTGGAGGTGATCCGCAAAGGATGCGAATACATAGACGGCAGAACGGTCGTAATCGCGGGAACGGGAAGCAATGGTACTGCCCATGCGGTATCGATGACAGAACACGCTTGCGCGTTCGGGATCGATGCTGTTTTGATCGTGACCCCGTATTACAACAAAGCGACGGAAAATGGTCTGATCCGCCACTATGAAAGGATCGCAGACTGCTCGTCTGTGCCGGTAATTGCCTACAACGTTCCTTCCCGAACCGGGGTTAACATGAGCTTATCCGTATATGAGCAGCTGGCAAAGCATCCGAATATCAACGGCGTGAAAGAGGCATCGGGAGATATCGCGAAGGTATCAAGAATCGTGGGAACGCTTGGAAACGACTTCTATGTCTGGTCAGGCAATGACGATCAGAACGTTGCCATCACCGCATTGGGCGGAAAAGGCGCGATCTCGGTGCTTTCCAATGTCTGTCCGAAAGAAGCGGGAAGCATGGTACATAGCGCGTTAAACGGAAAGATCTTTGAAGCAGCCGATCTTCAGAATCAGATGATGCCGCTGATCGATGCCCTGTTCTGCGAAGTGAATCCCATTCCCGTGAAAGAGGCGCTTGTCATGATGGGATATGACACTTCCCTGCTCAGGCTGCCGCTCTGTTCCATGACAAAGCAGCATCGAGAGAGACTCAGGGGTATTTTGAAGCAATACAAACTCATTTTTTAACCAAGCAAAGCGGTGCAGCCGATACAGCTGCACCGCTCATGATTCCATATGATCAAACAATGATCGCCTTATGGTAGACTTTTTTGCCCTTGCGGATCTTGAGGCCTTCCCGAAGCGCGGCTTCAGTGAAGGAAGCATCAATGCCGCCAACCTTTTCGTCATTGACGAAAACGCCGCCCTGCTGGACAAGTCTGCGGGCTTCGGACTTGGAAGGAGTCAGCTTGCAGGCAACCAGAAGATCCATGACATTGATGGCACCATCGGTCAGCACATCGGCAGAAAGCTCGGTGGTGGGCATATTGCTGTCGTCAGAACCGCCCGCGAAAAGAGCATGGCTGGCAGTCTTGGCCTTCCCGGCTTCTTCTTCGCCGTGAACCAGCTTGGTCAGCTC
>JAFSHY010000075.1 GCA_017440065.1 Oscillospiraceae bacterium | reverse complement strand
CCACATCCAGTATGACGGCATCGGCTTTATCCCTTTGGAAGAACTTGCGAAAAAGGAAACGGCGTGACCGAAGTCACGCCGTCCCTTGAAAACAGTCGTTTTCAAGCATTTTTCAAAATAACTGTTTTACGAAGCCCCGCCGAATGTTCCGCGGGCTTTTCTCTGTGTATGCCGGAATACTCCGGCGGAAGGATCAGTTCTGTGCGGCGTCAACGGCTCGTTTTGCTGCCTTGCCGATGGAATCGGCTGCGTTGTCCACGGCCTTTTTTACCTCACAGTCCCGGGGCATCAGCTTATGGGCTACTGCGCCCGCTGCCATACCGACGCCCAATGTCATCAGAAATCCTGCGGTTTTCATGCTGCTCGCCTCCTTCCTCATCAGCATTCCCGCGGACTTTCTTCAAAATACATGGAAATTCTATGTTTTCGCCGAAGAGAAAACATGATATACTGAAAGAAAACGGTGAGAGGAGTGCGTTTATGTCCGTCGATGTGCTGCAGGAAAAAATCCGTAAAATGAAAAACCCCACCATGTTTGGTCTGGATCCGACTCCGGAGCTGATCCCCACATGGCTTCTTGAGGAAAAGATCGCGCAATTCGGCCATACGCCCGAAGCGTATGCGGAAGCGTATTACCGCTTCTGTTCTGATATCCTGACGCAGTTGAAGGAAACGGTTCCTGCCGTGAAAGTGCAGAGTGCCTGCTTTGAAGCATTGGGTGCCTGCGGCATATCCGTAATGCAGCGGCTGCTGGAAGACGCGACGGAACTGGGCTATTATGTGATCCTCGATGCCATGCGCGGTGACGCACCGCATATTGCCTCGCTGCTGGCGGATGCTATGTTCGGCGGTCTCTGTTTTGGAGAAACCGCGATTTATCCTTACCGCTGCGACGGCATTACGCTGAACGGTTATCTCGGCTCGGATTCCGTCAAGCCGTTTCTGCCATACTGCAAAGAAAACGGGAAATCGGTATTTGTGCTTGTAAAAACCTCCAATAAATCCGGCAGGGAAGTGCAGGATCTGATCTCCGGCGACCGCGTTGTGCATACGGCGATGGCGGATCTCGTCATGCGCTGGAGCGGCGGAGAATACAGCAAGAGCGGATATATGCCGCTGGGCATCATGATGCCCGCCACCGATCCTCGGGCGTTGACCGCCATGCGCAAGCGGTATGACAGGCTCTTCTTCCTTGTGTCGGGCTATGGCGCACAGGGCGGTTCTGCCCGCCATGCATCCTGCGCCTTTGATGAGTTCGGTCATGGTGCTATCGTTTCTGCCTCCCGCAGCATTCTCGGCGCATGGCATACGGATGATAATGACGGCCGTGATTTTGCCATGCGGGCGCTGGAAGCGGCAGTGAAAATGAAAAAAGATCTTGGAAAATTTGTGACGGTGATCTGATGAAAGAAACTACGATCTATCTGATCCGCCATGCGGAGGCGGAAGGAAACCTGTACCGCAGGATCCACGGACAGTATGATTCCAATGTGACAGCCAACGGACTGCGGCAGATCGAAGCGCTGAAGGCCCGCTTTCTGGATGTTCCCATCGATGCGGTCTATGCCAGCGATCTGAACCGTACGGTGCGTACGGCCCGTGCCCTGGCGGAGCCGAAGGGGCTCACGATCGAAACCGATGCCCGCTTCCGCGAGGTCGGGATCGGCGTGTGGGAGGATGTGCCCTTTGGAGAGCTGGCGCAGACGGATGCCAAGCAGATGAAGTTCTTCAATTACGATCCTCCCAAGTGGAGAGTGGAAGGTGCGGAGCGGTTTCCCGCTTATACGGAACGGTTCCTTGAAGCGCTGAAGGAAAAAGCCGAAGCCCATCGCGGCGGGACCATTGCGGTGTTTGCCCATGGCTGCGTCCTTTCTCAGAGTCTCGGCATCCTGTTCCCGGAGAAAGAGATCTGCCATATGGACAACACCGCCGTTACAAAGCTGCGCTGGGACGGCACGTTCCTGCTGGATTTGCTGGGTGATAATTCCCATCTTTCGGAGGAGATATCCACCCTTGCCAAGCAGAACTGGTGGCGCGGGAAGGATGCACCGCCGGACAGAAACCTCTGGTTTATGCCCTATGAAAGTGAGATCGACTGGTATCTGCAGCTTTGCGATGATTCTGTGCCCGTTGCGCCCATGGCGGTCATTCACTTTGCGATGCTGGATCAAAATGCTGTCGGTCTTGTTCAGCTGGATCCGCAGCGGGATCAGGAAGAGAAGGTCGGCTTTGTTGATTATATCGGCCTTCAAAAGAAGCTGCGCGGCCAACGGCTGGGTATTCAGCTGCTCGGTGAAGCGGTCAGCTATTACCGCAATCTCGGAAGAGAGAAGCTTCGTGTCTGTCTTGAGGGAAGCTTCGCAAAGTACCGCGACTGGTTCCTCCATTACGGCTTTGAACCCTCTGCGGACGGCTGCTATGACCTGGATATCCGCGTTCCCAACGGCAAGTGATATGTAGGGCGAATCCTCGCCCTGATTGGTTACTTGACGCGGGGTTTTACACCGGAGCGGGGAATTGCTCTGCCGCTGTTCGCGCCCGTATCCCATGCTGCGTCTTCGCCGCTGCCGGAGGTCCAGCCGGAGCGGTTCGGGTCAACGGTCGAACCGCGTCTGCCGCTGCCGTTTTCCCAATCACGGTCGTCCTCTCGGGCGTCTGCGGGAAGCTCGGTACCGTAGTTCCACATGCCGTCGGTGCCTTCAAAAATACCGTTCATGTTATCGTTGGTTCCGTTGACTCTGCCGTTATCGGTGGTGGATACATTGCCGCGATAACTGTAGGCGGAGCGGCTTCCCGCGCAGCCGGTCAGAAGAACTGCCAGCAGCGCCGCAGCCAGCGTGAGAAGTAAAAATCGTTTCATAGAAATCCTCCCGTTTGTTTTTGCAGCGGTAGTATTTGCAGTTTCTTTGCTTTTAACCGACGGGATCGGGAAATGCTTTTGGAAATAACAGCGAAACGAAACGAAAGATTTCAGAAGTTCCAATATTATCGATTGATTTTTACGGAAGGCTCATGTATAATACAAATGTTCAAATAAAAATAATTACGCTTGTGAGGTACATAGAATGAAGAAACTGACCGTCAAGAAAGGCTCCACCTGTATGGCTTGCCTGCAGTGCGTTCAGGCCTGCTCTCAGGCATTTTACAAGGAATTCCATCCCGATAAGTCCTGCATCCAGATCGTAGACTGGAAGGGTGCTGCAAAGCCCATGGTTTGCCCCCAGTGCGGCAAGTGCGCAGCTGCCTGCCCCGCCGGTGCCATCACCCAGAATGCAAAGGGCGTTTATGTCGTAAATAAGAAGCTCTGCACCAACTGCGGCGCCTGTAAGGAAGCTTGCCCCTTCGGCGTTATGGTCAATGCGGAAGATACCGAATATGCTTCCAAGTGCATCGCCTGCGGCATCTGTGTCAAGGCCTGTCCCATGGAGATCCTCGAGATCGTCGAAAAGTAACCCCAAGCTGAATAGAGTGCATATTGCAGCAGCCCGTTCTTGCGGGCTGCTGTTTTTACTTGTAGTCCGGCCTTTTCTGTGGTATCATAAAGCAAATATCAAAGGAGGAAATCCAATTATGGCTACGAAAATTCCCGAACGCAGCGAGATCCGCGAATGCGACAAATGGGCGATTACCGATATTTACCCTACCGATGAAGCATGGTTAAAAGACTATGAAACGGCGGAAAAGCTGGTGGCGGAAGCCGCATCCTTTCAGGGCAGGCTGGGCGAAAACGCAGATGACCTTCTGAACTATCTCCGCCTCTATGACAGAGTCGGTGAGATCCTCGAAAATCTTGCCAACTACGCGCAGAGAAAGTCCGACGAGGATACCCGCGTTGCGGCATATCAGGCGCTGACCGCCAAGTTTATGTCCCTCTATGTGGCAGCACAGACTGCCACTGCCTTTGAAACCCCCGAGATCCTTGCGATCCCGGAGGAGAAGCTGGAACAGTTCTATCTGGATCAGCCGGAGCTGGAGCTGTACCGTCGCCGCCTGTTCAATATCCTCCGTTCCCGTGAGCATGTACTTTCCGATGCGGAAGAGCGCCTGCTGGCTGCCGCCGGTGAAATGGCAAGCGCTCCCGATACCATCTATTCCATGTTTGCCGATGCGGATATTACGTTCCCCGATGCCATCGATTCCAATGGCGAAGCCCATGCGCTTTCTCAGGGTACCTTCGTGCCGCTGCAGGATTCTTCGGACCGCGTTTTGCGCCGTTCTGCCTACGAGAACCTGTATCATACCTTCGGTGCTTACAAGAATACCGCTGCTGCCGTACTGAACGCGCAGGTCAAGTCTTTGGAATTCTTCTCCAAGGCCAGAAAGTATGAATCCTCCCTCCATGCATCGCTGGATCATACCCATGTTCCCGTGGAGGTTTATTACAATCTGATTGAGTCCGTCCATAAGAATATGGACAAAATGCACCGCTATGTCAGCCTGCGTAAAAAGCTGCTGGGCGTTGACGAACTGCATTTCTACGACGTCTATACGCCGCTGGTGAAGGATGTGGACCGCAAGATCCCCTATGAGGATGCCAGGAACACGGTTTATGAATCTCTCGCGCCTCTGGGCGAAGGCTACCGCGGCATTCTGAAGGAAGGCTTTGAAAACCGCTGGATCGATGTTTATCAGAATGTCGGCAAGCGCAGCGGCGCCTACTCTGCCGGCGCGATGGTGCATCCTTATGTGCTTTTGAACTATTCCGGCTCTCTGGACAGTCAGTTTACCCTTGCCCACGAAATGGGTCACGCGCTCCATTCCTATCTGTCCAATCACCATCAGCCTGCCGTCTACCGTGATTATGTGATCTTTGTGGCTGAAGTTGCGTCCACCTGTAATGAAGCGCTGCTGATGGAGCATCTGCTGCAGAAGACCACGGACAAGAAGGAACGTGCCTATCTGATCAATCATTTCCTCGAACAGTTCAAGGGTACGCTCTACCGCCAGACTATGTTTGCGGAGTTTGAACTCAAGATGGGTCAGCTTTCCGCACAGGGTGTCGCTTTGACGGCAGAAAAGCTCTGCGAAGTCTACCGCGACCTGAACGCGCAGTATTTTGGCCCCGATATGGTGGTGGATGATGAGATCGCCATGGAATGGGCAAGGATCCCGCATTTCTACTACAACTACTATGTCTTCCAGTATGCCACCGGCTATGCCGCTGCCATCGCGCTGTCCCGCGCCATTCTGAAGGAGGGTCAGCCTGCGGTCGACCGTTATCTTAATTTCCTCTGCGGCGGCTGCAGCAAGGATCCTATCGACCTTCTGAAGGATGCCGGCGTGGATATGACGACCACCGAACCCGTGGATCAGGCGCTGGAGCTCTTCGGCGAATTGCTGGATGAGATGGAAGCGCTGATGAAGGACTAAGCCATGGATAAGATTTTTCTTCCTACGCTGCATTCCTTTGAGAACAATAACATCTTTACGGGCAGCTTCGGTCTTCTGCGCTTTAAGCTGACCCCCAATGTGGGGGAATCTCTGATCATCGCGGAGGTGTGGCACGGCATTCTCTGCTATGAGAAAAGCGAGATCGAGGAGAAACAGGAGTTTCCCATGACCGCAGAGGGCAGGGAAGCGCTGCTGCAGTTTTTATCCTCCAAGATCGTATAAAAGAAACAGGGCATCTTCTTTTGGAAGATGCCCTGTTGATCGGAAAATGTGTTTATACTTTGTATTCGGGGAAGAACTCCCGAACGAAATCCACATCCTTGACAGAGAATTCCTTTCCGTTCAGATGGGAAAGGCAGCCTGCGTCCGTTGTAAAATCAAATTTCAGCTTATAGGAATAAAGCGCCTGATATTTGCGGTCGAAGCGCTTGTCCAGTTTTCCGTATTTTCCGTCGCCCAGCAGCGGATGTCCCGCCCATGCCATCATGGCGCGGATCTGATGGGTCCTTCCTGTGATCAGCTCACACTCGACCAAGGAAAGACCGTTCTTTTTGAAAAGTGTTTTATAAAGGGTCACGGCGGTCTTGGCACCTGTCTGGGACTGTTTTGTTACAAATACGCGGTTTTCTTTGGCGTCTTTAAAGATGTAACCCTCCAGCTTTCCCTGTTCGGGCTTGGGAACGCCGTGGACGATGCAGAGGTACTTTTTCTCCAGCTCTCTGTCCTTGATCTTCTGGTTCATGACGCGCAGCGCTTCCGCCGTTTTGGCGGCGATGACGATGCCGCCGGTGTTACGGTCGATGCGGTTGCAGAGGGCGGGGGTGAAGGCGTTCTCTTCTCTGGGACGCCATTCCCGCTTCTGATAGAGATAGGCCTGAATGTGGTCGATCAGCGTTCTGCCGTATTCCGCTCCGTCGTGGGGATGCACCGCCAAACCGGGGCGCTTATCCACCAGCAGGATATGCTCATCCTCGTAAACGATGGAAAGCTTTGGCGCGGCCACGGTCAGAAATGCGTTTTCTTCCCTTGGCTTATCGAAAAATTCGTCGTTGATGTACATCTGAATGACGTTGCCTTCCACAAGACGGGTATCCCGTTCCGCCCGTTTGCCGTCGATCTTGATGCGCTTGAGGCGGATATACTTCTGTGCCAGCGAGGCAGGCAGCAGAGGAACCGTTTTTGCGAGGAAGCGGTCCAGTCTTTGACCGGCATCGTTTTTACCGATGTTGAACTCTTTCATATGCGCTGCCTCCTTTCGGATTATACTATGGCGGTTCGGGGGAGAAAAGTCAAGGGGGAATCTCCCGTATCTTGGGGACTTTCCCAAAAGTAAACAGAAAATATTGTGAAAAACATAAAATTTTCCGTAAAAAGTATTTGACAACGGGAACCTTTTCCACTATAATAAGTGGGCGTGATTATGGCGAGGAGATAACTATGCTGTTAAACCTGTCTAAAATTATAGACTGCCCCGGTGTAGTCCCCTTTGAAACGGCGCTTGATCTGCACGATTTGGAATTCGGCGGAAGCTGCCCCGCACAGGAGCCTGTCGTTGCAAAGGGTACCGTAAAAAATACTGCCGGTGTACTTCTCATGAACGGAACGGTGGAAACGACTCTGCATGGAGTGTGTGACCGCTGCGCCAAGTCTTTTAAGCGCAAGGTTTCCTATCCTTTGGAAGCGGTGCTGGTTAAAGAACTGGAAAATGAAGAAGAGGCTGATGCGTGGGTATTCTTGCTCGAAAACGATCATGCTGATCTGGAAGACATCGTAACCACAGCGTTCGTTTTGAACATGGATTCGAGAATGCTCTGCAGCGAAGACTGCAAAGGTCTCTGTTTCCGCTGCGGGAAGGATCTCAATGAAGGCCCCTGCGATTGTCAGCCGGAGCAGGATCCGAGGCTTGCTGTTCTCAAGCAGCTGCTGAAGGAAAAATAAGTAGTTATATGCCGAGAGGCATTTTTACCAAGGAGGTGTCACCATGGCTGTTCCGAAATGTAAAGTATCCAAGGCAAGACGTGATAAGAGACGTAGCTCTCATTGGAAGGTTAGCGCTCCCGGTTTTGTCGCTTGCCCCAAGTGCGGTGAACCCGTAATGCCCCACAGAGCTTGCAAGGCTTGCGGTACCTACAATGGCCGCGAAGTCATCGCTGCAGAAAAGAACTGACAAGGTGAGAGGAAGGGTATTTGCCTTCCTCTTTTCTTGTAAGTACCCCGTTTTTACCCGTAAAGGAGGTGCCTCAAATGGCAAAACCCCTGGTTGCGATCGTGGGCCGTCCCAATGTGGGCAAGTCCATGCTGTTTAACAAACTCACCGGTCAGAGAACCGCCATCGTTGAGGATACGCCCGGTGTTACCCGTGACCGTATCTATGGCGACTGCGAATGGAACGGCCGCGAATTTACGCTGATCGATACCGGCGGTATCGAACCCAGTACCGATTCCGAGATCCTGCTCTTTATGCGCCGTCAGGCAGAGATCGCCATCGAGACTGCTCATGTCATTATCATGGTCACAGATGTCAAGGTCGGTGTTACCGCTGCCGACATGGAAGTTGCCACCATGCTGCTGCGCAGCAAGAAGCCTGTCTGTCTTGCTGTCAATAAGTGCGATAGTATCGGCAATGTGAATCCCGATGTCTATGAGTTCTATTCTCTCGGCTTGGGCGATCCCATTGAGGTTTCCGCCGTTCACGGTCACGGGACCGGTGATCTGCTGGACTTCTGCACGGAGCATTTCCCCGAAGAAGAGGAAGAAGAACTCGAAGACGATGTGATCAAGGTCGCCATCGTAGGCAAGCCCAATGTGGGCAAGTCCAGCCTGCTCAATAAGATCCTTGGATTTGAACGCGTGATCGTTTCCGATATGGCAGGTACGACCCGCGATGCCATCGACAGCTATTTTGAAAATGAGCACGGTAAGTACTGCTTCATCGATACTGCCGGTATGCGCCGCAAGTCCAAGGTCGACGATATGATCGAGCGCTACAGCAATATGCGTTCCATCAATGCCATCGACCGTGCCGATGTCTGCCTGATCCTGATCGATGCCAATGAAGGCGTTACCGAGCAGGATACCAAGATCGCCGGCCTTGCCCACGAAGCAGGTAAGGCTGCCATCATCGTGGTGAACAAGTGGGATCTTGTTGTCAAGGACGATAAGACCATGGACAAGGTGACAGAGGAGATCCGCCGCGACCTGGGATATATGCCCTATGCGCCCATCCTGTTCATTTCCGCACTGACCGGTCAGCGTGTGGATAAGCTCTATGAGCTGATCAACGCGGTCAATGAGCAGAGCTGCATGCGTATCACCACGGGCATGCTCAATAACGTGCTGGCAGATGCTACCGCCCGTGTGCAGCCGCCCACGGACAAGGGCCGCCGTCTGAAGATCTACTACATGACGCAGATCTCTGTCAAGCCGCCTCATTTCGTGATCTTCTGCAATGATGCGCGTCTGTTCCATTTCTCCTATCAGCGCTATCTGGAAAATCAGATCCGTGCTACCTTCGGTCTACAGGGTACGCCCGTCAAGATCACCATTCGCCAGAAGGGCGATAAAGAGGAATGAATTACGCCTATATCCTTCAGTGCGCGGACGGCACGTTCTATACCGGCTGGACCAATGATCCGGAGAAACGGCTGGCAGCCCATAACAACGGCACGGCCAGCAAGTATACCAGAGTCCGCCGTCCGGTTTCCATGGTTTATTATGAAGCTTTTGAAACCAAGGAGGAGGCCATGCGCCGCGAATATGCCATCAAGCAGCTGACGAGGCAGGAAAAGCTGAAGCTGATCCGCACAAAGGAATCACCGTAAACAAAGAACACCCCGCAGACAACCGTCTGCGGGGTGTTATGCTATATTATTTGCTGTGTTTTTTGCGAAGCTGAACGGCAGCAACGATGGCTGCACCAAGCGCGCAGAACAGGAAGCCGCTGAATGTCATCGCGCGGACGGAAAGTCCCTTAATGATCAGACCGCCTGCGTAATTGCCGAGGCTGCCGCCAAGGGTAAATATGGCGATCCAAATGGACTGCCCTTTGACGGAATCGGCAGGTGAGATCTCCTCATCTGCATAATGGACGATAGAAGGAGCATAGATGCCGTAAGTAACGGACTCAAGCGCCTGCGCCGCGTACATAAACGGCACATTGGGCGAGAGGTGGAACAAAAGGGCCTTCAGCGCGAAGAACAGCGCCGTGACCACCAGCCATCCGCCGCTGGAAAGATGCTTGCGGAACCGCTCAAAGAAGAAGATCACAACGAATTCAGATACGTTGGCCACCAGCATGGCAACGCCGACATGGCTGCTGTCGCCGCCGATGCGTTCCATCATGTTGATCAGATAGGTTTCCGTCATTACATGGAAGGCGGCGATAAAGAAGAAACCGACCATGGTCCAGACGTAACGAGGGTATTTCCCGATAAACTGCCATACGGTGCATGCTTCCGAAGAAATCTTGTTTTCAGTCATGCTGCCTTCGGGCGGCATCTTGGGAAGCATGGCAAGACAGAACAGGAACAGAGCAGTCAGAACCGCGCTGAAAAAGATGATGCTGTCCGCTCCGAGGTGCTTGGCTGCGTAGCCAAGACCGAGAGAAGCGAATGCGAATGCGATGGAGCCCATACTTCGGCTGACACCGAAATCCAGCGGGATCTCATGGCGGAAACTGTAGGTTGCGATCGAGTTCAGCAGCGGCTCCCAAAGATGCACCAGCACGGAAGCCAGCAGAAACACGGCGAGAAATACCGTTCCGGGTATTTCCGCAAACACCAGAACCGCACATGCGAAGATGGTCAGCAGGGAGAGGATCGTCAGATATGCGCGAAGGGATAGCTTTTTGGCACGATCCGCGGAGGCGGCAAGAAAAGGCTGGATCAAAGCGGGCAGAATCGTTGCCAGCGCCAGCACAAAGCCGACCTGCGCGGTATCAAAACCCTTGGCCTGCAGATAAATACCTGCCAGAGAAATGACGCCGCAGTAAGCCGCCCAATGCAGGGCCTGTCCGCCGGCATAAATGCCCGTAATGTTTTTCTTCATAATTGGAATCCTCATTAGAAAAGGGTAGCAAAAAAGCAGGCTTTGCAGCCTGCTTTTATGTTTTTGCGAGCATTAGATGGCGCGCTCTACCTTACCGGAACGCAGGCATCTTGTACAGACATAGACATGGCGGGGGGTACCGTCAACAACTGCCTTAACACGCTTCACATTGGGCTTCCAGGTTCTGTTGGAGCGTCTGTGGGAATGGGAGACCTTGATACCGAAAGTAACGCCCTTACCGCAAAAATCGCACTTTGCCATTTGCTGCACCTCCTTGCCATAACAAAATTAGCATAATAATCCTGTGCTTTCACACAGCGCTTTACATGATAGCAGATTAGAAGCAAAAATGCAAGAGGAATTTTCGGTTTTTTTAAAATATTTTGCGTTGAATTATCATGCAAAGTGCCATATAATGTGGTTAGGCGAATTGTCGCCACGGAACAGGGCAGGAGGTTGCGCCAATGGTTACAACATACAGTGTTCCGCTGAAAAAACTGGTAGAGGAATTTGATCTGCAGCCGGTCTTTCTTTCTTCTGATTATGATAAAGTCCGTGTGGCGGTAGATGATGTCAGCCGTCCCGGTCTGCAGATCGCCGGTTTCTTTGATCACTTTGAACCAATGCGTCTGCAGGTTCTCGGTACCGTGGAATCTACCTATCTGCATAAGCTTTCTTCCGAAGAACGCTCCGCGGTTTTTGAACGCTTCTTTGCTTACCGTTCGCCTGCGCTGATCGTGGCGAGAAATCTGGATATCGTTCCCGAATGCCTTGAAATGGCCATGCGTTACGATGTTTCCATCCTGCGCAGCGCGGATACGACTTCCTCGCTCGTCAGCAGCATGATCGCCATGCTCCGTCAGGAACTGGCGCCCCGGGTTACACGTCACGGCGTTCTTGTGGACGTGTACGGCGAAGGCATACTTCTTTACGGCGAAAGCGGTATCGGTAAATCCGAGTCTGCCATTGAGCTTGTCAAGCGCGGCCACCGTCTGATTGCGGATGATGCGGTCGAGATCCGTAAGGTGACAGATTCCCGCCTGAACGGTTCTGCTCCGGAAATGATTCGCCATTACATTGAGCTGCGCGGCATCGGTGTTATTAATGTGGCCAAGCTGTTCGGCGTCGGTGCGGTTCGCCATGACGCGGATATCGATCTTCTGATCAATATCGTTCCCTGGACGGAAGGTGCGAACTATGACCGTCTCGGTCTGGAAAGCCAGTATACCGATATCCTTGGCGTGAAAGTGCCGACCATCACCGTCCCTGTTACACCCGGCAGAAATATGGCGGTCATCATCGAGGTTGCCGCCATGAACAACCGTCAGAAAAAGATGGGTTATAATGCCGCGGAAGAGTTCGCGGAGCAGCTGAACCGTCATTTTGATACGGAAGCAGCACGGAACCGCTGACCGTTACATATGATATAATTGCATCCGATTCAGAACAGACCGTTTCCTTTGCGGTCTGTTCTTTTCATTTGTGCGCAAGAACTTGTGTTAAGATCAAGGAAACAGCACAAAATGTACGTAAAGTATTGCCATTCGATTACAAAGCTGATATAATGATTACAACTATCCACCCGGAGGCGTTTATGTATCTAACGAAGGATATTTACGAGAGATTACGGGATATTTCTCCCGATTTAGTCATAAAAGAACAGGAACCCATGAAAAATCATACGTCCTTCCGCATCGGAGGGCCTTGCGATCTGATGGTTTGTCCCAAATCCGCTGCCGAGCTGAAGGCGGTTTTATGCCTTCTTAAGGATGTCGGTATTGTTCCTTGCATTTTGGGCGGCGGTACGAATGTCCTGGTTTCTGATGAGGGCATTCGCGGAGTTGTGATCTGCATGAAGGATTCGCTGACGGAACTGCGTTTGGAAGATGATCTGACCATCGTCTGCGGCAGCGGCGTCAGCATGGCGCGTCTTGCCAATTTCGCTGCGGACCACGGTCTGACCGGACTGGAGTTCGCGCAGGGAATTCCCGGTACGGTAGGCGGCGGTATGTTTATGAATGCAGGCGCTTACGGCGGGGAACTGCGGAACCGTGCGGTTCGCACACATTATATTAATATGGACGGCTCAGAAGGCGTGCTGGAAGGCGATGCACAGGGGCTGGGCTACAGAACCAGCGCGTTTCAGAAGATGAATGTCATCATCACGGAAGCGGTGTTTACGCTGGAAAAAGGTGATCCTTCGCAGATTCGTGAAACCATGAAGGATCTGGCGCAGAAACGGCGCAGCAAGCAGCCGCTTGACCTTCCTTCTGCGGGCTCTACTTTCAAACGGCCCGAAGGACATTTTGCGGGCGCTTTGATTGAACGTTCCGGACTTAAGGGCTTTTCTGTGGGCGGTGCCATGGTCTCGCCCAAGCATGCCGGCTTTGTGGTCAACACCGGTGATGCGACGGCAAAGGATGTAAAAGAACTGATCGCTGCCGTGCAGCAGCGGGTACTTGCGGATTCCGGGATTCTTCTCGAACCGGAAGTGCAGATGATTTGAGGATAGATTATGGAATTTGTGATCATTTCCGGCCTTTCGGGCGCCGGTAAGAGTAATGCTGTTAAGTCTTTGGAGGATGTGGGCTTCTACTGCGTGGATAACCTCCCCGTGGATCTGATCCCGCAGTTTGCCAAGCTTTGTATGGCAACGAAGGGCATGTATGAACGCGTGGCGATCGTTACGGACGTCCGCGGAAATTTGACCTTTGACGGTCTCTTTATCGCGCTGGATAAGCTGGATGCTCTGGAATTTGAGTATACCATTTTATACTTTGAAGCATCCACCGAGATGCTGCTCAAGCGCTATAAGGAAACCAGAAGAATGCATCCGCTGATGAAGGACGGCACGACACTGCTGGAAGCCATCGAACGCGAGCGGAAGCTTCTGGAACCCATCCGTCACAGAGCGGCTTATATTTTCGACACCTCCCAGTTTTCTGCCCGCAGAATGCGCGGCGAGCTGATCCGCTTGTTTGCGGGAAATTCCCGTGAGCACAGTATGGTCGTGGATGTGATCTCCTTCGGTTTTAAAAACGGCCTGCCTATGGATGCGGATCTGGTGTTTGACGTGCGTTTCCTTCCCAATCCCTTTTATATCGATGAACTGAAGCATAAGACGGGTCTGGATCAGGATGTCCGTGATTTCGTGTTTTCCTACCAGCAGACAAAGGATTTTGTGGCCCGTATCGAGGATCTTCTTTCCTTCTCGCTGCCGCTTTATATGGAAGAGGGAAAATCCAGCCTCACCATTGCCGTCGGCTGCACAGGCGGTCAGCACCGTTCTGTGGCCGTAGCGAGAGAAGTGGGAGAATTTGTATCCCGCTTCGGATTTGAAACGACTGTAACCCACCGTGATCTGGACAGGAGATGAACCTGAATGGCGAAGATCATCGGCGCACAGCCACTTTATGACTATGATCAGGAAATTAAGATCTATGCTCCCGGCGGACGGGATCTGAAGATCACCGTGATCGGCGGCGGACACGGACAGTCCACCGCTCTTCGCGGACTTAAGCACTATACCCGCGATCTGACGGGTATCGTTGCTGTTTCGGATGACGGCGGCGGTTCGGGTATGCTGCGGGAAGATATGGGTATTCTGCCTCCCGGCGATATCCGCAACTGCATCATGGCACTTTCCGATGCAGAACCCACCCTTCAGAAACTGATGTCGTTCCGCTTCAGTGATTCCCGGCTGAACGGACAGAGCTTCGGTAACCTGTTCCTCGCTGCCATGAATGAGATCAGCGACAGCTTTGAGGAAGCGGTCAGCCGTATGTGCGAGGCGCTTTCCGTCCGTGGACGTGTGCTTCCCGTGACCAACGAGAACATCAATCTGGAAGCGGAATATGAAAACGGCGAAACCACACTGGGAGAAAGCAAAATCTTCCTCGATAAAAAGCTGAACGGCAGCCGTATTCGTGAAGTCCGTCTTGTGCCTTGCCGTCCGAAGGCATTGGAGGAAAGTGTCCGTGCGATTTTGGACGCGGATATCGTTGTGATCGGCCCAGGCAGTCTGTATACCAGCGTGATCCCCAACTTTTTGGCAGATGGCATTACAGAAGCTCTTGCCGCCACAGGCGCGCTGCGCATTTTCGTCATGAACGTGATGACGCAGGAAGGAGAGACGGAAGGTTATTCCGGACCGGATCATATCCGCGCGTTCTGCCAGCATGCGGCGCAGGGGCTCATTGACGTCTGTATTGCCAATAATGCGGAGATCGATGAAGAGGTGCTTTCCAATTACCGCATGGAGGACAGCGAACCCATCGAGCTGATGGCAGATGAGATCCGTGAAATGGGCATCCGCGTTTATGAAGCACCCTTGACGGGTGACACGGAATTCGCCCGTCATGACAGCGCAAAGCTGGCTTCTGCCGTGATTAAAGTATACCGCTCCATGAGAACTTGACGATTAGAAAGGATACGGAATATGTCTTTTTCCGCCCAAACAAAAGCAGAACTTTGCCGTTTGCCGATCAGCAGGCGCTGCTGCGCCATATCCGAATGCTTCGGCATCCTGCTCTTCTGTAATACCTTCAGCGGCTCTCTGATCCGCATCGTGACGGAAAATACGGATTTTGCCGCCAGACTGCCGCGGTTGTTCCGTAAAGCTTTCGGCATAGATTTCGATCTGATCCCCGATGAAAAAGAACAGCGGGGAAAGCTGGTCTTTCAGATCACGGATCCGGAAAAGCTTCGTACGATCCGTGATATCATCGGCTATGCGCCGGCAGGCGAACCGACCCTTCATGTGAATTACGGTGTCTTTGAGGACGAAGGCTGCCCGCCTGCATTTCTTCGCGGGGCATTCCTTTCCGGCGGCAGTGTGACCGATCCCGAGAAGCGCTACCATCTGGAATTATCCACAACCCATCTTCGCGTTGGCAGAGAAACTCACGCGCTGATGCTGGATATGGATCTCTATCCGAAGGAAACAGAACGCAACGGAAGCATTGTACTGTATTATAAACAATCCGATTATATTGAGGATTTCCTTACCATTCTCGGCGCACCCGTGTGTGCCATGGGCATTATGGAAGCCAAGGTGGAGAAGGGCCTCATCAACGATGTGAATCGTCGAGTCAACTGCGAGACCGCCAATCTGACCAAGGTGGTGGATGCCGCACAGGAGCAGCTTTCCGCGATCCGCAAGCTGGAAGAGAATGGCAGGCTGGAAAAACTTCCCGCCAAGCTGCAGGAAACTGCTGCGCTTCGCCGCAGCAATCCCGAAGCGACTTTGACGGAACTGGCGGAGATGCTGGAT
>JAFSHY010000074.1 GCA_017440065.1 Oscillospiraceae bacterium | reverse complement strand
TGAGGTCTTCGGGCTTGCCGAACCAGCTGGAAGCGGCAAAGAAATTGGAGACCTGATAGCCGAAGGAGCCGTAGTAGGGATGCTCCATGATCGCCATCAGCTGGACGGTGTTGTAGCCGCCCTCTTTGATGACGGGCAGGGTATAGTCGGCAAATTCGCGGTAGGAGCTGACCTTGCCCTCTTCCTGCGCCATACCGACGTGGGCTTCGTAGATGTAAAGGCTGTCCTCGCCGCGGAAGTTCTGATCCGTCCAGTCGAAGGTCTTGCGTTCGTCCACGACCTCGGCGGTGAAGGTGATGGTCTTGGGATCCTGCACCACGCGGCGGGCATAGAGCGGGATGTGCTCGGTGCGCATCAGATTGGCATCCACCACGGTCTTGACCTTGCAGCCGTCCCAGAGGGCGTCTTCGCCTTCCAGCTTCAGCTCCCAGTTGCCGTTGCCGATGAATTCCAGCGGATGGGAGGTCTGATTCCAGCCGTTAAAATCACCGGTCAGATAAAGCTGATAGGCAGAGGGCGCCCATTCGCGGTAGACCCAGCCGGTCTCGGTGCGATGGAAGCCGTAGTAGTTGTGGGCATTGGCGAATTCATTCAGGGTCTGCTTTTCGGGCAGGATGCGGCTCTTGGTGCTGTGGTACAGGGACATCCGCAGATCGATGTCCTTGGAGAATTCCTTCAGTTGGGGGTTGAGTTCCAAAAGCTTGTACATAACATACCGCCACCTTTCGCTTGATACTTATAAGATAACCCGCGGACGGCAAAAAATCAATCACGCCCGAAAAAAATCCCGTCCCGACCCGGTTCCGTTACCTTCGGTGCCGGCTCCTCCAAAGAGGGCTCCAAGGGTCGGTGAAACGGAATGTCGGAGATTCTTCGTCGCTGTGCTCCTCAGAATGACAGATAAATGGGGTCCCCGCGAGGCCTGCTTCGCGGGGAAAAGGAAGAACGGCAGCTGCGGTATGCAAATTCATATGCCATATGACATTTGCAAAAAGCTGCTGCCGTTCTGACGTTGTAGGGGACGCGTTTCGTGTCCCGCAAACAGTGCGTCGGAAACGGCGCAAAAATTCTTCGGGTGTTCATCGTAAATTCACGGATCTGTGGCAAACTGAAAGAAAAAGGAGGCGTCAAGATGGACATTTATCACAGAGCCATAGAATTACGGGAAGAAACGCTGCACCACCGGCGGTATTTCCATGAACACGCAGAGGTGGGAACGGAGCTGCCGACGGCCTGCGCTTATGTGGAGAAAGAACTGCGCGCATGCGGCATCGAACCGAGCCGCTGCGGCTGCGGCATCACGGCGACCGTCGGCAGCGGCGAACCGGTGATCCTGCTGCGGGCGGACATGGATGCGCTGCCCATGGCGGAGGAGAGCGGCCTGCCCTTTGCCTGCAAAAGCGGAAAGGCTGCCCATACCTGCGGCCATGACCTGAATGCCGCCATGCTGCTGACGGCGGCAAAGCTGCTGAAGGAGCGGGAAAGCGACCTGCGCGGCACGGTAAAGCTGATGTTCCAGCCGGGCGAGGAACCGCTGACAGGCTGCCGCGAGATGCTGGAGGCGGGCGTCCTTTCCGACCCGAAGCCGCAGGCTGCCCTGGCCTGCCATGTGGCAGCGGGACGGACGGAAGCAGGGCTGCTGCTCTATAATGACAGCAGTACGATGATGTTCTCTGTGAATAATTTTATGATCACGGTTCACGGTCGGGGCGCCCATGGCGCTTACCCGCAGGATGCCGTCGATCCCATCAGCATCGGTGTGCATATCCATCTGGCGCTGCAGGCGCTGATCGCCCGCGAGGTCAGCCCCATGGATGCCTGCGCCCTGACCGTCGGTCAGTTTGCGGCAGGGTCAGCCCCCAACATCATTCCGGAAACGGCTGTGCTGAAGGGAACGCTGCGCTCCGGAAGGAAAGAGGTGCAGGAAAAGCTGGTGCGAAGGCTGCGGGAGGTGGCGGAAGGCACGGCGGCGGTCTTTGGCGGCAGAGCGGAAGTTACGCTTTTAACGGAGATCCCGCCTCTGCGCTGTGACGGAGAAACAGTACGAACGCTGGAAGGCTATGCGCGGGAGCTGCCTGCCTTGCGGACGGCGGGCGGTATCGAGGCCAGCGCGTCGGAGGATTTTGCGCTCATCGCGGAGCAGATCCCCTCTGCCTATTTTTATCTGACGGCGGGCTTTGCCGATGAACGGGGCGACTTCCCTGCCCATCATCCCAAGGTGCTGTTTTCGGAGGATGTGCTGCCCCTCGGCGCGGCGGTCTATGCCCACGGCGCCCTGCGCTGGCTGGAGGAGCATGCGCAGCCGTGAACGGACAATTGACAATTGGCAATTCAATGCCGCATTCATGTGATTCTGAGCGCAGCGAAGAATCTCCCACGTATCAAAAAACCGAAGCGTAACGGGCGGGATGAATCCCTCCACCGCCTTCGGCGGTCCCCCTCCCTCAAGGTGAATTGGCCAACGGCCAAGAGAGGGCGGCCTGGGCCGTTAACAAGGGAGGCTCAAAAGGCCCCCTTGTCAAAGGGGGCTGTCAGCGAAGCTGACTGGGGGATTCAGCAGCGGATAGATCAGTTGGCGGGGACGCCCGCCCCTACGGCAAATACGGAACGACACATAGAACCTGCCCTTGCCTCTCCCTGTGGGAGAGGTGGCCGAGCG
>JAFSHY010000073.1 GCA_017440065.1 Oscillospiraceae bacterium | reverse complement strand
CCCTCGACCGTCGCGCCGGCAGACTCTGCAATAGAAATCAGGCCCTGCAGCGCGCAGCCGTTAGCCAGGAAGTCATCGATGATCAGAACATGATCGTCCGGTCCGAGGAACTTCTTGGAGACGATAACCTGGTTCTTGTTCTTGTGGGTGAAGGATTCCACCTCCGCCACATACATATCACCATCGATGTTGATGGACTTGGACTTCTTGGCGAAGACCAGCGGCACACCGAATTCCCGTGCCACGGGATAGGCAATGGCGATGCCGGAAGCCTCGATGGTCAGCACCTTGGTGATGTTTTTATGGGAAAAACGGCGGTGGAATTCACGGCCGATCTCGTCCATCAGGGCGATGTCCATCTGATGATTGAGGAAGCTGTCCACCTTCAGCACGTTGCCGGACTTGACGATGCCGTCTTTTAAAATGCGCTCTTCCAGAAAGTTCATGAAACCTACCTCCGAAGTCCTTCCCGCGGGAAGGATTTTTCCCTACTATAGCATATGAATGACCGTTTGTCAGCCGTTTTCTTGAGAAAACGGAAAAATGTTACGGAACCGATTGCAAAATGTAAAAGAACGTCGTAAGATGTAAGTGACGATCCACGATATGTTGAAAAAATGTTGTGGTGATCGGAACATGGGGAGGTTCCATCATGAATTTTATCGGAGATTACTTTGCATTGGGACTGGTCATCGTCCTGTGCGTTTTCTTCTTTGACAACAAAACCGGCATCCGCTATATGTCTGCCTCCGGCAAGCTCTTTATCTGCTGCCTGTTCACCACGGCGCTGACCGCTGTCATCGATCTGATGTCCGGTCAACTGCTGGATCTGCAGGACGTGGCGCTTTGGAAGCACATGCTGGTGAATTCGCTCTATTTCGTGGTGAATATTATTTCCACGTCCACCATCGCCCTGTACCTTTTTACCAAGATCCTGGAGCATACCTATTCCCGCCGATGCATGCGCAATGCCTGCATCGGTCTTGCGGTGCTGTTCGTGCTGTATCTTGCGTTCGTGGTGATGAACCTGTGGACGGGCTGGCTGTTCTACTTTGACGAGGCGAACAACTACTGCCGCGGTCCGCTGAACGGCGTGGGCTATCTGATCACGCTGGCGCAGTTGGGATTGGTAGGCATCTGCTACCTCCGCAACCGGCAGAACGCCAGCCGCCCCATGCGTCGGGCACTGCTGCAGATGTTCCCCATCATTCCGCTCTGCATCATCATCCAGCGCACCAATCCCGAGATCATGCTGAACGGCTTCATCATGGCGCTGGTGGATACGGTCCTGTTCCTGTCCTTCCAGGGTCAGCGGCAGGGCGTTCATACGCTGACGGAGCTGAATGACCGCCGCCGCTTCTTCACGGAGGTGGACAGCCGCATCGCCAAAAAGGAACCCTTCCAGATCTTCCTCATCAATATCAAGAATTTCGGCAGCATCAATCAGAAGCACGGCCATGTATTCGGCGATGAATATCTGTATCAGTTTGCCTTCTCACTGGAAAAGCTGCTGAAGGGCAGCCTGTCTTTCCATATGAACGGCACGGTCTTTGCCGTCATCCAGCGCTATACCTATCAGAACGATGCCGACCGCCAGAGCGGCGAACTGCTGGAATTTTTGGAAAACGGCATTTCCTGCATGGATCAGCATGTGGATGTGGACTATGTGGTGGTGCATTATGTGGCCGACGGCCTCGAGACCACGGGAGCGGAGCTCTATGAAAACATGGAATATGCGGGCTCAAAGACTCACGACAGAAAGCAGCGCTATGTCCGCTGCACCGGTGAGATCCGCGAGGAGACGGGTCGCCACCGCTATCTGCGGGAGCGCATTCAGACGGTCGACCGCCAGCACGGTTTTGAGGTATGGTATCAGCCCATCGGCTGCCTTTCCACGGGAAAGTTCTGCTCCATGGAAGCGCTGATCCGTCTGCGCGAACCCGACGGCAGCCTGATCAGCCCCGCGGAGTTTATCCCGCTGGCAGAGCAGACAGGCCATATTTCCCCCATCACCTGGTTCGTGGTGGAGGAGACCTGCAGGCTGCTGAAGTATTCTCCGAATCTGGATCATGTCAGCGTTTCGATCAACCTGCCCATGGATCAGCTGCTGGAAAAGGGCTTTGTGCCCCGCCTGGTCAGCACCGTCAAGCAGGCGGGCATCGAGCCGAACCGCATCTGTCTGGAGTTTACGGAGCGGATCATGCTGGATACATTCCGTCAGACGCTGGAGGTCATGCAGCGGCTGAATCAGGAGGGCTTCCGCTTCTATCTGGACGATTTCGGCACAGGCTATTCCACGTTCAATTGCCTGCTGCAGCTGCCCTTCCGCATCATCAAGCTGGATACCGCGCTGGTGCATTCCGGCAGGAACGGCGCGACGGATTACCGTCTGGTGCGTACGCTGACCAAGCTTTTCCATGATATGGATCTGATCGTGGTCGCGGAAGGTGTGGAAACGCAGGAGGAAGTCCGCCTGCTGCAGGAGCAGGGCGTGGACCGCATTCAGGGCTACGCGCTGGCGCGCCCGATGCCTGTGAGCGATCTTTTGACCTTCTATCAGAAAAACCCCGTGGAATGAAGCAAAGTCCGCGTCGCAAGAAAGGATCAAACAGCAAGAACCGATCTGTGATCGAAATCACAGGTCGGTTCCTGTTTTGAGGAAGCAGTGCGGCAGGATCCTCCCCTATGCCGGCTTCTTTGGTACCTTTCTTGTCCGGTACAAGAAAGTGACATGACCAACGTACGATCCGCAAAACACCTGCCTGCAAAACAGCTTCACTCCCGATGACAGAACACGTCGGGAGTGAAGCTGTTGAGGCAGATGCGCTTATTCCATGATCTGCAGGACGGTGACGGCGCCGATCCCGCCAATGGAGGAGCATGGCGTCAGCATGCCGCTTTCCGTATCAATGGCGAAGACGCAGATGTTGTCGCTGTCCTGATTGGCAGCCAGCAGGACGCGGCCGTCCGGAGTCAGGTTAAAGTCGCGGGGGATCTCGCCGCCGGAGGAGATCTCCTGCGTTTTGGTCAGTGTGCCGTCTTCTTCCACGCGGAAGGCTGCCAGACGGTTCGCGCCGCGGACGGAAACATAGAGCATTTTGCCGTTCGGATGCAGGCGGATGGCGGCGCCGAGGATCCAACCGTCATGGGTGAGGGCGGTGCAGGTCTGCAGCAGGTCTGCCTTGCCGCTCTGCGCGTCATAGGCATAGACGTTCACCTCGCCCGTCAGCTCCGCCATGACATAAAGGCGGTCACCCGCGGCGCTAAAGATGCCGTGGCGGGTGCCCTGTCCGGGAATGCCCGCGATGTCCGGCCGGGCGTCTTTGACCAGCCAGCCGTTTTCGGGATCCAGAAGGTAGCAGCAAAGGCGGTCAAGACCGAGGTCGGTCACATAAACGTGGGCGCCGTCGGGCGCGGGGAGGATCTGATGGGGATGGGGGCCTTCCTGGCGGTCGGGACGCACACCGCTGCCCGCGTGGCGCAGGACGCAGGAGGCATGACCGAGGCTGCCGTCCTCCAGAACGGGGAAGACGGCCGTGCTGCCGCCGGAATAGTTGGCCGCCAGCAGCCGTTTTCCGTCCTGCCACAGATGAACGAAGCAGGCATCCATGCCGGTGGTGGCCTGGCTGCCCAGCAGCTCCAGCGTGCCGTTTTCGCTGTCCAGGCGGTAAGCGGAGACCAGAGAACCGGGGATACCCTCATATTCCTTCAGCTCGCTCACGGCATAAACCACCTTGCCGTCGGGGCTGAGCGTCAGATGCGAGGGATTGGGACGGGACGGCATCATGGCCAGCTGCCGCAGCTCGCCGCTCTCCTTGTCCATGGCGAACAGGCCGATACCTTTGCCGCGGCCGGGAACGATCTCGCCGGAACCCATCTGGATCGGTTCGGTGTAGCCGCCGGATAATACATACCAGTTACTCATAGGATCTCCTCCGATTCTTTCGGCTTTTTTCTGATTTTACCATAGGATTTTCCGATTGTAAATCCGCAAACGGAGCAGGGCATTGACATGCGCAAATTCGGCGGAGTATAATCGGGACAGAAAAACAGAATGCTTCGGGAGGAATCGTTATGGTGCGTTACGCGATCATGGGAACCAATTATCTGAGCCATATCTACAGAAAGGCCATCTGCGATGCAGGGGATCGGGTGACCGCGGTCTGTTCCCGCGATTTGGAGCGGGCGAAGGAGCTGGCGGGCGAGGGCGCTGCGGCCTACACTGACCTCGATGAGATGCTCCGCGATCCGAATGTGGACGCGGTCTATCTCTGCATCCCCAATGTGCTGCATGCCGAAACGGCCATCCGCTGCCTGCAGGCGGGAAAGCACGTGCTGTGCGAAAAGCCCGCCACCGTTTCCGCGGCGCAGATGGAAGCGATCATCAAAGCCGCGGAGGAAAACGGCTGCGTATTTGCGGAAGCGGTCATGAATTTCTATTCTCCCGTGACGGATCTCCTGCGGGAGGAGCTGAAGGAGAATCCCGTGGCTGCCGCAAGGCTGGACTACAGCCAGCGCTCCGGCAAGCTGGATCGCCTCCGTGCCGGAGAACACTTCGCCAGCTTTGACCGCTCGCTGCACGGCGGCGTCCTTTCGGATCTGGGCTGCTATGTGCTGCACTTTGCCGTCAATCTCTTCGGCGCGCCCGAACGGATCACGGCCTCCGCCAAATTCCTCGGCGAGGTGGACGGCACGGATGCCATGATCCTGCATTATCCTTCCTTTGATGTGAGCGCCACGGTTTCCAAGTGCGCCCACAGTATGATCGGCAGCGAGATCCAGTGCGACCGCGCCACCTATACGCTGCGGAATCTTTCCGTGGTGCTGGGCGCGGAGAAGCACACCATGGAGAACGTGGAGGCCTACGACTGCGGCATCCCCGTGGAAAAATGGCCCGTGGCCGATCCTTCCCGCCTGCCCGGGGTGCAGGAGCGCGTGGTGCGCCGTTTCAGCCGCTGGGTCGCGGGAGAAGATCTTGAAGCGCAGCGGCGCCTGCTGCGGGAATCCCTGACCGTCCAGCAGCTGATGGACGATGTCAAGCTTCAGATCGGCTACTGAGAAAGAATAAGGAAAGAAAAATACCCGAAAAGCATGGCTTTTCGGGTGTTTTTTTGCAGAACGCAGAGCGGGATCGCCAAGGCTTCCCCCCCCAAGGGGAAGCCTTGGCACGCAGCAAAACGGAACGGTACAGTACGCCAAATTGGAATTTGGCTAATTGCAATGGTAAATGATTTCCTTACCATGCCGTTGAGCATAGTCTATCTCTTTGCGAACGGATTCTCCAACATATCCATCAATGTTCAGAACATAAATGCCATCACTTATATCTATCTTTTGATAATGTGCAAGTTCAAGCGAGTGCAATTCCTCCGCTGTTGGTTTGGTACCAGCCACAGTATAAATGCATTGAAGAATGTTATATCCTTTACGTGTTTCAAGATAATAGGCAGCTTTCTGCATTTCTTTTTCAAATCGCATACTTCCGCATAATGTATATGTTTTCATAATATGTCTCCGTCAAATTCAAGTTTTGCGAACTGGCGCGGGAGCGCCCAAGGCTCCCTTGTGTAAAGGGAGCTGTCAAAAATCTTTTGATTTTTGACTGAGGGATTGTTACCGCGGTGCGTTTTCGCCGAAACCTTGCCATAAAATGAGT
>JAFSHY010000072.1 GCA_017440065.1 Oscillospiraceae bacterium | reverse complement strand
GACCAAGGTAGGCACAGGCCATGGCAAGGGCGGTGCCCCACTGACCGGCGCCGGTCTCCGTGGTAACGCCCTTGAGACCCTGCATCTTGGCATAGTAGGCCTGTGCGATGGCGGAATTCAGCTTGTGGGAGCCGGAGGTGTTGTTGCCCTCAAATTTATAGTAGATCTTGGCGGGGGTCTGCAGCTTTTCCTCGAGACAGTAGGCGCGCACCAGCGGAGCGGGGCGGTACATTTTATAGAAATCGCGGATCTCTCTGGGAATCTCCGTCCACGGGTTGGTGTCGTCCAGTTCCTGACGAATCAGCTCGTCGCAGAAAACGGGCTGCAGCTCCTCGAAGGTCATGGGCTGTCTGGTTGCCGCGTTCAGCAGAGGAGCGGGCTTATTCTTCATATCGGCGCGGACATTGTACCATGCCGTGGGGAGCTCGGATTCATTCAAATAGATCTTGTAGGGGATTTCTGCCATGGGATACCATCCTTTCTTTGCGCGGGATACCGGAAAAAACAAAAAACCCGTCCCGCAGTTCCAAAATTGACTGCTGGGACAGGAAAGATTCCTGCGGTGCCACCCGGCTTGGCGCTGTGCGCCCTCTCATCGTATGCTGACACATACCGGCCTTTGATAACGGAGCGCCTGCTCCGGCTTGCCTACTCTGCGTTCGGCTCGCCCTCAGAAGCCCATTCAGCTTGGTTCTCCGCGCCGCGATCCCACCATCCGCGGCTCTCTGTGCCGGAAAGCTCCGAGCTTACTCACACTTCTTCAACGGTTTCGGTTATTATATGCATCATAGCACCGCCCATGCGAAGCTGTCAAGTCTTTTCTGCGGCAAAGCACTGATGCGAAATGTTTACATTTTGGATACAGAAACTGAGTGACAGCGCCGTCGTTCTGTGTTATAATAATCTGCATGGATGGGAAATGCTCCCAAATCCGATCAAAGGAGATCGACCCATGAAAAAATTATGGATTTGGATCATTCTGCTGATCCTGCTGATCGCGGCTGCCGCTGCCGTCATCGTGATCACGCAGCTGCCGCAGGAACCGGAGACACCGGAGGACTATCTGCAGGCAGCGCGGGAAAAAATGAGTCAGATCAGCAGTATGCGCTTCCAAATGACGATGGATATGGATATAACCGCCTTATGGCAGGAACTGGATGTGAATCTTACCATGGACGGTGAGATGACCTCCGACCCTGCCATGGCGCACGGCGATGTGACCATGGATATGGCGGGCAAGGACGTGGCGGAGATGGAGGTCTATATGGAGGCCGATGGCGACGAAACGGTCAGCCATGTGGGCGTGCTGGTGGGCAGCAAGCGGGTCTGGAGTACCCAGCGGGGAAACGATGCCGCTGCCGGGATGGGCGCGGATCTGCAGGCGCAGACCATGCAGCTGCTGGAAATGGCCATTATTCTGGCGGATACCGAACCGGAAGCCATCTCCGAAACGGAGCTGCGCTATACCGGCGTCATCCCTGCCTCCAAGATCCGCTTCGCGCTGCAGACCACGGGCCTTTTGCGGCAGCTGGAGGATACCCGCCTCATCGATGAGGATGTCCTCGACAAGCTGGATGAAGATCTGGAGGATATGCCCCTCACCGTCACGGTGGATAAGGAGCAGCTGGTCATCACCGGCTATTCGCTGGATATGACCTCTGTGGTGCGGCAGCTGCTGCGGATCTCGCTGGAGGACTCCATGTCCAAGATCGGGCTGGGCAGTCTGGCGGATGATCTGGTGGAGGTCGCCAATGTTACCACACAGATGAAGCTGTATGATTTTGATCTCGTGGAAGAAATCGTGATCCCGGATTACGTGAGAAACCCGAAGAACATCGAAACCGAACCGGAACAGGAGGAAGCGGCTGATGAAGACCATATTTGATATTGTTTACACCGCCGAAGGCCAAAAGCTGGATCTGTATCTTCCGGAATGTGAAGCATTCCCTGTCTTTGTATTTTTCCATGGCGGCGGCCTCAAGAAGGGCGATAAGGACAGTATGGCCGTGGCGGCCGACTATCTGACCGCCCATGGCGTTGCCGTCGTATCCGCCAATTACCGGATGTATCCCGATGCCGTCTATCCCGATTTTCTCCGCGATGCCGCGGCGGCCGTGGCATGGACGAAGCAGCACATCGGGGAATACGGCGCCTGCGATCAGATCTATGTGGGCGGCAGCTCTGCCGGCGCGTATCTGTCCATGATGCTCTGTTTTGACCCGCAGTGGCTGGGCGCCCATGGCATGAAGCCCATGGAGATCGCGGGCTTTGTCCACGCGGCAGGTCAGCCCACCGCCCATTTCAATGTGCTGGAGGCTTCCGGTGTGGATCCCAGACGGGTCATCGTTGATGAGACTGCGCCCCTGTGGCACATCGGCATGGCGGAGGAATACCCGCCCATGCTCTTCCTTGTTTCCGATGATGAGATGGAAAACCGTCCGGAGCAGACGCAGCTGGTGATCTCCACCCTGCGCCATTTCCGCTATGATATGTCCAAGGTGGAACTGCAGGTGCTGCATGGCGGCTGGCATACGTTCTATATCCGCCTGAAGGATGATGCCGGTATCAGCGTCTTCGGCAGGATCTGCGATACCTTCTTCCAAAAGTGGGGCAAATAAAAGAGGAACCCGATGGCACGGGATTTGTCAAGGATAGTTTCCTTTTGAGGGTGTAGGGGCGGCCATTGGCCGCCCGCACTT
>JAFSHY010000071.1 GCA_017440065.1 Oscillospiraceae bacterium | reverse complement strand
TATGAGTTATTTTATCATGCGGCTGCAATAGATACAAGAACAGTCCCGGCAGACAATCCTGCCGGGACTGGAACTGTTTTACGAGCACCCGCCATTTTGCGGGCGTGCTGTTTTTTATTTTCCTCTCTTCTTGACGTCCTTCTCGATCTTCTGCTTCCAGTCTGCCTGCAGCGGCATGCAGGCGCGCACCTGGCAGACCGCATAGCTGATGACCTCATAGTTCAGCGAGGTGCCGCGGGAATCGCACTTATAGCTGACCGAATGGTCGCGGTCGATGCCGAAGCGCCCCGCTTCCCGCGCGGCATCGATGTTGGCGCCGAGGAAGAGGAACTCCCATCCGTACCGCTCCTTCTGCCGCTCGATCATAGTCTTTACCGATTCGTAGGTATAGCGGCGGCTGGAATTCTCCATGCCGTCCGTGGTGATGATGAAGAGGGTCTTTTCGGGTCGGTCTTCCTCGCGGGCATACTTATGAACATTGCCGATGTGATGGATGGCGCCGCCGATGGCATCCAGCAGGGCGGTGCAGCCCCGCACTGTATAATCCCGCTCCGTCAGCTCCCTGATCTGATCCAGCGGAACACGGTCGTGGATGACCTCCATCTCCGTATCGAACAGCACGGTGGAGATCAGCGCCTCACCCGGCTCATTCTTCTGCTTGCGCAGCATGGAATTGAAGCCGCCGATGGTATCGCTCTCCAGCCCGCTCATGGAGCCGCTGCGGTCGAGGATAAAAACTACTTCTGTCAGATTCTTCTTCATGATAAAACCTCCTGTAATATGCGGTGTGTTTTTCCTTACACCCATATCATAGGAGGTTTTCTTTCTGTTTTGGTCAACCGGCAGGTGACATTTTACGCGCCCAGCAGGCTCTGGTCAAACTGGAAGAGCGTGGCATTGATCTCGAAGAGATCGTAATTATGCTGCTCGATAAAATACATGAGGATGACATCAAACTTGCTGCTGCGGGTCAGCGCATAGCCCGCTCTGCCGATCAGGTCGCGGGTCTGCTGCAGATCCAGCTCCAGCGCAATGGCAAAGGCCAGCGCGGTGGGCTTTGTGGGGCGGTAATCGGGATTGTTGCGGATCTTGGAAAAATGCTGCCGCGATACATTGGCGCGGTTATAAACTTCCGAATCCTTCTTCCCCTTCAGATCGATGAGCTTCAGCAGCGTTTCGGAGAAACCCGCATCCGTTTCCCTCAGCTGCTGCTCCAGCGATTTGGCGGGCTTTTTCGCCTTAAAAAGGCCGGCTTCTGCCCGTTTGGCGGCTTTCTTGGGAGCAGGCGCGGGAGCCATGGACGGAGCTGCCATGGGCCGCGGCATTTCCCGCGGCGCGGGAACGGCTCTTCCCTCGCAGAAGTCCGCCTCCGACGGTCCAGGCGAGGGAACGGCTCTGCCTTCGCAGAAGTCCGCCTCCATCGGCCTCGGCGGTGCGGGACGGTAAAGTTGATAGCGACTTTGGAAGGCTCTGTCCGCCCTGCTCTCCTCCACGGGGTATTCCAGCTTCAGCTTCTCGCTGACATAGGTTTCATCGATATAGCTGGCCACATGGGAGACCCGCTGCTCCGAAAGCTGAAAGACCGATTTGCTGAAGACCACCAGATAGATCTGCATCTCATGCTTTTGGAGGAAGGCACGGAAGGCCTCCATGGCGATCTGCAGCGCCAGCGGCTTGGGAAAGCCCAGATTTCCCGCGGCCATCAGCGGAAACGCAACGGATGCGCAGCCCTTGCGCCTTGCCAGCGTCAGCGCGCGGTCATAGCATTTGCGAAGCAGCGCTTCCTCTCCGCGTTCTCCGTTCTGCCACGCAGGCGCAACGGCATGGATCACATACGAAGCAGGCAGCTGAAAGCCGGGGGTAATGGCAGCCTCACCCACACGGATGCGCCCGATCTTTTTTCGGGCTTCCAGCAGCATGGGGCCTGCCTTGGCATGGATGCCCGCATCGGTACCGGAGCCGATCACCGGCTCCACGCCGGCCGTATTGACGATGGCATCCACCTGCATATTGCCGATATCATTGCGAAGGATCTCAAATGGCATACATCCACCTTCCCGTTACAGATCAGCGGTGGGGCTTCAGCATCCGTCCGCCGCGGACGTCCAGTTGTTCCTTCCCGTTCAGCAGGGCGGGAACGCCGTTGACCAGCACCGCATCGATGCCCCTGGCATAGTGCATGGGATCCAGATAGTCGGCATTGCCCCAGACGGTTTCGGGGTCAAAGACCACGATATCCGCAAAAGCGCCTTCACGGATCTGACCTCTGTCCTTCAGATGGAAAATGGAGGCAGGCAGACCCGTCATCTTATAGATGGCCAGCTCGATGGGCAGGTTCTTCTCCTCCCGCACATAGGTGCCCAGCACCCGCGGGAACGCGCCGTAGACTCTGGGATGGGGCTTGCCGCCCAGCAGGCCGTCGGTGCAGCCGCAGACGTCGCTTCTGCGCTGGATCCTGCGCATGCATTCCTCGGTGGCATCGCCGCAGATCATGCCCACATGGTTATCCTCCTCAATGAGCAGATCCATCATGGCATCCAGCGGATCCTTACCCACCATCTCACCGATCTCCACGATGTTTTTCCCCACAAAGCATTCGTTCTTTGGCAGCGTGACGCTGCTGACAAAGATCTGCTCCTGCGTGCAGATGGAGATGGTATTGTCCCATTTCGTTGTGGTGTAAAGGATGTCCTCGCGGATTTTTTCGCGGATGACGGGATCTGCCAGATTTCCCAGCAGCTTGCCGTCCGCGTGCGCCCACGGAGGAATGACGCGGCCCAGCATGGTGCTGCCCATGATATAGGGATACTGGTCTGCCGTGATGCGGACACCGCGGGCCTTCGCCTCGTCCACCTTCTGCAGTACCAGATCCACCTTCGGCAGATTTCTGCGGCTGGTGACCTTGAAATGGGAGATATGCAGATGGACGCCGCTGGCCTCTGCCGCGCCGATCAGTTCATCCATGGATTCCAGCACATCGTCGCCTTCCGACCGCTGATGCACCACGAACGGCACATCAAACTCCGCCGCGATGCGGCAGAGGCGGGTCAGCTCCTCCTGATTTCCGTAAACACAGGGAATGTACACAAGACCGGTGGAAAGCCCCACCGCGCCTTCCTCCAGCGTCTGACGGAGCAGAGCCTCCATCTCCCGCAGCTGCGCTTCGTCCGCAAGGCTGTTTTCCCAGCCCATGACGGACAGGCGCAGGTTGCCGTGAGGCGTCAGATAGGCATAGTTGAGTACGGGCTGCGTCTTCTCGATGGCATCAAAGTAGGAAGCCACCGTCGGCAGAGAGACCTCCACCCCTTCCGGTGTTTCGCCCTCCAGACCGCTGAGGCTTTCCAGCCACGCGTCGCGGTCGCTGTCCTTCAGCGGGGCGACGGAAACACCGTCCTGTCCCAGGATCTCCGTGGTGATGCCCTGATGCAGCTTGGGCAGGATCACGCCGTCCTTCAGCAGCTGCAGGTCGGAATGACTGTGGGTATCGATAAAGCCCGGGCAGACGATGCGGTCTTTGGCATCGATCACCAGTTCTGCCTCCGCGCCCGAATCGGGCGGAAGGATGGCCGCGATACGGTCGTCTTTGATGAGCAGATCCGCGGCATAGGCATTGCTGCCGGTACCGTCCAGGATCCTGCCGCCATGAATGAGAATCGTCATATCAGCACCTCTTCTTTCTTAATATCGGTTACTTACGGGTATTTTCCTGATTGCGGTAGACCACAAATTTGCAGAAAAGGAATTCCAGCACAAAGTTGGAAAGCATCGTGACCGCAAGCACGATATATTCATTGACACCGGCATTCTCCGCCAGCTGACCCAGCCATGTGGACAGGGGCGTGAACACCAGATAGAAGCCGAAGACCTTTGCCATCGCCACCGGCACATTGGCGGCGGACCGGAAGGTATAGCGGCGGTTCAGCGTGAAGTTCCAAAGCACGGACAGCGTCAGCGCGATCAGATAAGACGGCCAGTACGGCCAGTTCAGCAGCTCATTGAGCAGCGCAAAGGACACCACCTGAATAATGCCCGCAGACACAGAAAACAGCGTAAACTTCACTGCCTGCCAAATCGTTTTGTTCTCTTTCATCCGGTTCTGTTCCCTTTCTGTTTTTCTTATGATACCACATCCCCACAGGCTTTGCAAGAAAAAATCCCGGCGGCCAATTGCCGCCGGGAGCGGACATCAAAAGACGTATTTTCTCTGAATATAATAGCTGAACAGGAACAGCACGGTGTCCACCACGATCTTGATGACCGTTTCGGAAAACAGCGGCACCTGCAGCAGCGTGCCGAACACCCACACGAACAGGGTGACAAAGCCTGCGCTGAGGCACATCTGCACCAGCGCCAGCAGGAAATACCGGACGGCAGAAGATGTATGCTTCTTTCCGCTGTGGAACACCAGCGCGTAATTGACCAGATAGTTATAGACCGCGGAGATCACACGCGCCAGTACCGTAGCCACCGCTGCATACCAGACACCGTCCGTCAGCGACTGGAAGATGCCGCAGAACAGAGAGAACAGCAGGATATCAATGATGAAAGAGGAGACCGAGGACAGCAGGAACTTGCCGAAAATGCGGCCGAAGATCTTATAGATGCGGATGGAGTCCCGCACGGGATGGAAATGGGACTTATGATCCGTCTTGGAGTCATAGACCGTTTCGATGGAGATCTCACCGATCTCGCAATAATCCTTGGTCTCGATCAGCATATTGGTCTCGAACTCAAAGCGCTCACCGGGGCAGTTCATCAGCTTCGCCATGAAATCCCGGGAGATGGCGCGCAGACCGGTCTGCGTATCCGTCACATTGACGCCGCAGAGGAAGCGGCAGATCGTTCTCGTGATCTTGTTACCGTACTTGCTCTTCGTGGGGACATTGTCCTGATCAAAGTCGCGGCAGCCGAGGATCAGCTTGTCGGGCGACTGCTCCAGCGCCTCGATGCAGCGCAGGATATCTTCCGGCGTATGCTGGCCGTCGGAGTCCGCCGTGACGCAGCCCAAAAGATCGCCGCCGCGGTTCAGCAGGTAATTGAACGCGGTCTTCAGACCTCTACCCTTGCCCAGATTCACGGCATGGCGCAGAACGGTAAAGTGGTATGTATGTTCTGCAGTTTCAAAGAGCGAAGCATAGTCGGGGCCGCTGCCATCATCCACGATGACAACGTCGGTCAGCCCCTTGGCAGAGAGCGCTTCGCAGAGCTGCAGCAATTGTGCATCCGGCTCATAGGACGGGATCACAACAGGTACTCGGCTCATAGTCAGTTCCTCTCAAAATAGAATAGTTAGTTAATTATATCGCAAAAAACGGCAGAATGCAACAACCGGCGCGATCCTTATTTCGCATCCGTCAGCCGACAAAAAGCTCGCTGAGTACACGCACCGCCAGCAGCAAAAGCACCAGCACGATCACGGGACGGACGATCTTCGAACCGTTCTTGATGGTCAGTCCCGCGCCAAGATACTGGCCGGTGAAGGAAAACGCCGCCGCCAGCAGACCGATGGGGATCAGCACCTTGCCCGCCATCAGAGAGGTCGCCACCGCACCCACATTGGAGGAAAGGTTCACCACCTTGACATTGCCGGAGGAGGTACGCACATCGAGCTTGGCCAGATGGCAGAAGGCAAACAGGAGGAACGTTCCCGCGCCGGGGCCGTAGAAGCCGTCATAGGCGCCGATGATCAGCGCCGCGCCCCAGACAATGCCGCGCTGCAGCCACGGGTTGATATCTCCTCGGGTCTCGGGCATCTGCTTCTTTTTGAGCATGATAAAGGCCGCGACGGGCAGCACGATCAGCAGCAGATACTTGAGGTACTTTTCATCCATCATCAGCTGCAGCTTTGTACCGAAATGGGCGCCGACAATGGCAAGGAAGATGGAAGGCGCCGCCAGCAGCCAGTCCACATAGCCATTTTTGATATAGCGGAAGGTGGATGCCGCCGTGCCGATGCAGGAGGAAAGCTTATTCGTTCCCAAGGCATAATGAGTGGGCAAACCCGCCAGCAGATAGGTGGGAACCGCGATGATCCCGCCTCCGCCGCCGATGGCATCCACAAAACCTGCCACAAACACACCGATGCAAATGAGCGCCACAGACCAAATCGGATATCCGCAAAATTCCATAGCGAAACCTCCTCTGTATTTCAGCTTTATTCTATCATTCCGCCATAGGGATTGCAAGGATGATGTGGGGTTTGTTCTCTGCGGAAGCATCCCCTTTCCCGCAAAAAGCGGCATCCGTATGGATGCCGCTTTTGCCGCTTTCGCGAAGGTGAGGTACAAATTTAAAGAAGGGATCGAATTAAAATCAAATAGGTACGGACTCAGTTCTTTTCCGAATGACCGCAGCCGCAGCTGCCGCCGCAGGAACCGCAGTGTCCGGTGCAGCTGCCCGCGGGACAGCCGATGCACTTCTTTCCGCTCTTCTTTGCCCTAATCACATACCATGCGGCCGACCCGACAATGATAAGAAGTACCGCAATAAGAATGACATTTTCCATACAAATTCTCCTGATTTGGATTGGGTGATTATTTCTTTCCGCTCAGGGCATATTCCGCCTTGAGCTTCTGATCGGACTTGACGCAGAGAGAAACGATGATCGCTACGATCACGGCAACCACGATCAAACCGCCGAGGAAGCCCTCGCCCAGAGCGCCGGTGGTGATCAGCGTGCCGATCTGATAGACCAGGAAGCCCAGCGTGTAGCCGACACACAGTTGCAGACCGATGCCGCCCCACAGCCATTTCTTCTGCTTGATCTCGGAGTTCATGGCGCCCATGGCTGCGAAGCAGGGAGGCGTGAACAGGTTGAACATCAGGTAAGCCAGCGCAGCCACCTTGGTCAGACCGACCATCGTTGCGGCCACATCGCTGCCTGCGCCGACCATTTCCAGATCCTCATTGACCACAAAGCCGTAGCAGACGGCCAGCGTACCGACGACATTTTCCTTGGCAATGAAGCCGGTGACGGCGGCAGCAGCCAGCTGCCAGGCGGTAATGCCGACGATGGGAACCAGTGCGACGGCGATGGGATTGGCGATGGAAGCGAGAATGGAGGTATTGGCAGCATCCTCGGCCACCAGCTGCAGACTCCAGTCGAAGGACTGCATGATGAAGACGGCAGCATTGCAGAGCAGGATAATGGTACCTGCCTTGACGATGTAGGCCCAACCGCGGCTCAGCATATCCATGCAGGCACGCTTCAGAGAGGGGATCTTATATTCGGGCAGTTCAATGATAAAGAAGGACTTTCTGTTCTTATAGCCCGCGATCTTATTGACCAGCAGCGCGCAGAGCAGGATCAGAACGATACCGACAAAGTACATCAGCGTACCGACCCAGGAAGCATCGCCGAAGAAGGCGCCGGAGAACAGCGCGATGACGGGCAGCTTGGCGCCGCAGGGCATGAAGGGGGTCAGCATGGCGGTGGCGTTGCGCTCACGCTCGTTGCGGATGGTACGGGCTGCCATAACGCCGGGAATGGCGCAGCCGGTGCCGATGATGAAGGGAATGACAGACTTGCCGGAGAGACCGACCTTCTTGAAGATGGGATCCAGCACGACGGTGG
>JAFSHY010000009.1 GCA_017440065.1 Oscillospiraceae bacterium | reverse complement strand
GGCTTTGCGCCGCAGCAGATGATATCGTTGACGCACATGGCAACGGCATCGATGCCGATGGTATCGTGCTTGTCCATAAGGATGGCCAGCTTGACCTTGGTGCCGCAGCCGTCGGTACCGGAAACGAGGACAGGCTCTTCCATGCCCGCGAGCGGCAGACCGAAGCAGCCGCCGAAGCCGCCCACGTCATCGAGGCAGCCTTCGTTGCGGGTTCTGGCCACGTGCTTTTTCATCAGTTCAACTGCCTTGTAGCCCGCGGTGATATCCACACCGGCAGCGGCATAGCTGGCAGAATAGGAATTTTTCATTTTATTTCTCCTTCCAGCAGATCATTCTTTTCCGGTCCAGCAGTAAGTACAGAGGCGTTCGGGATCAATGCCGATGGCCTCGATGAGGCCTTCCAGTGTCTGATAACCGAGGGAGCTGAAGCCGAACTTTTCGCAGATGGTCTTCAGCAGGCACTGTCCGCGTTCCGTTTTCGCATCGGTGTATTCATCCAACCGTTTGAGGCCGGCAGCGCCTTCCAGTTCCTGCACCTCACGGCGCACCAGCAGTTCCATTTCCGAGCTGCTGCGGGAGAAGTTAAGGTACTTGCAGCCATAAGCAAGAGGGGGACAGGCAGAGCGCATATGCACTTCCTTCGCGCCGGAATCGTAGAGGAAATCGACGGTTTCCTGCAGCTGGGTGCCGCGGACGATGGAATCGTCAACGAACAGCAGCTTTTTGTCCTTGATGAGTTCCGGAACATGGATCTGCTTCATCTTGGCCACCTGTCTGCGTACGCCTTGGGTAGTGGGCGTAAAGGAACGGGACCAGGTCGGTGTATACTTGACAAAGGGACGCGCAAAGGTAGCGCCGCATTTATTGGCATAGCCGATGGCATGAGGCAGGCCGGAATCCGGAATACCCGCCACATAGTCGACATCCGGCAATGTGCCGGATTCCATCTCGTCACGGGCCATGATCTCGCCGTTTTTGTAGCGCATCATTTCCACATTGACGCCTTCGTAGTTCGAATTGGGGTAGCCGTAATAGGACCAAAGGAATGCACAGATCCGCATTTTATCGCCGGCCGGAGAGATCGTCTTCCAACCCTCCGGCGTGACTTCCACGATCTCCTTGGGACCCAGCTCGTAGGCATTTTCGTAGCCCAGCTTCTGATAGGCAAAGGATTCAAAGGAAACACAGCAGCCATCCTCATTCTGTCCGATCAGCACCGGCAGTCTGCCCAGCTTATCGCGGGCAGCAATGATACTATCCTTCGTGAGGATCAGGATCGTGGCGGAGCCTTCGATCATATCCTGCGCGTGACGGATGCCTTCCAGCAGGCTATCCTTCTGATTGATCAGCGCCGCCACCAGTTCCACGGTATTGACCTTTCCGCTGCTCATGGCCATAAACTGATGGCCGTGGTCGGAAAAATAGGTGTCGATCAATTGCTCTGCATTGTTGATAATGCCCACCATGGTGATGGCATAGATTCCCAGATGGGAACGCACCATCAGGGGCTGCGGGTCGGAATCGCTGATGCAGCCGATGCCGCTGTGACCCTTGAAGGAATCCAGATCCTTCTCAAACTTCGTGC